>CAKSSH010000001.1 GCA_934488695.1 uncultured Oscillospiraceae bacterium
GACACAGACGGCATTTTGATACCAGCTGGTGACAATCCCCAACAGAACAGAACGTTCAATCGAAGGGATTTTGCGCTCCCTGGCGGCGCAAAGCTCCGGGTTGTCTTTCATGATGGCGGCAGAGTACACCACCAGGTCCGCCCCGTCAATGTTTTCGGCGGCATGCCCCATGTAAACCGGAATCCCCATATTTTTAACAGCAGTCAACGTATCTCCCGGATTGTTGTCAGAGCCGGTCAGATAGTATCCCTGCGCAAACAGAATCTGCGCCAACGGATACATTCCGCTGCCGCCGATACCAATAAAATGAATATGTTTTTTTCCTTTTAAAATATTGTAGTCAATTGCCAAAGCAAAGTCCCTCCGATTACGATCAAACTCGTTTCCGTTACTTACTATTATATTGCGAAACAAAGAAAAAATAAACCCCTATCCGCAAAAAAAGCAAAAAGTATGCATGTTTTTCCTTTTTTTGGCGATAATAGGGGCAGCGGTCTCGAACCGAAAAGCAAAGACGGGTAAGGAGAAGAGAGACATGAAAATCAGTCAGGTAAAGATTCGCAGATTATATGAAGAAGGAAGGATGCGGGCACTGGTATCAATTACGGTCGACGAAGATTTTGCTGTGCACGACATCAAGGTTATTGAGGGGCCGCAGCGCGTTTTCGTCGCAATGCCCAGTCGAAAAGAGGAGGACGGCAGCTTCCGTGACGTGGTGCATCCGATTACGCGTCAAGCGCGGGAACATCTTGAAAAAACGGTCTTGGATCATTATTATAAGGCCTTGGATCTGCTGCACCAACAGAAAATACCGCCGCAGCTGTAAAGGGTCTTGACAAGCGCTGCCTGGGCGACTATAATAAAGAAAGAAATACAGTTAGGGGCGGAGTTCGATTCTCCACCGGCGGTGATGCGCTTTTAAGCGACAAGTCCGCGAGCCCGAAAAACGGGCAGGACATGGTGTGATTCCATGACCGACGGTATAGTCCGGATGAAATAACGGTGTTTCGGGTTCGTTTTTTTGCCCCTGTGTATTTTTATGCACAGGGGCGTTTTAATTGGAAAGGGAGTCATTATATGAAAAATCAAAATCAAAGGCTTATGCGCTGTGTCATCGTGGCGGTGATGGCTGCAGTTTCCACGGTGATTTACTTAATTTTTCCGGAAATTCCGCTGGTTGTGGGTGTGGATTTTTTAAAGCTTGATTTTTCGGATTTGCCGGCCCTGGCGGCTGCCGCTTCTGTCGGACCGATTGCCGGTGTGCTGGTCGAGGTGCTTAAAAATGTATTGCACCTGTTTCAAAGCACCACTTTGGGAATCGGCGAGCTGGTCAACACGATTATCGGTTCGGAGATGTGCCTTTCCATTGCTCTTTTCAGCCGCTGGTTTGCGCGGCTTTTGCACCGCCCGCGGATGAGTGGCCCGGTTTATTATCTGTCGGCTGTCTGCACATTGGTTCTGACGGTCTTGACCGGTTGGCTGAGCAACGCCGTGCTGATGCCGGTGTATTTTGCGGTGGCCGGAATCCCGTTTACGGTACAGACGGTAATGGTCGGCGTTTGGGGCTCTACGCTTCTGAATGTTGTTAAGGCGGCATTGAATTTGCTGCCGTTTTATCCGCTGTTTGTGGCGATGGAGCGGGCTTTTTGCAAAATAAAAGGTTGACAAATTTTGATTTTGTGCTACAATAAAAGACAACAAATGAATATAAGCCTTATCAAGAGTGACGGAGGGACAGGCCCTGTGAAGTCCGGCAACCTGCGGCAAATGCCGAAAGGTGCTAAATCCTGCGGAAAAACCGGCAGATGAGGAGCGATAGCGGCGCTGCGGTTTCAAAGCGCCGTATTTTTTATGCTGAAAGGAAGAAAAAAATATGCCCAAAACACATCTTTTTACTTCGGAATCGGTAACCGAGGGACATCCCGATAAGGTCTGTGACCAGATTTCGGACGCTGTTCTGGATGCCATTTTAGAAAAAGACCCTAATGCGCGGGTTGCTTGTGAAACCACGGCAACAACCGGCATGGTGATGATTATGGGAGAAATCAGCACCGATTGTTATATCGATATCCCTAAAATTGCCCGAGGCGTTATTTGCGACGTCGGTTATAATGACGCTTCTCTTGGATTTGACGGCAATACCTGCGCTGTGCTCACTGCTATTGACGAGCAGTCGGGCGATATTGCGTTGGGTGTGGATAATTCGCTGGAGCGTAAAGAGGGCGCTGCGGCAGATGAAGAGCGCAACGGTGCCGGTGACCAAGGTATGATGTTCGGCTACGCCTGTAATGAGACCCCCGAGCTTATGCCGCTGCCTATTTCGCTTGCGCATAAGCTTGCCCGGCAGTTGAGCGAGGTTCGTAAAAACGGGATCTTGCCGTATTTAAGGCCGGACGGCAAGACCCAAGTTACAGTACGTTATGAGGATAATCGCCCGGTCGCAGTCGATACGGTTGTTGTTTCGGCGCAGCATGCGCCCGAAATTTCGTCTCAAGCCATTCGTGAGGATATTATCCGGGAGGTCATTGAGCCGATTATACCGGGACGGTTTATGAATGAGTCAACAAAGATTTATATCAATCCGACCGGCCGGTTCGTTATTGGCGGACCGCAGGGAGACAGCGGTCTTACCGGGCGCAAAATTATTGTGGACACCTATGGCGGTTATGCACGTCACGGCGGTGGCGCTTTTTCGGGAAAGGATCCGACAAAGGTGGATCGCAGTGCTGCATATGCGGCGCGGTATGTTGCTAAAAACATTGTGGCTGCCGGCATTGCCGAGCGTTGCGAGATCGAGCTTGCATATGCTATCGGAATAGCCCACCCGGTTTCGGTGACAGTCGACACCTTCGGTACCGGGCGGGTACCTGACGGGGAAATTGAGGCGGCAGTGAATAAGGTCTTTGACCTGCGTCCGGCGGCAATTATCAAAACGCTGGAGCTGCGTCGCCCGATTTATCGTGCGTTGGCTGCATACGGCCATATGGGACGAGAGGATCTTGATCTTCGTTTTGAAAAGACTGATCGGGTAGAAGCCCTGAAAGCGGCGCTCGGCATAAAATAGAACAAAACCAATGCGGAGGCATATTATGGATTTCGGAATCTCAACCGCTTGCTTATACCCCGCTCTGATAGAGGATACCGTACGGTATTATTGTGAAAACGGTGTACAGGAGCTTGAGCTGTTTGTCAATTCAGTCGGCGAGGCTGCTCCGGCGTTTTTAGAACAACTGCAACCCATTTTGCGTGCAAACGGCACTCGGGTCGTGTCGATTCATCCGTTTACATCCGGCCTGGAGCCGCTCTTGTTTTTTTCGGATTATGAGCGTCGTTTTGAGGATGGATTGAAGCTTTATCAGCGTTTTTTTGACGCTTGCAACCGGCTTGGCGCCTCGATTTTGGTCTTTCATGGGGATCGTGCCGAGAGCAAAAACAGCGATGACCGATATTTTGAGAGATTCCAAAAGCTTTATCGCGCTGCGCGTGAAAGCGGTGTTTGTGTTGCACAGGAAAACGTTTCCCGTTGTCGCAGTCGAGAGCCGGCTTTTCTGCGTAAAATGCGGCAGCAGCTGGGTGAGGATGTTCGCTTTGTGTTGGATCTGAAGCAAGCACAGCGCAGCGGGTATCCGGTTGAAGAATATATGGATGCTATGGGAGAACAGCTTTGTCATTTACATTTGAATGATGCAAATGCCACACAGGACTGCTTGCTGCCGGGGCAGGGGACGCGTGATTTTCGATCCTTGTTTGAAAATTTGTCGCGTCGGGGCTTTGCGGGAGGCGGTGTGATTGAGGTTTATCGGGAAAACTTTTCGCGTCCCGAACAGCTGCTCGAAAGCTATGGTTATTTAGCGGGATTGCAAAGCCGGTGAGAAAAAAAGCTTTACATTGACCGGCTTTTTTGCTAAAATAAAGAAAAAAGCCTCTACCGAAGGAGGAAAAAACATGAAGTGTCCTTTTTGCGGCTACAGCGAAAGCAGAGTGGTGGATTCGCGGCCGACTGATGAAAATGAGAAGATTCGCCGACGCCGCGAGTGTATGAAATGCGCAAACCGTTTCACGACCTATGAGGTGATTGAAACGGTGCCGATTGTTGTGGTCAAGAAGGATAAGTCTCGGGAGGCTTTTGACCGGGATAAGCTGGTGCGTGGGATTTTGCGTTCCTGTGAAAAGCGCCCGGTGGCCATTGAGGAAATTGATCGCATGGTGGATAAAATCGAGGCCGAGCTGTCCAATTCATTGCAGCGTGAGGTCACTTCTTATCGAATCGGTGAATTGGTGATGAAATACTTAAAACCAATCGATGAGGTGGCTTATGTGCGCTTTGCCTCTGTTTACCGCCAGTTTGGTGACATCAGCGCCTTTATGAACGAACTCAAATCCATGCTTCGTGAAAAATAAACCTTCGTTTCTGAATTTTTTATATTAAAGCCCTCCGATGGCAGCATAGACCGGCCGCCATCGGAGGGCTTAGATTTGTGTTGCAGGATAGTGCTTTATTGTAATTTTCTTGAAAAAAGAACCAAAAGACTTTTATCAAAGCACGAAAAATCCCGCTCGGCTATACGGCTGAGCGGGATTTTAAAATTGCTTTTAAATTAGTTTTGAAAGGGCTTTTGCAAGGGCAGTGCCCAAAAACAGACAAACCAGCGTTTCCACTACAAATTGTAGCAGGACACTCATAAACACGACGCCTAAGACGGCAAAAAAGCCGGTTTTTCCCATGGACTGAACAAAATCGGTGTTGTAAAACAACAAAATCATAGTCGGCAGGAACAGCAGCGTATTGAGCAGTGCTCCGCTGACCGATGCAACCGGATAGGAGAGTGGGCGCGTCTTGTCTCTTTTTTGCATTGCACGGAAGATCAATCCAACAAGCAGCCCCATCAAAATTCGGGGCAGCAGGCAGAGCAAAATTGTGCGCAACGGCGAAATGCCCATCAGGACGACGCCGGTCGGATCCTTGCCAAAGCAGGAAAGAAGGCTCAGGAGCCCAAACACGCCGCCCAAGAAGGCGCCGGCGCCGGGACCGAGCAAAATGGCACCGACAGCAACCGGAACCTGCAAAAGGGTTAGGGTAATGCTGCCGACCGGAAGAAAGGCAAGCGGCGTAAAGTAGAGTACGATCATGACGGCGGTAAACATGGACAACAGGGTCAGGTAACGGGTCGAACTTTTCATTTTCATTCAAAACACTCCTTGCTATTGCTCCGGCAACCCGGATGCAGTGCTGATGTTTTTGCAACGGTTTTATTATTGTGCGCAATTGCGCTGATAAATGAGGTACAGACCTTCCAATAAGAGATTTTCGTCAAGTTGAATCGTTTGTTTGCAGTGCGGCAGGATGATCGGCGCCAGACCGCCGGTTGCGATTACAAAGGCGTTTTCTCCGAGCACCTCCCGGTACCGGGCAATCATTCCGTCAATCATGGCAGCCGCGCCGAGAACAGCGCCGGAACGCATACTGTCAATTGTGTTGCTGCCGATGGTCGGAACCTGCCCCTCCAGGCTGATGTGCGGCAGCTGCGCTGTGGATTGCGCCAATGCATTCAGCGCCGTGTTCACACCGGTCAGAATAGAGCCGCCGAGCATGGTGCCGTTTTTGTCTAGGGCAGAAATGGTGGTGGCTGTGCCGAGGTCAAAAACAATGGAGGGCAGCGGATATTTGTGCTGTGCTGCCACGGAGACACACACCAGATCCGCACCCAGCTGGGCCGGATTGTCAATACCGATGTGCAGCCCGGTCTTTACGCCGGGACCGACAATAAACACTTTACAGTTGCACAACATTTTTACGGCACGCCGAAACGCCGGGGACAACTGCGGAACCACCGAGGAAATGATGGCGCCGGAGATGTCTGTTGCCGAAAGTGTGTGCAGCGAAAGCAAATTACGGATGGCAATGGCATATTCGTCAGCGGTTTTTTGCCGGTCGGTTGCCATACGGGCTGTCAGTGTAAGATTATCTTTTTCAAAAATACCAAACAGGGTATGGGTGTTGCCAACGTCAATTGTCAGAATCATAGTACCACCGCCTATTGGTCGTAACCGTTGGGGTTGTTTTTCTGCCAACGCCAAGCATCTTCACACATTTCGTCCAACGTATGCACTGCACGCCAATGAAGCTTTTCGGCGGCATAGCTGGGGTCGGCGTAGCAGGCGGCAACATCGCCGCTTCTGCGCGGCGCGATTTTGTAGCGAACGGTTTTCCCACTGGCTTTTTCAAAGGCGCGGACGATTTGCAGCACACTGTAGCCGTTGCCGGTGCCGAGATTATATGCGTCTATGCCGGTTGAGGAAAGCACCTTTTCAACAGCCTTGAGGTGCCCCTGCGCCAGATCGACAACATGGATATAGTCTCGCACGCCGGTGCCGTCCGGGGTGTCATAATCATCACCAAACACCGACAGACACTCGCGCTTGCCGATTGCCACCTGCGAAACAAAGGGGAGAAGATTGTTCGGAATCCCGTTGGGATCTTCTCCGATCCGGCCGCTTTTGTGCGCACCGATGGGGTTGAAGTACCGCAGCAGAGCAACGCTCCAGGTTGAATCGGCATGGCAGACGTCACGCAGGATGTCCTCGATCATTAGCTTGGTCGTTCCGTAAGGATTGGTGGTGGACAACGGAAAGTCCTCCCGAATCGGAACAGTCTTAGGCACTCCGTACACCGTGGCCGAGGAGGAAAACACCAGGCGCTTTACACCAAAGGTTTCCATCAATTCGCACAGGGTAAGGGTGCTGTCTAAATTGTTGCGATAATACATCAGCGGCTTTTCTACAGACTCGCCGACAGCCTTGTACCCGGCAAAGTGAATGACAGCATCCGGATGCGTTTCGTCAAACACACGGTACATTGCCGCTTTGTCCGCAACATCCAGCTTATAAAAGGCATAGTCTTTTCCGGTTATTTCCCGAATCCGATTGAGCACCTCCGGCTTGGAGTTGGAAAAATTGTCTACAATAACAATTTCGTAGCCTGCATTCAGCAGTTCTACGCAGGTGTGAGAGCCGATATAGCCGGCTCCGCCGGTGACTAGAATCTTCATAGAGCAGCCTCTTCCTTTCGCCGTTTTTCTCTTTGTTTTCATTATAGTACTTTTTTAGGGGCTGCGCAACTAATTTTTGAAATTTTTATATGGATTATTCGCTCATTTTTTGTTCGATTTTTTTCCAAAAGGAGGAAAACTCAATGCCGTGAGGCCGATTATAACGACAGAGATTCATCAAGCAATCATGCTCTCGTGTGATGTAATTGACCCGCTCCTCACAGATGAGACTTGCCCGAAAGCCTAGCTTACAAATCAGTGCATCACTCTCCTTGGAATGAAAACCGAACGGATAGGTATAAAGGATTGGGGTTATACCGCAATTTTCGCTTAAAAGGGCTTGGCATTTGCGCGTATCCTCTGTGACAGCCTGCAAATACTGCACCGCGTTTTCTCCGCTTTTTTTCCGAATACCGTACCGCCCCTGCAACGCGTGCATATGGTAGCTGTGATTACCGATTTCAACCAAACCGCTTTCGGCCATCTCTTTAATTTCTTCAAAGGTTACATGGGAGTACACGGGATTGCTTTCGCCGTTTTGGCTGTAAAGCTCGCTGTAATAGCCGATGATTGACAAAACGGCCTTGCAGGAATGCTTTTTTAAGATTGGGAAAATATATTTATAAAAGGAATAATATCCGTCATCAACTGTAATAAGAACCGGTTTTTCGGGCAAAGGGGCGCCGTTGTCAACAAAGTCCAAAAGCTCCTGAGCGCCGATTGTGTGGTAACCGAGCGACAAAAGATGAAGAAGATCGTTTTCAAAAGCCTGCGGCGTAATCACATATTTACCGAGATGACCGCTTTCCGGTAAAAAGTGGTGATACATCAGCACAGGCAAAAAAACACCTTTATCCGCCTTTTCCCGGCTCGGAGCCGAGAGGACACGTAGACCAATCCCGCCCGTAATCATTAGAAGAAGTGCACAAAGTGAAAACAAAACCGATTTTTTCAGTCGAATTACCATAAAATCGATCGCCGCCTTTCTAGGGATGTTTTATTGTATGCAAATGGATGCGCCGCATATTGCAAAAAAAAGAAGAGTTTTTTCACCGCAACCGCTTGACAAACGATTTGGATGTTGCTATAATAGACAAGCATCATCGCGATGATGTATTTTTTATTGCGATCCATTAGCTCAGTTGGCAGAGCACTTGACTTTTAATCAAGGTGTCCGGAGTTCGAATCTCCGATGGATCACCATTGGAGTATAATCCGAACTGCTTTGGTTTGGATCTGCAGATAAAATCTTCATTCTTGCTTGCCGCTTGATGTTTTCTATCAAGCGGTTTTATTCTTTTCAGAGGACGAAAATGCCGCTTGCATTTCAAAATAACATATGGTATAATGTAGCTGTCAAAGGCATTGACGGAGACACAGTAGCGCAAAAAAAGTGCTGAAGAGACCATTCGGGTGGTGCGAGAATGGGGCTTTTTTGCGGTGAAATACCCTCCCGAGCCGTTGCCTGGAGCCGTGGCTGTAAGGCATACCGGGTGCGCCCGTTAACGCGCAGGTGTATTTTTTTATACACGCCGAGAAGCGCCTTGCGAGAGGGGCTTGAACCAGAGGTGGTACCGCGAAGGATTTTCGCCCTCTGTCCCGAAAGGGGCGGAGGATTTTTTATTTCAAGGAGGAATTGTCATGCAAATTTATGAAGAGCTCAGAGAGCGCGGCCTGATTGCACAGGTGACGGATGAAGCAGAAATCCGGGAGCTTATCAATCGCGGCGGCGCACGTTTTTATATTGGCTTTGACCCGACGGCGGATTCGTTGCATGTCGGCCATTTTATGGCGCTGTGTTTGATGAAGCGGCTGCAAATGGCAGGAAACCGGCCGGTCGTTTTGATCGGAGGCGGAACCGGGTACGTCGGGGATCCTTCGGGAAGAACGGATATGCGCAGCATGATGACACCGGAGGTTATTGAACACAACTGTAACTGTTTTAAAAAGCAGATGGAACGCTTTATTGAGTTCGGTGAAGACAAGGCCATTATGGTGAACAATGCCGAATGGCTTTTAAAGCTTAATTATATTGAGCTTTTGCGGGAGGTCGGTGCCTGTTTTTCGGTGAATAATATGCTGCGCGCCGAGTGCTATAAGCAGCGCATGGAGCGTGGCTTAAGCTTTTTGGAATTTAATTACATGATCATGCAGTCTTATGATTTCTATTATCTGCATAAGAAGTACGGGTGCAATATGCAATTCGGTGGGGATGATCAGTGGAGCAATATGCTTTTCGGTGCTGATTTGATTCGCAAAAAAACAGGGGAAGACGCCTATGCCATGACGATCACCCTTCTAATGAACAGCGAGGGCAAGAAAATGGGCAAAACGGCCAATGGCGCCGTGTGGTTGGATCCGAACAAAACTTCTCCGTTTGATTTCTATCAATATTGGCGGAATGTTGATGATGCCGATGTTATGAAGTGTATCCGGATGCTGACCTTTATCCCGTTGGATCAGATTCGGCAGATGGATAGCTGGTCGGCTGAACGGATCAATGAGAAAAAAGAAGTGCTGGCTTATGAGTTGACGTCACTGGTGCACGGTCAGCAGGAGGCGGACAAGGCTCGTGAGGCTTCCCGGGCACTGTTTTCCGGTGAGGGAGACGACAGTAGTATGCCGACAACGCAGTTGGATGTTGCCGACCTTTCCGGGGATGGTATTGCCATTATCGATTTGCTGCTTTGCTGCAAGCTTGTCTCCAGCCGCGGCGAGGCACGTCGTCTGATTGACCAGGGCGGCGTTTCGGTGGATGGCGAGCGCGTTCCCGATTTTGACTTTGTTGTTTCAAAAGAACAATTGATGAACGGCGTAAAGGTGCGCAAAGGGAAAAAGGTCTTTCATAAGGTGATTTTAAAATAATTTGTTGAAAGGAGCTTTTATATGTTAACGTATCAATATGACACTCAGCTTTTGATTGAGGGACAAGATTTGGATGAGGACGCTATTCGGGCGTACTTTGAACAGAATTTTAAGGGTGATTGTCTGATTGCCGTTGGTGATGACGAGCTTATTAAAATTCATTTTCACACCAACGAGCCGTGGGACGTACTGCGCTATTGCGCGTCGCTCGGCAGTATCTTCGACATTGTTGTTGAGGACATGCAGCGCCAGTCGGATGGGCTGCAGGGGTAATATTAAAACACAGACAGCACGGCGCTAAGAACACGGGCTGTGTTTTGTTCAAACAACGAAAGGCGGCAGAAACCAAAAGGTTTCTGCCGCCTTAACTTTTGTTTTGCGCAAGGAAAATGATTTTGGAACAACTGCGCAAGCCTTTCGGAAAATCCCCGAAAAAGGAAAGCGCTTTTTTGAAATTAAGATTTAAAGTCCGGTACAATTATCGCCCGAAACGCTCCGGCTCAGGAGCGGAAGAGGATTCCGGAAGAGAAAAATCAACCGAGGAATCGTAATTGGAGGACACGGTCTCGGATTCGGCGCCCTTTTGGGACGTAGGCGGAGTCGGCTCTGTCGCTTCACCAGAAAGAGCAGACAGGGAAAATCGCCAAATGCCGCCTTGCAGAAGCTGTTTTTGCGGCAAATTCGGATACGCGTCCGGTGTGGTAGAGGATAAGTAGAGGAAATCGCCGATACAGCAAATTGAATCCGCGGTGTAATCTGAAAGCTTAAATAGGTTGCCGGAGCTGAATGGAACGGTATAAATGCCGCCGTCCCGACCACAGAAGTAGGCGTTTGTTTTGCTGACGGTACAGGTCCAAAGATTGAGCTGAACGGCAAGGCGGATCGGTTCGTTGGAAAACATTTGCACAATATAAGTGGCGTCGGCGGTGCTGTACAATAATTGACTGCCGACGACCATAAATCCGCTCAGGTCGTGCGGAGTTTCACGAATAAGCTGCGTATCGCTTCCGTCCGGATTCATGGAGAAAACAGCGGACCCGGCATTGTAGAAAATACGGCCGCGAATAATGTAAAATTCATTGACCTCTCGTGCCAAGGCCGTGACCTTTCCGTCTTGCTGACAGTATAAAGTGCTGCGGCCGTAATGTCCCTTATCGGCCAAGAAAAAATCCTTGTCTTCATAATGCAACAGAGAGGAAATGCTTTTTTGCTCAAATAACGGATCGATTATGGCAGCGGAAAGCGTTTTTTCTTTGAGGTCAAACACACTGTACCCGGTTGCACCGTCCTCTTTGCGGTAGCCGACGCTGATTTTTTGCGGCATGATATATTGAATCGAAGAAAAGGTATAGGCGTTGTGGGCGTACACCTTGGAAAGAGCATTTTTTAGAGCTAACTGCTTGTAGATGCCGCCGGAATCGGCGCAATAAAATATATCGCCGTTTTCATCCGCTGAAATAAAGGTGGGGCGCAGCAGGTCAGCTTCAGCGTCCGCCATTCCCCATCCGGAGGCGTTGTACGGATATGAAAATGTGTTTTCGGTCACCGCAGTTTCGGAGACGGCGGTTAATGAAGACGTTGTCAGCACCTCTTTCCGGCAGGAGGAAAGAAGGACGCAGGCAAGCAGCACTATGACCGATAACATATGCTTTTGAAGCATGAAATCTCTCCTTGTTTGGGGTTACAGGGTTTCAGGTGCGGGATAGGCTTGGCCGAAGGTGTCCACAGTGACTTTTTCAATCGCCTGATCCTCGTACGGCTTGTCCCGGAAATCACGGGCTGCCGATACAATGGTATCAACCGTTTCCATGCCGGCAAGGACTCGCCCAAAAGCGGCGTACTGCCCGTCCAGGTGCGGGGCGTTCTCCGTCATGATGAAAAACTGAGAGCCGGCACTGTCGGGGTCCATGGAGCGCGCCATGGAAATGACGCCGCGGGTGTGCGCAAGGTTATTGTCAAACCCGTTTGCGGAAAATTCACCGGCAATGGCATAGCCGGGCCCGCCGATACCGGTTCCTTGCGGATCGCCGCCTTGAATCATAAAGCCGGGAATGACCCGGTGAAAAATAAGACCGTCATAAAAATGCTGCTCAACCAGAGAAATAAAATTCCGAACGGTGTTGGGGGCTGTTTCCGGAAAAAGCTCGATTTCAATCGGTGTCAGTGCACTGTCTTGCATTTTAATATGAACAATAGGGTTTTTCATAAAAAGACACAACCTTCGTTTTATTATTGAAAAAGTATAGCATATTTTTCTAAAAAAAGCAAGGGGCGCATGCCGCAGTCCATTGCGGAATATATATAGGAAAAAACGGGAGAGGGATAATGTGGGAACTGTGGTACTGGGGATCTGCCTTTTGTCATTGGCGGCAGCTGCTTTTTTCGGGAATGCGCAGCCGTTGGCTCAGGCAGCGGTCAATGGGGCAGGGGAGGCAGTGCGGTTGGTGCTGTTGTTGACCGGCGGCCTGTGTTTTTGGGGCGGCGTTATGCGTCTTGCGCAAAAAGCCGGACTGTGCACGCTTTTGTCTAAGCTTCTCTCACCGCTACTTCGCCGGCTGTTTCCGCTTCTAAAAAAGGGGGACCGAGCCGCCGAGCTTATCAGTATGAATCTTTCGGCCAATTTGTTGGGGCTTGGCAATGCGGCAACCCCGTTTGGACTTGCCGCCATGCGGGAGCTGCAGAAGCAAAATCCGACGCCGCCTCGTGCCACAGACGCCCAAGTGACCTTTGCGGTGCTTAACAGTGCTTCATTACAGCTTTTGCCGACGACGCTCTGTGTTTTACGGGCGGCACACGGTTGCAAAAATCCGCTGAATATTTTGCCGGCGGTGCTTTGCACCTCGGCGTTGTCTCTTGCGGTCGGTCTTTTTGCTGACCGGATGTTTCGTGCCTTGAGCGGGAGGAAAAGGAAATGAACTGGACGCTGTACCTTTTGCCGGGGATTCTCTGCGCTGTTTTGCTTTGCGCAAAGCTTCGGCGAGTTGATATTCTTAAAGAATTTTCAATCGGCGCTTCCCAAGGGCTTCAAACTGCTGCCGGGTTGATCCCGACACTGTCTTTACTGATGACGGCAGTCGGCATGCTGCGTGCCTCGGGCGCACTGGAGGCGGTAACAGGTTTGCTGGCGCCTGCAGTCTCTCGTCTCGGGATTCGGCAAGAGGTCTTGCCGCTCATGCTTTTGAAACCGTTTTCCGGATCCGGGTCCTTTGCACTGCTGGAGGACATTTTTACTCATTACGGCGCTGACAGCTTTGTCGGCCGTGTTGCTTCGGTGATTGCCGGCTCCACCGAAACGACTTTTTATACCGTTGCTGTCTATTTCGGCTCAATCGGTGTCAGCCGTACGCGTCACACCGTTCCGGCGGCCGTCGCGGCGGACATCACCGGATTTCTGCTCAGCGGCTTTTTTGTCCGCATTTTTCTTCAAAAGGCATAAATTAGGGCAATTTTACCAATAAAAAATTAAAAAATTTATGATGTTTGGGTATTTTACCACTTTACTTTAGCTAAATAAAGTGATAAACTAATAGCACAGTAAACCAAACGGAGGAAAAAACCATGAAAAAAATCATTGCATTATTGATCGCCGTTGTGCTGACAGCTGTTTTGTTTGTCGGCTGCGGCAAAAAAGAGGACAAGACAGACGCGGCTTATATTCTGGACAAAAAGACTTTGATTGTCGGCATTACCGATTTTGAGCCGATGGATTATCAGGCGGCCGGCATGACCGGTGATGAGTGGACCGGCTTTGACGCCGAGCTTGCCAAAAAGGTTGGCGAAAAATTGGGCGTCAGCGTAAAGTTCCAGTTGGTTGACTGGGAGAAAAAAGAAACCGAGTTGGCTTCTAAAACGATTGACTGCCTTTGGAACGGCCTTACCTGGGACGAAGAACGTGCCCAAAACATGAGCATGAGCGACTATTATATGCGCAACCGTCAGGTGCTGGTAGTTGCCGGGAAGAACAAGGAAAAGCTCAACACCATTGAGGCTCTTTCTAAGGTCAAGATTGCTGCCGAAAGCGGGTCGGCCGGTGAGAAGTTTATCGGTGAAAAGCTGCCGGACGCCACTTATATTGAAAAGGATGCTCAAAAAGATGTGTTGACCGAATTGCTTGCCGGAACGGTTGATGCCGGCGTGATCGACTACATTATGGCGTATTACCTCATCAATAAAGAGGGCAGCGACTTTTCAAGCCTTGCCATTTTGGACGGCGTTGTCAAGACCGAAGAGGAATATTATGCTGTGGCTTTCCGCAAAGGAAGCGACATGACGGCGAAGGTCAATGAGATTCTTCGTGAATTCAAAGCAGACGGTACCGTGAAGAAGCTGGCGGAGAAATACAGCCTGCAGGATGCGCTTGCGGATTAAGATTTTTCAATAGGGGAATAATCGACGGGCGACGGGAATTTTCCCGCCGCCGTCGTCCTGCGTTTGGGGAATAAGGAGACTTATACATGTATCGTTTTGGGGATATTTTTGTTGCGCTGGCAGCCGGATTTGGGGTTACGCTGAAGCTTTTTGCCTTGACGCTGCTGTTTGCGTTGCCGTTGGGGCTGATTTTTGCGTTCGGTTCCATGTCTAAATTTCGGCCGTTGTCTTATCTTGTTAAGATTTTTGTCTGGATTATTCGCGGAACGCCGCTGATGCTTCAGATTATGGTGGTTTTTTATGTTCCGGGGATTGTTTTCGGTGCTCCGATTTTTGCCAATAACCGTTTTTTGGCGGCACTGATCACCTTTGTCATCAATTACGCCTGCTACTTTTCCGAAATATATCGCGGCGGGATTGAAGGAATTTCCCGTGGTCAGTATGAGGCCGGCCAGGTGCTCGGAATGAGCCGGGGACAAATTTTCTTTCGGATTGTGCTTCCACAGGTTATCAAGAGAATTGTTCCGCCGATGTCCAATGAAATTATCACACTGGTGAAAGACACTTCGCTTGTTCGGGTAATTTCCATTATTGAGATTATTAAAGTGGCTGAAAAATTTGCCGCCAAGGGCCTTATCTGGCCGCTGTTCTTTACCGGCGTATATTATTTGGCTTTCTGTGGTTTGTTGACGCTGTTGTTCGGCTATATCGAAAAGAAGCTCAGTTATTATAAGGTGTAAGGAGGTGCCGTTATGGCAGTTTTGGAAATTTGTAATTTAACAAAAGGCTTTGGGAAAACCGATGTGCTCAACGGCATCTCTTTTTCGGTCGAAAAAGGACAAACCGTTGCCGTGATCGGCTCTTCCGGCAGCGGGAAATCTACACTTTTGCGGTGTGCAACGCTGCTTGAGCGGGCGGACGGCGGCAGCATCGCCTATAACGGGGAGTACCTGCTGCAAGACCATGTTTATGCAGAGGGCGCCGACCGTAGACGGATATGCAGCTATTTCGGATTGGTTTTCCAAAATTTCAATTTATTCCCGCACCTTTCGGTGATGCAAAATATCATTGAGGCACCGATTCGCGTTCAAAAACGTGCGCGGGACGAGGTCTTGGCACAGGCGCGTGCGCTGCTTGGTCAAATGGGCCTTTCCGATAAAGAAAACGCCTATCCCTGCGAGCTTTCGGGTGGACAGCAGCAGCGGGTGGCTATTGCACGGGCCCTTGCACTATCACCGGAAGTCCTATTCTTTGACGAGCCGACCAGTGCATTGGACCCCGAGCTTACCGGGGAAGTGTTATCGGTTATTCGTGCTTTAGCCGAGAAAAAGATGACGATGGTGATAGTTACGCATGAAATGGCCTTTGCGCGTGACGTTGCCGACCGGGTTGTTTTCATGGACGGCGGCATGATTGCCGAGGAGGGAAATCCGGAGGAGCTTTTTTATCATCCGAAATCCGAACGGCTGAAAAGCTTTTTGAAAAGTGCAAATCTTTAATAGTCGGGCGGCGCTGCGGCGCCGCCTTTTTGCATGAAATTTCCAAAAGGGTGCAGACTATAAACGAACGGCGGATTTGTACGGGCCGGAATTGACAAATTATGATATTAATGGTATAATAAAACGGTTAATCGGAAAGGAAACGAGAGGGAGCCTCATGTCGGATAAACGGAGCGTTTTTAATAAAAAAAGCAAAACTTACGCGGTGCGGCTTAACAGCACCTTGACAGCCTTGTCGGCACTGGCTCTTTTTTTGTCTGTTGCCTTGATTCTGTCTGTGGTATGGCTGTTTTCCGGCAATGCCTCCGATAAGAATATTATTGCGGTCCGGCCGGATGCGTCGGACTTGGTGTCCTCGGAGAAGGTTGTCTCGACAGACAGCTCCGGAGCGGCTTCATCTGTTTCTTCCAAAACTGCGGTTTCTTCTAAGCTTCCGCCGGATCCCAATCGGTTTTCAATGCCGCTCGGCGAGTCCGATATGCGCGAAACAGCGTATTTTGCCGACGCAGTCTTTGTGGGCGATTCTATTACGACGGGAATTGACCTGTATTCGGCCTTGACCGGCACTAAGGTTATTGCATCCACCGGCATCAACCTGGAAACGGTACTGACTGCCAAATCGGTTCGCAATCAGGCCGGCGAAAAAGTAACGATTCCGGAGGCCGTCCGTGCGGCGGCGCCGTCCAAAATCTATCTGATGCTGGGAACCAACGGAATCGACTGGATGAGCTTGGATGCGATGATAGAACAGTACGAAAAAGTGCTGGATGTTTTGCAAAAAGATAATCCCAAAGCAATTTTTTATTTGCAATCTTTGCCGCCGGTCACGCAGGAAAAGGCGAAGAAATCCAGCGGGCTAACGCTTGCTAATATTAAAACCTTTAACAGCCGGCTTCTGAAGCTTGCTGAGAAAAGAAAAATGTATTTTGTGGATGTATACAGTGCCATTGCCTCCCCGGATGGGTACCTTTCACCTCAGATGAGTACGGATGGTGTGCATTTCAAATCCGAGCTTTACACAGCATGGATTGAATATGTACGTCGGCATACCTCGAGATACGAATAAAGGAGGGCGTTTTTATGAAAAAAACAGCTTTAATATTGACCTTGATTATGGGACTGCTTGCAGTTTTGTGCTGCGGCTGCGGCAAAAAAGAAGGAAAAACGCCGGACACGGCCGCTGTTGCGGACGCCATTGAGAAATCCGGCAGCTTTGATGAGTTGATCGACCTTACCGACGATAACATTGCCCGTCGGTATTACGGGCTGGATTTAGACGCGGTCGACAGCTATACGGTGCGGGTTTGTTCCAGCGGTGCGCTGGCGGATGAAATTGCCGTTTTTAAAATGAAAAAGCACCAAGATGTCGAGGATATGCTGGAGGTGCTCAAGGAGCGCAAGCAAGAGCTGTACGACAGCTTTGTGGATTATGTCCCTACCGAGACCGATAAGATCAACAATGCCATTATCGGGTCGAATGGGAATTATGTTTATCTGATTGTTTGCACCGACCGCAGCAGTGCAAAAACCGCGGCGGAAAACTGTTTTTAAAACATAATGAGCATCAAAGAGACGGGAACAAGATGAAAAAAATCGTTCGGAATTTCGGTCGGTCGCTTTATTATTTGGATGCGCTTTGTGAGATTGCGTTGATTTCTACTGTTTTTGTTGTGGCGTTGAAAGACTGGTTTTGCCACGGCAGCGTGCCGATTGATAATCACGCGACCATTGTGCCGATTGTTATTTTCTCAGCGCTTTTTCTGTATATGACCGGCTCCTTTGACGTCACGAAAAAGCGTGCGCTGGAGCTTATAGTGACAGGTGCAGCGTCAGTGCTGCTCAGTGACCTAGCCGCACTTGTAATTATCAGGACGTATTCGTTTGTATGGTTTACGGCGACGGACTTGTTTTTGACTATTCTGCTGCAGCTTGTCGCTGTGGCGGTATGGGCCAGCATTTCGCGGCTGATTTACCGTGCTTTTAAAAAACCGCAGCGCGCCGTTGTGGTTTGTTATGATTTGGAAAATATCGATAGCTATATCCAAAAAATTCGCGGCTATGCCGATAAGTATAACATTACTGAGATCATCAGTTATGAGGACGCAAACCTTTATTATGCCATATGTCAGAGCGAAGCGGTTTTTTTGCTGGATCTTTCAAGCAAAAAGCGGGAAAAGGTGGCACAGTACTGTCTGGCGCTTAATAAGAATATTTATATACTGCCGGAGCTTTATGAGATTGCCGTTCGCAATTCAAATTTGGTCCAAATTGATGATATTCCGTTCTTTTCCTGCAAGCCAATGACGCTGACGATGGAAGAAAAACTGATAAAGCGGTTGTTTGACATAGTTTTTTCGCTGATTGCCATTGTGTTGACGTCGCCGGTTATGCTTACGATCGCCTGTCTTATCAAACATGATGACGGCGGTAAAGTCTTTTATAAGCAGGATCGAATCACCGAGAATTACAGGCCTTTTAAGGTCTTAAAATTTCGGACCATGGTGGAAAACGCCGAGCAGCTGAGCGGGGCGACATTGTCTGTAAAAGAGGATCCTCGGGTGACCAAAATCGGCAAAAAATTGCGGGCTGTCCGACTTGATGAGCTGCCACAGCTGTTTAATATTCTGATTGGGGATATGAGCTTTGTCGGCCCGCGTCCCGAAAGAGATATTTTTATACAGGAATATGTGAAAACGGTCCCTGAGTTTGTATACCGGCTGAATGTTAAGGCCGGCCTGACCGGTCTTGCACAGGTTCGCGGCAAGTATAACACCACTCCGCAGGACAAACTCAAGATGGATCTTTTGTATATCAATGATTTTTCCTTTTTAAACGACTTAAAAATCTGTTTTTTGACGCTGAAAGTCCTTTTTTCAAAAGAAAGCACCGAGGGAATAGACGGAACGGTTCAAAACGAAAAAACCTTTCGGCAGCAAAACGAGCAGTCTGAAAAGAACGGAGCGGAGGAGTCCGGTGAATAAGCTGAAATATTTGGCCGCACGAATTCGCGGAATGGATTTTAAAAATATGATGCGCCAGGCGCGGGTGGTCCGAAAACGGACCGGCCGCCCCTGCTTTATAACGCTTGTTGATATGATTTATTGCGGTTTTCGCTACATGGCCGGCTACATGGATTATGTGGTTTTTGAGTTTTATCGGCTCAATCGCGCTCAGCGTAAAACGCAAATTACGCGCGGCATGAATAATGCGCTGGTTCGTCGGTTTAATGCGCCGGACAGCTTTCATAAATTCGACCGAAAAAACGAGTTCAACGAAATCTTTGCCGACTGTCTGCATCGGGATTGGCTGGATCTTTCTTCGGCAGATGAGGCCGCATTGCAAGCATTTTGCGGCCGTCACGCCGAAATAATTGTCAAGCCCTGTGACGGAGCCTGCGGGAAAGGGATAGAAAAGCTGAAGATCTCGGATTTTTCGGACCCGGAAAGCTTGCGGCAACACTGTCTGCAGACGGGGCAGACGGTTGCCGAGCAAATTATTGTGCAGCACTCAAAGCTCAATGAGTTGTTTGCGGGGTGCGTTAATACGGTGCGTATGGTCACAATTACACATAACGGAAAAGTGCATGTTGTTTTTTGCGCTATCCGCATCGGCGCCGGAAACACCCTGGTGGATAATTTAAACAGCGGAGGGATGGCGGCATTAGTGGACGTGGATACCGGCTGTATCAAGACCGACGCTGCAGATAAAAACGGTGTTGTGTACCAAAAACATCCGGACACCGGGACTGTTATTCAAGGCTTTGAAATCCCGTTCTTTCGAGAGGGGCGCGCAATGGTTGAACAGGCTGCGCTTCGAGTGCCGGAGATAGCCTATGTCGGCTGGGATATTGCGTTCCAGCAGGACGGGCCGTTGCTTATTGAGGGGAATCATTTCCCGGGGCATGATATTTACGGTATGCCGGCTCTTACGCCGGACGGTTACGGCTTTTGGCCGCAGTTTCAGGCGGCAATTGCCGAGGATTGATATTTCGGACGGTTTGTAGTATAATTTAGGTGCAAAAAACGGTTTCAGAGAACAGGAGTGAGCAATACATGAATCCGGAAAATCTTTGTATGGGATGCATGCGTGAAAAAGGAGAAGGCGTTGTTAAATGCCTGCGTTGCGGTTATGTGGACGGTTCTCCCTATTTGCCTGCTTATTTGGCGCCGCGCACCGTAC
Organism: uncultured Oscillospiraceae bacterium; assembly: GCA_934488695.1. Lineage (GTDB taxonomy): Bacteria > Bacillota > Clostridia > Oscillospirales > Ruminococcaceae > SIG578. Next base: position 19,961 of record CAKSSH010000001.1, read on the forward strand.
TGCAGGAGCGGTATCTTGTCGGAAAGGTACTCTCCTATAACGGCTGCGGTGCAACTTATATTGCCTATGACGCAATCATGAATTGCAAGGTCAAAATCCGGGAATATATGCCGGAAAATCTGGCCTCTCGCGAAAAGGGCAGTCCGGCAGTCCGGGTCAACACCGGCAGTGAGATTCAATATAAATCCCTGAAAATGGATTTCTTGGAGCTTTCGCAGCGTTTGATGAAGCTGGGAACGCTTACAGAAGTGGAACATGTGCTGGGCGTTTTTGAGGCGAATAATACCGCATATGCAGTATTAGAGTTTGTTGAAGGGATGACCTTGACAGAGTTTTTGAAGAAGAACGGCGGGTATTTGTCTTGGGAGGACACACGGCAGCTGTTTATGCCGCTGCTTTCCTGCCTGAATGCAATACATAATTGCGAATTGCTGCACCGCGGCATCAGCCCGGAGACGATTTTGGTCGACCGAAGCGGCAATCTTAAGCTGACTTCTTTTGATATTGCCCCTGCTCGGACGGCTCGCAGTGAGTTGGTAGCACAGCTTTATGCCGGTTATGCGGCGCCTGAGCAATACACCTCCAGCGCATGGCAGGATACCTATACGGATGTTTATGCTATTGCCGCAACTATTTATCGTACCCTGACCGGTACAATGCCGGTGGAAACACTTTCCCGGGTCGCAAATGACAATTTGGTTTCGGCCAGCACGTTGAATCAAAGTATTCCTAAAAATGTTTCCAATGCGTTGACGGCGGCTATGCAGTTGTCGCCCGAAAAGCGCACGCAAACGGTCGGAGAGCTGATTGCGGAGCTGTCTCAGGTGATGGACTTCGGTGATGGCTCGGAGAATCCGCAGGCGGAAGCACCTGTGGTGAAAGAAAAAGAAAAAGACAAGAAAAACGGCGCACGATATGCTGCGATTTCGGTCGCGATCAGCGCACCGGTGTTGATTTTGATCATCGTTGTTTTAATGTTGACTCTTTTTCCGCGAAAAAAACCGAGTAATGTTTCCAGTAAAGGGCTTTCTTCGATTTCGGTTAGCTCGGAAAGCTCGTCGTCCGAGACCTCTTCCAAGACGCGATTTTTGTATGCAGTCCCGTCTTTTGTGAGCCGGAATGTCGATGCTATTATTAATGACACGGATTATACTGAAAAATACAAATTTAAAACAGTATATGACTATAACGAGGAGTACGCGGAGGGAACTGTTGTTGAGCAGTCGGTCGAGGCCGGTACGCCGGTTGAAAGCAACGGAACCGAAATCACGCTGACCGTCAGCCGCGGCTCTAAATGGCGGGTGTTGCCGGATTTGGTCGGTAGAAATGTCGACTATGCTAAGGACACCCTCAATGATAAATTTATCCGTTATGAGGTCGAGACGCTGACAGGGACCTACGGGGATCCGCAGGTGGTTGCGAAAATGAGCAAGGAAGAAGGAACGCGCCTTGATATTTCACAGGGACAGACTGTGATTTTATATGTTTATGAAGCGCTTCCGTCGTCGTCCTCCAGCTCAAAGCCCGATACTGATTGGGTAAACGACCTGCAATAAAAAGGTTTTCATAGTGGTATGCCGCCGGCGCCTTGACGCCGGCGGCATTTTTTGAAAAGGAGGGGGACAATGCAGCACTATAATTATGAAGAAATTGAACGGTGCAGCATGGAAATACAAAAAGACCTGATAGCCCTTTCAGATGCTGGATACCGGGAGTTTCAGGCAAGGCTGATCCCGACAGTTGATAAAGAAAAAATTCTCGGCGTCCGGATACCGCAATTGCGCCGATACGCAAAAACGCTTTCCTCGGAGCAGACGGAGCTTTTTTTGAGTGTGCTGCCGCATAATTATTATGAAGAAAATTGCCTGCATGGTCTGTTGATAGAACAAATTTACGATTTTGACGCCTGTGTTGTCGCGCTGCGGCGATTTTTGCCATACGTGGATAATTGGGCAACTTGTGATATCATCTCTCCTCGGATTTTTGCTCAAAATAAAGCGGCGTTGTTGCCGGTGATGAAAGCGGGGCTTACCGAAAAATCGGTTTATGCGGTGCGTTTTTGGCTTCGGATGTTAATGATTTATTTTTTAAAGGATGATTTTCAGGCGAGTTTTTTCGACTGGGTAGCTGCGGTGCGGCGTGGAGATTATTATTTGTATATGATGGTTGCATGGTATTTTGCAACGGCACTTGCTTATCAGCCGGAAAGTGCCTTTGCTTTTTTATCTACCGACCAATTAGATGCCCGGACACGTCGCAAGGCAATTCAAAAGGCGTTGGAAAGCAATCGGGTGTCCTTGGAGATGAAAGAAAAGCTTCGTGCGCTGCGCGCACAAATCGGCTTGTGCGCACAGGAAGAATGATAACGTTGTATAAGCTAAATTGCCTCTGCCGGTTGGACACAGAAGGGATATAAGATTGCACGCAAACCTAACTTAAAAAACACGCAGAAAAAGGGTTTAAAGGCAACCCGCAATGAAAATTTCGCAAGCAAAAACAGCGTGTTTTGTACATATATAAAGCTTATGGCGATTGCTTGTGCGAAAAATGGTATGGCAGCGTATAAAAATAAAAGCCCCGGCGCGTGAATCGCGCCGGGGTTTTCGGCCATTTAGGCTTCCCGGTAAAAAAACAGGGCACAGCGAAACAGAAAAACAGACAAAGTCAAATCAACAAAATGCATAAACACATCTGAGCCGCCGACGCTTTCAGATCCGCAAACAAAGCAAAAAATGGCCGGTATTGACAAAACAAAGCCCAGCACAATGGTGATGGGTGTAACGATATGAAAGAGACGCAGCCCTTTTTTTCGGTCGACGTCGGAAAAAACACGCGCCGCAGACAAAATGCTAATCAGCAGCATACAAAGATAAAGAATGTCGAGCAGATTTTTTGAAATATAAAACAGAGTGGTAAAGCTGACAAAATCACGCAGGATACGAAAAATAACCCACGCAGCTATTACGAGGCAAAGGCCTGACTGACCGATATGCTGATTTTCAATCAAAAAAGAGAGCATTAAAAAGAAAATCAAGCTGGCTGCCGAAAGCAGAGTTGTCATAACAGCAAAAAGAGTTATGTTTGCGTTAGGGTTGTCGGTGGGCATGGGGTTTGCAAGCCGAAAGATTTCATAAAAAGTGTTGACGGCAAAGCCGACAGTCATCATTGCAAACAAGGGACGCTGGTTTGCAAGCGGAGCGAAATCATAATTAAGATTTACCGGAAGCACTGCGCGACGCTTCAAAACAAACTGCCAGCAAACGCCGAATAATAAAGCCGCTGCCAGCAGAATCAAAAGCAGCACCCGGTCGGCTGCGCTGCGGCTTTTGTAAAAACCGGTGGATGGGTCTATATTTGCATAAAGGGTTAGAGTCCGCAGGGAAATTGCCAGTAGAGAAATTATAGAAACAGTTAAAAAATAGCTTTTTTTGCAAAGCAGGTTTTTCAAGATGACATCTCCTAAATAAGTGAATAAATTTCAAAAAAGGGAACCAAAAAGCTTGCGTGGCAGGTCTTTTCGGAATTCATCTGGCATACATTAAAAAAAGACAGCTTGTCTGTCAGGACTTAAAATATACTATGGTTATTTTAAAACAAAACGGCGGTAAAGTCAAGAGCGAATACTGCCGAATCCGTGCGAAGGAAGAGGTTTTATGAAGGCAATGCTGCAAAAAAGTCTAACAATACTGCTGCTCATTACCCTTCTGCCGCTAACAGCCTTTGTGTTCCAATCAAATAACAAAAATGGACGCCGTTTCAAAATCTATGATAAGACTTGGCAAAAAACACTGCAGCTGTCGGCCAAGGAGTATGTGCTTGGAGCATTATGCTGTGAAATGCCGCCAACCTTTCATTCGCAAGCATTGATTGCACAGGCGGTGGCAATCTACACAAATGCGTTACGAAGCCAAAGCGCCGGCGAGGATATTGTGACAACGGCAGAGAGCGGGAAATATATCGGTTACGCTGCACCGGAACAATTTCAAGATCGGTGGGGAAAACGGTATACGCAGTATCGACAAAAGATGTGTAATGCGGTTGAACAAGCACTTTATAAGGTCATTACCTATGACGGGAAACCGATTTTAGCGGCATATCATGCCATGTCCGGCGGTAAAACAGAGGCGGCGGAAAATGTTTGGGGCCAGGCGGTGCCGTATCTTACGGCGGTTGAAAGTGAAGGGGATTTGTTTTGCAGTCAGTATGAAACAATCGTTACGCTGCCGACACAAAAAGCACGAGAAATGCTGACAAGCGCTTATGAAAATATTAAGCTGCCCGAGAATGATGCACAGTTGCTGACGCAGATTGAAACCTCTCCGTCCGGCACTGTGCTACAGGTGATGGCGGGAAACACCAAAATTCGAGGGCAACAGCTACGGACGCTTTTTTCGCTGCGAAGTGCAGTCTTTACCGTGTCTGTTTCCGACGGGAAATTGACTTTTACGGTGCACGGCTACGGACATGGGGTTGGTCTCAGTCAATATGGCGCGGATTTTATGGCGCGGCAAGGGGCCGATTATCGTGCGATACTTGCGCATTATTATTCCGGGACAGAATTAATGCAGTCTTAATAAAAACGGAAAAAGTAAATATTGCCGCAGCAAACGCTGTTTGTCAGTGAAAAAAGGCAAACCGGCACCGATTTTTGCGTGGGAAATAGCCGGTATAAAGATAAATTAAAATCTATTATCGAAATGTGACAGGGCAGAGACATCCCGAGACGGTAAAAAACAACTGGCACCGAGCTGCAACCAACATAAAAAGCTATTGCTCATGAGCAAAACAAAGGCGTTTCGCGTTCATGTGCAATAGCTTTTTGTCCGGCCTTAAAAACGGCCGATTTTGTTATGAGAGATTATTTTACCATTCCGGCAACTTCGGAGGCAAAATCGTCATTTCTCTTTTCCAGGCCTTCGCCCTTTTCAAAACGAACAAAGTCTGCAATAACAATGCTGCCGCCGAGGGCTTTTGCTGTTTGGTCGGTGTATTTGTTGATTGTCAGCTCATCGTTTTTAACAAAGAGCTGCTCAGTCAAGCAAACTTCCTTATAGTACTTGTTGATACGACCCATAACCATTTTCTCGGCGATGTTGGCGGGCTTGCCTTCGTTAATGGCCTGAACGGTCAAAATTTCCTTTTCCTTGGCAATTGTATCGGCCGGAACCGCTTCTTTATTCAAGAACTGCGGATTGGCAGCGGCAATCTGCATGGCAATGTCCTTTGCGTATTCGGCAAAACCATCCTTGTCCGCAACGTCGGTCGCAAATTTAACCATAACACCGATACGGCCGTTACCGTGGATATAGGTGACAAGATCGCCTTCCATGCGGACAAAACGACGAATCTTCAGATTCTCACCGATGGTTAGAACCTTTTCCTGCAGCGCTGCTGCAACCGTTTCGTTTCCGCCGGAAATCGTTTTGTTCAACAAGTCATCCACATCTGCCGGGTTCTCATCAATGACGGTTTTGGCACAGGCAGCAACAAAGTCTACAAAGCTCTGATTTTTGGCGACAAAGTCGGTTTCTGAGTTAACCTCAATCAAAGCGCCGACCTTTTTGGCGTCGTCTACCAGCCCATAAACCAGACCCTCTGCGGCAATTCTGCCGGACTTCTTTGCAACCGCGGCAAGGCCTTTTTCACGCAGAAATTCAATTGCCTTGTCGGTATCACCGTTGGATTCGGTCAGTGCCTTTTTGCAGTCCATCATGCCGCAACCGGTGCGCTCACGCAGTGCTTGGACGTCTTTCGCTGTAAAAGCCATATTTTATTCCTCCTGATTCGTGAAAAATTCAGCCTTCAAGGCATAATGCAAAGAAGGCTGATTTCGGTTTTTAATTATTCGGCGTCGGCCGCTTCCGCAGCCTCTTCGGCAGGGGCTTCAGCGGCTGTTTGCTCGCCTTGCTTGCCCTCGAGAATCGCATCCGCCATTGTTGCGGCAATCAACTTAACCGCTCGGATTGCATCGTCATTTCCGGGGATGACATAATCGATCTCGTCCGGATCGCAGTTGGTGTCAACGATCGCGACCACGGGAATGCCGAGCTTCTTTGCTTCGGAAACAGCAATTTTCTCCTTCTTGGGATCGACAACAAAGAGGGCTCCGGGGAGCTTCTTCATGTCCTTGATACCGCCGAGGAACTTCTCAAGCTTCTCAATTTCCAACTTGAGCTTGACCACTTCCTTCTTGGGGAGCACATCAAAGGTACCGTCCTCTTCCATGGCACGCAGCTGCTCTAACCGAGCAATTCTTCTGCGGATGGTTTTGAAGTTGGTCAGCATGCCGCCGAGCCAACGGGCATTGACATAGTGCGCACCGGCACGCAGGGCTTCCTCTTTAATGGAATCCTGAGCCTGCTTTTTGGTGCCGACAAAGAGAACGGAATCTCCGTTGGCGGCAACATCGCGAACGAACAGGTATGCCTCTTCCAGGCATTTGACCGTCTTTTGAAGGTCAATGATATAAATCCCGTTACGCTCGGTGAAGATGTAACGCGCCATTTTGGGGTTCCATCTTCTGGTCTGATGTCCGAAATGGACGCCTGCTTCAAGAAGCTGCTTCATTGAAACGACTGACATTTGTTTTCCTCCTAACAGTTTCATCCTCCGCTCTGCGCATTTTGAAGAGGTAACCGCGGACGGCACTGTCTCTCAATTGCAGGGCGTGTGTGATTTACCGAACAATTATAACATACCTTTTTTAAAATTACAAGACTTTTTTGCATTTTTTGCCTGTTTTTTCGGTCTTTTTCGGCCTAAACATTCGGCCGAGAATCAAAAGGTGAAAATAATTTAACGCAGGGTGACGCCGTGCTCCTCCAGTGCGTGCAGGATTTTGGCAACGGCGCGATCGGCTTCTTCGGCCGTCAGGGTCTTTTGGTGAGAACGGAGAGTGATTTTAAAAGCAAGACTCTTCTTGCCGTCACCCAGCTGTTCGCTGCGATAAACATCAAAAAGCGTAATGTTTTCAAGCAAGCGGGGGACTGCTGTTCGGATAAGCTCTTCCATTTTGCCCGCCGGCAGCAGCTCATCACAAACCAGCGCAAGGTCGCGGACAATGGCCGGGAATTTAGGCAACGGATGATACAGGATCTCGGTCTGCCCGGCAGCAAACAGCGCGTCCATGGACAGCGCCGCACAATAAGCACGGGTGCCAAGCTCGAAGTTTTTAAGCACGGTCGGGTGAATTTCTCCGAGCAGACCCAATGCAGTGTCGCCGGCATACACTGCGGCGCAGCGCCCCGGATGATAGCTGGGGCAGTCGCAGACAGGATCAAAACGAAGCTTTCCAATGTGCAGCGCTTCGGCTAAAGATTCAACGATCCCTTTCAGGACAAAAAAGTCGACGTTATCGCCGTACATCCCAAGGGTTAATACATCGCGTTCAATGGGTAGCACGTCGGCGCCGCGGTTTTGATATTCCGAGGCGACTTCATATAGGGCAGCTGATAAATTTCGATTGTTGTAGTTACGCGACAAGGTCTCCAGCATGGAGGAAAGGGCGGTTGTGCGCATAATGCCGGTATCTTCGCCCAAGGGATTTAAGATTCGCACCGGGTCGCGCAACGGGCTGTCTTGCGGAACACAAAGACGGTCCAACGTTTTGGGGCTGACAAAAGAATAGGTCATGATTTCCGACAAACCGCGGGCACGCATGAGCTGTGCGACCTCCCGTTCAAACTTCTGCCGCTCGGTCAGAGACCCCTGCGCCGTTCCGCGAATCGTAGTAGACGGAATCCGGTCGTATCCGTAGAATCGAGCAACCTCCTCCGCAAGATCGGCCTTGTGATGAATGTCTGTACGGTAACTTGGAACTGTAACGGTGTCATCCTTTACAGCAAATCCGGCACGCTTCAAATACGAACAAATTTCCTCATGTGATAAATCGATTCCAAGAAAACGATTGATAAACTGCCAGTCCAGCTTCAGGGAAACGGGCTGCTTGTCGGAATAGTCCGAATCCAGGACACCGTCCACCACCTCGCCGGCTCCGAGCTCTTCAACCAACTGACAGGCCCGCAGCAGAGCAGGCAGCGTGTTTTGGCGATCCAGGTCTTTTTCAAAACGACCGGAGGCCTCGGTGCGCATGCCAAGGCGCTGCGCCGTCCTGCGCACGCTGGATCCCAGGAAGCAAGCGGATTCAAAGACCACGGTATGCGTGTCCGGCATAATGCCGCTGTACTCGCCGCCCATCACGCCGGCAACGGCAATCGGCGCTTTTGCGTCGGCAATAACCAGCATGTCGGGTGTCAGGTCGCGCTCAATGCCGTCAAGTGTTGTAATGGTTTCTCCCTTTACAGCGTTTCGGACCACAATCTTGTTGTCGGTAACATAGCGCAGGTCAAAGGCATGCATCGGTTGACCGTATTCCAGCATGACAAAATTGGTGATATCCACCAGATTGTTGATGGAGCGGACGCCCTGCGCTCTCAGCCGTTCCCGCATCCAGCGGGGAGAGGGCGCAATTTTGACGTTTCGGATAATTTTAGCGGTGTATCGCGGGCAAAGTTGTGTGTTGAGCACCTTGACTGACAAAAGCTCTCGAACATCTCCGCCGCAGCCTTGCACCTGAGGCTCCGGCAGTCGAATCGGCAACTGATAGGTCGTCGCAACCTCGCGCGCAAGCCCGATGATCGACAGGCAGTCCGGCCGATTGGAGGTGATTTCAAAATCAAAGACCGTGTCGTTGAGACCAAGTGCGTCATGCACATCGTCGCCGATGTTGCACGGCTCTTCGATGATAAAAATACCGTCTTCAATCGCATAAGGAAAATCGCCGACGGTCAGCCCCAGCTCTTTCAGCGAACAGAGCATGCCATAGCTTTCTACGCCGCGCAGTTTCCCTTTTTTGATTTTGACGCCGGCGGGCAGGGTGGCGCCGTCAAGGGCAACCGGCACCAAGGCGCCTTCAAAGACGTTTTGTGCGCCGGTAACGACCTGCAGGGGGTCTTGTTTGCCGATGTCAATGCTGCAAACAAGCAGCTTGTCAGCGTCGGGATGCTTTTCAATGCGCAAGATTTTTCCAATCACAACACCGGAGAAATCTTGCCCCTCTTGTTCCCACCCCTCCACCTTGGAGCCGGACAGGGTCAGAGCTTCAAAAAAATCACGGTTGTCTACGTCAATAGAAACATAGTCATTGAGCCATCTTTTCGATAATTTCATTGTTTTCTTCCCCCTTAGAACTGTGCCAAAAACTTAACGTCGTTTTCGTAAAACAGGCGCATATCGTCAATTTGATACCGGCGCATAACCAGACGTTCAAGACCCATGCCGAAAGCAAAACCGCTGTATTCCTCCGGGTCGATCCCGCAGATGGACAGCACCTTCGGATGCACCATGCCGGCACCAAGAATCTCAATCCAGCCTTCGCCCTTGCACAGGCTGCATCCCTTGCCGTGACAATTAAAGCACATAACGTCTACTTCGGCGGAGGGTTCGGTAAAAGGGAAGTGGTGCGGCCGGAAACGGACCTCACTCTGCGGGCCGTACAGCTTTTTCACAAACATTTCAAGGGTGCCCTTTAAGTCCGCCATGGTAACACCGCGGTCCACCACCAGACCTTCGATTTGGTGAAAGACGGGGGAATGCGTCGCGTCGACGGCGTCGGAACGATAGACCCGTCCGGGGGAAATAATACGAATGGGCGGCTTTTTTTGTTCCATGGTCCGGATTTGAACCGGGGAGGTCTGCGTGCGCAGCAGGATGTTTTCGGAAATATAGAAGGTGTCCTGCGTGTCTCTGGCCGGATGATCCTTTGGAATGTTTAAGGCCTCAAAGTTGTAATAGTCGGTTTCGATTTCGGGCCCGCGGACCACATCAAATCCCATACCGAGAAACATTTCCTTGATTTCGTCCAACACCAGCGTCAGCGGGTGCCGGTGTCCCTGCGTGAACGGCTTGCCCGGCAAGGTTACGTCAATCATTTCACTTTTCAAGCGCAGCTGCAGCGCCGCGTCCTTGAGGTCCTCGCTTTTTTTAGCAAAGCTTTCCTCCAGGGTATTGCGCACCTCATTGGCAAGCTGACCCATAATCGGACGCTGTTCCGCAGACAGTGTCCCCATTTGTTTCAGAATAGCTGTCAATTCGCCCTTTTTGCCGAGAAAACGCACACGCAGCTGTTCCAAATCTTCGGCACGGCTGACGTTTTTAAGTGCATTTTGCACGTCCTTACGAATTTGCATGAGCTGTTCCTTCATTCTCAAACATCCTTTCCGAAAACAGTTTCAAAATAAAAAAACGCCCTCATTCCGGCCGACCGGCCGAAACGGGGACGAAATCTACAAACATAGCTTCCGCGGTACCACCCACGTTTTTGCTTTTTTCTGCAAAACAGGAAAGAGCAAACACTCTTTTTGCCGATAACGGGGCATGCCGGCGACGCCTAATGCCGTTGTACGGGTTCAGCGAAGCTGCTCGGGAGGGAACTTGGGCTATTTGAGCGGGAGCCTGCTTTCAACCGAGGCAGGCCTCTCTGTGCGCGCTTAAAAGGCTTACTTTTCTCCGTCGTCGCATCATAAATATCATTATAACAGTTTTTTACAAAAATTCAAGCTTTTTTCAAAAAATAAAATCGAGTGCTCGCATAATGTGTCGCCGGAGCCGAAAAAATATAATGGGAGGAATGAATAATGCAATCGGATATATTTAAAAAACAGGCGGAAGAACGCCTGATCGGCAGATTGGCATCTTATCAGCTATGGGCGGCCGATCAAATGAAGCTTTGTGCAAGGGAAACCGAAGACGCACAGCTCAAAAGCCAATACGAACAAATTGCGGCCGTTAATCGGATGCTTTACGAAAAGCTTCCGTACGACCGCGAAGCGGCGTTGAAGCGAGAGCCGGCAGCACAGGAAGTAAAGCGGCTGCTGCGCGCCTTTTTTTGCCAAAAAGCCCTGTATGATACACTATCACAGCTGATGTGCCGCTGCGTTCGGCCGCCTGTTCTGGACGAAATGCTTGACCGTCAGGTGAAAATCTGTCGTCAGCTGTCAGAAGAGATGCAAATACGCCTTAAAACACTGCGAGAGAATTTTGAAAAAAAGCAAAACGACTCTTGATTATTTCAGGGCTGTATAGTATAATAATCCAAAGGAAAGATTTTGTAACACGCATTTTCGGATAGAAAAAACAGGGAGAGTGCTGTTTTGGAAAAATATATTGTAACTGGAGGAACACCGCTGCACGGTGAAGTGACAATCAGCGGCGCTAAAAACGCTGCGGTTGCGATTTTGTCGGCCACAGTGCTGGCAGAAGGGGTTTGTGTGATTGAAAATGTCCCCGACATTCGGGATGTTTTTACGACTCTTAAAATCTTAGACGAGTTAGGCGCGCAGGTGCGTTATCTTGATAAAACCACGGTTGAAATTGATACAACCCATTTAAATACGACCACGATTCCTCATGAGCTGACCTGTAATATGCGGGCTTCCTATTATTTTTGGGGCAGTATGTTGGGCCGGTACGGACATGCGCGGGTCTCCATGCCCGGCGGGTGCGATTTCGGCGTTCGGCCGATTGACCAGCATAAGCGCGGCTTTGAGGCGCTGGGTGCCGGGGTTGAGATCGAGGACGGCATGCTGGATGTGCACGCCGATCGGCTTATCGGTAATCAGATTTTTTTTGATAAGGTTTCGGTGGGCGCCACGATGAATGTTATGCTGGCGGCTGTTCGTGCCTCCGGCGTAACGGTGATGGAAAATGTGGCTAAAGAACCGCATATTGTGGATTTGGCAAACTTTTTAAACTCCATGGGCGCCAATATTATGGGCGCCGGAACCGATGTGATTAAGATCCACGGTGTGTCGCAGATGCACGGAACTAATTACGCGATTATTCCGGATCAGATTGAGGCAGGTACCTATATGGTTGCGGCCGCCGCGACCCGCGGGGATGTGCTCATTCGCAACGTCATTCCGAAACATATGAAGCCGATTACCGCCAAGCTTGAAATGATGGGGGTCGAGGTCGAGGAGTTTGACGAGGCAATTCGGATTCGTGCGAAAGGCCCGCTCAAGAAAATTGATATTAAAACGCTGCCGTACCCCGGCTTTCCGACCGATATGCAGCCGCAAATGGCAACGCTTGCCTGCCTTGCCGAGGGCACCAGCACGGTGACCGAGGGCGTGTGGGACAATCGTTTTCGGTATGTTTACGAGCTGCAAAAGATGGGCGCCGATATTAAGGTGGACGGGAAAATGGCCGTGATCGAAGGAATTGAAGGGTTCAAGGCTGCTCCTGTTAAGGCTGTTGACCTGCGCGCCGGCGCCGCAATCGTCATTGCGGCTTTGTGCGCGGACGGAGAGACCGAAATTGAGGATATATATCACATTGAACGCGGGTACGAGGGCTTTGAAGTGAAGCTTTGCGCGCTCGGCGCACAGATTCAGAAAATTGAGGTCTCGCGCGAACCGGTTGTTTCCGCGGGTTGATTTGAAAAAACGGCAGAGGCAGGGGTAAGTGCTGCCTTTGCCATTTTCTTTATGAAACGGGTGAAAACATGGCCAGGGTTTTATCGCTGGGCAGCGGCAGCAGCGGAAACAGCTTTTTTGTAGGAGATGCTGCAGGCGGCGTTTTGATTGACGTCGGCCTGAGCTTTTCCAAGATTTTCAAAGCTCTTGCACAGCAGGGGATCGGCCAGCGGCAGGTGGAAGCGCTGCTGTTGACGCATGAGCACAGTGACCACGTTAAAGGTCTCGGCACTTTTCTTAAAAAAACCGATATTCCCGTATATGCCACCGAGGGCTGTGCACAGCGCCTTTTTCGTTCACTGCCGGAGCTGGAGCCGCGGCTGCGCCCGGTTGAGAAGAAAAAGACCTTTTCGGTCGGTCACGCCGCTTTTTCGGCCTTTTCGGTTTATCATGACGCGGCGGACGCCGTCGGTTATCGGGTCGAAACTGCCGACCGGCGGCAGGTGGTGTATTGTACCGATGTCGGACATGTAGACGAAGCGCTTTTACAGGATCTTTCAGAGGCGGATTTTCATATTTTGGAAGCAAATTATGACGTCGGCATGCTGCAATGCAATGTCGCTTATCCGTTCTTGCTGCGCCAGCGTATTTCGGGCGAGAAAGGGCACCTGTCAAATGCGGACTGTGCCGAAACGGTGCTGCAATTGCTGGATACCGGCAGCCGACGCTTTTTGCTGGCTCATTTGAGTGAACAAAATAACACGCCGCAAATTGCCTATGAGACAGTCCGCTGTGCGCTGGGAAATGCAGGCTATGTCGAGAACAGCGATTACGAGCTTTGTGTGGCGCCGCGTGACGACGTAAGGATGTTGATTTTTTGAAAAACAAAAAGCAAGAATGGCTTTCGGTCAACGGTTCCCGCATACTGGTGGATGATGTGCATAGGTTTGGAACCGACGCGCTGCAGCTTTTTCGGTTTGCGCAGGTCCGGCCGCGGGAAGGCGTGTGCGATTTCGGCAGCGGAAGCGGTATTTTCACGGTGTTGCTGCGTAGTTCCGGGCACACAGGGCCGATTTTTGCCGTGGAACTGCAACCGCAAGCGGCGGCGCTTTTTAAGCGGACGGTTGAGGCTAATCGATTTGAGCATGTCCGGCCTGTTTGTTGTGATTTGCGCGATAAGGACGTTTTGCGCCGCGAAATCGGAAACAATTGTTTGGATCTTGTTATTTGCAATCCGCCGTTTTATCGGCAAGGCTGCGGCGGAGAATCGCCTATCTTGTCCCGGCAGGTTTGCCGTAGTGATGCGGGCGCAAGCATTGATGAGGTGACACTGGCGGCTCGTAGGCTTTTAAAACACGGCGGACGGTTTTGTGTTTGCTTTAAGCCGGAACGTCTTTGTGATTGTATTGCTGCTATGCGACACAGCGGCTTGGAGCCGAAACGCCTGCAAATGGTGCACCAAACGACACAAAGGCCGCCGTGGCTTTGCCTGTTAGAAGGAAGAAAAGGTGCCGCGCCGTTTTTGCAGGTGCTGCCGCCTTATATCATGAAATAAAGGAGATGCTCCGATGTCCGGAATCCTGTATGTCGTCGGAACACCGATCGGCAATCTGTCTGATTTTTCGCCCCGAGCGATTGAGACACTGCGGCAGGTGGATTTTATTGCCGCGGAGGACACCAGGGTCACGCTAAAGCTCTTAAATCATTTTGAAATCAAAAAGCCGCTGATTAGCTATTTTGAGCATAATCGTCAGGAAAAAGGTCGGCAGATTGCCGATCGATTGATGGCGGGAGAAAACGCGGCAATTGTGACCGACGCCGGCATGCCCTGTATTTCCGATCCCGGTGAGGATTTGGTGGCCTTGTGCCGTCAGCTTGGGATTCCGGTTGCAGTTGTTCCGGGCCCAACGGCGGCATTGTCTGCTGTGGCTGTGTCCGGACTTTCCTGTGGACGTTTTTGCTTTGAAGGCTTTTTGTCGACCGGCAAAAAAAGCCGTGCCGAACACCTTGAAAAACTTCGGTACGAAGAGCGCACCATGATTTTTTACGAAGCGCCGCATAAACTGCGCGCAACCCTGAAAGATTTTGCGCAGACTTTCGGGCCGGAACGCCGGATTGCTTTGTGCCGTGAGCTGACCAAGCTGCATGAGCAGGTGCTTGAAATGACGCTGGAACGGGCTTGTGCCTATTATCAGGAACAGGAGCCTCGCGGCGAGTTTGTGTTGGTTTTGGAGGGAGCACAGATACCTTCGCAGCCCGAATGCACCATGGAGGAATGTCTTGAAGCCATGTGTGAAATGCTGCGTTCCGGGAAAAGCAAAAACGAGGCGGCGCGGCTTATGGCGCGTCGAAGCGGTTATCGTAAAAACGAACTGTATCGATTGCTTATTGAAAAGGAGGCGAAAAAATGAATTGTAGGTCTGTAATTGCCGGCGTTCTATGTTTTGCTCTTTGTATGGGAATGAGCAGCTGTAAGGGCAAAAAAAACACCAGTAGTACGGTTGCGGAAACAGAATCCTCTGTTTCCGATCAATCGGCGACAGATAAAAATTCGTCAAAAGTTAGCGATATTTCTTCTTTGGACGTTTCTGCCGTGTCCGGAAGCCGTCAAGCAAGCAGTAGTAAAAAAAATGATAAGGTGTCAAGCAGTAATCCTGTGCCAAGCAGCAAAAAGCCGTCGCAGGCTGCTTCTCAGCTTGACTCCGTGCCGCTGCGGCCGATTGATTCAGAACGGTATTACGGAAAACAGCTTTTAAAAAAGACGGGAAGTGCTGCCGAAAACGCGGCATACAACGCCTTTGTGGAGCAAATCGGCAATTATCAAAAGACGGTTGTTTTTGATTTTGACCTGACGATAGAGGAGGCAAAAAAGGCGTATTCTTACTATCGTGATGACTGGCCGCAGCATTTTTGGCGAGGAAATCAATACCATTTTTCCGCGCGTAATAATAAGGTTGTTACCATGACTTTTTCGGACATAACCGAAACGCCGGACCAGCTCCGGCAGAAGATGCAGCGTGTCACAGCTCAGGCTGAGGTTATTTTGAGTCAATTGAGCGCGTCAATGAGCGAATTTGAGCGGGAACGGCTGATTCACGATGCGATTATCAATAAGGTTCGATTTGATACGACACTAAAAGCGCCGGATGCGCACGACCTGTACGGCGCACTGGTGAACGGTAAAGCGGTTTGTGAGGGATATGCTGCAGCCTTTCAGTACCTCATGCGTCAAGCCGGTATTCAATGTATCGTTGCTAAAGGGACGCTTACACAGGGCGGTCAGTCCGTTAACCATGCGTGGAATATGGCGGAGATAGCCGGACAGTTTTATCATGTGGATGTTACGGCGGATGACCCGGTCATTTCCGGCTTTGACGATGTTTTAAAATTTAATTATTTCAACGTGACACAACAGCGCATCTTGCGCGATCATACTTTGGAAGACAACGCTTATCCATTGCCGTCCGCCACGTCGGAAAAGTATGAATTTTTTAACCGAAACGAACTGGTTTTTGACACGCTGAGCGTTGACGCGGTGGCTCGCGCCTATGTATACAGTGTGCGTCACGGCTATGCTTTTGCACATTTGCGACTGGTGAGCGGACGGGCAGAGGAAACGACTGCTTATTTGCAGCGTAATTTGTATTCTGTTGTGGATCGTGCTAATGAAATGCTGGGCGAAAAGAAAATTGAGACAAACGGCCAAATTCTTGTGATCACCGATTCGCTGAACAATATTTGCAGTATAAAGCTGTGACCGGGCTTGTTCTTTGCAAAAAAATATGCTACAATATTTGAAAAATAGTAATTTCGGGACAGGAGAAAATTTATGGCAATAAAAAAGAATCAGCAAAACGAAGCGGATATTTTATCCGGAGAGCTGGAGCGGCTGCGGCGCCAGACGGCTGAATTGGACCTTTCCGGCAGAAAAGCACAGCAGCGAAAAAAGAAACGTGTTGTGCTGCTGTCTGTTCTGACGGCGGTGGTTTTGCTTTCGGCGTTGATCGGTACAGTGATATATCTGAACGGACAGAGTGAGGTCAGCTGGGGGCCGAATGTTGCTGCGTCGGAAAGAACCGAAGAAAAGACCGAGGCTCATGAAAAACGGCTTAAAAAAATGGACGCTGCCATGAAAGAAAACGAGCAGGAGCGGCAGGGGCTTTGCTTTGCCGGGTACGACGCTTTCTTTGATGAAGAGGGAAACCTGATTGTAGACGGGTATTTCCGTAATTTTACCGGCCATGAGGTTTATAATATCACCGGCAATGTTACGGTGACAACGCCGAACGAGGACAATGTCGGCGCGGCTTATTTTGAGTTTCCGGAGAAAGAGTTCGGGTCGCTCAAAAGCGGAAAATCTCGCCCGTGGCGACTGATTTTTGAAGATGATTATGTGAATGTTAATATTACAAACCTTTCAAAATTCAACATTACAACCGAGTTTGAATACTATCAAAAGTAAAACAAAAAGGGATGATTTCCCTCGGGGAAATCATCCCTTTTGCGGGACTTAGTGAAACCGACACGGCATGCTGTCCAAAAAGCTTTCGACCGAGTTTATTGCTTTGTCGGCGCCTTTTTTAATGTTCTTTTTGGCGCGGCGATAGGTCTTGGAATTTTGTACGGCAGGCAACGTTACGGCGCCTAATGCTCCCAGTGTGATGCCGGCGGCCATTCCGATAGCAACGCCTGCAGTCATATTTTTACCTTTCGTTTTCATAAAATCGCTCCTTTTCTTTAAGACTTTGCTATTATCATATCCCGAAATGTCCGTTTCACTCCCGAGAAAAGAGGAAAATCATGCCGCAATTAAATCTTGTGCTTGTAGAGCCGCAAATCCCGCAAAATACCGGCAATATTGCACGAACCTGTGCCGTTACCGGCGCCAGATTGCATATTGTAAAGCCAATGGGCTTTACAGTTGATGACAAAAAATTAAAACACGCCGGGCTGGATTATTGGCACCTGTTGGACATTACCTATTATGAAAGCTTGGATGATTTTTTAAAACTGCATGCGCAGGACGCAGAGCGTTTTTATTTTTTCAGCACCAAGTCGCATCGGGTGTACAGCGACGTTGTTTACCCGGACGGGTGTTATCTGTTTTTCGGCCGTGAGGATCGCGGGCTGCCGGAAACATTGTTATTGCAAAATCGGGAACGCTGTGTCCGTATGCCGATGATTTCGCAGGCACGCAGTTTAAACCTGTCTAACTCGGTTGCAATCGGGGCGTATGAGGTGCTGCGGCAGTGGAATTTTCCCAATCTTGAGAATTTCGGAACGCTTTTTGACGAAAAAAGCGCTTTTTGTTAAAAAAATATCTTGCAAAATTGAGCGGAATGAGATAGAATAATTAACGGAGAATCAGAAGTTTGGAAATTGATGGGAAAGGAAGATTTTTATGACGTCTGTAAACAAAAAAACAGTTGAGGATATTGAGGTCCGCGGTAAGCGGGTGCTGGTCCGCTGTGATTTTAACGTTCCTTTTAAGGACGGAAAGATTTCGGATGATAAACGTATTCGCGGCGCGCTTAAGACCATTCAATATTTGAAGGATCACGGCGCAAAGGTTATTCTTTGCTCTCATATGGGTCGCCCGAAGGGAGAATTTAACCCGGCTTTTTCATTGGCGCCGGTTGCGAAACGTCTTTCGGAGCTGCTCGGCTGTGAGGTCAAGATGGCTAAGGATGTTATCGGAGAGGACGCTCAAAGAATCGTTTCTTCGCTGCAGGACGGGGAGATCGCCCTGCTTGAAAATGTGCGTTTCCATAAAGAAGAAACTGCAAATGCCCCCGATTTTGCAAAGAAGCTGGCTTCCTTTGCAGATATTTTTGTCAATGACGCTTTTGGTACTGCGCATAGAGCGCACGCCTCCACAGAGGGAGTCTCTCATTACCTGCCCTCAGTTTGCGGTTTCCTGATTCAAAAAGAAATCAGCATTATGGGCAAAGCGCTCAACGACCCCAAAAGACCCTTTGTGGCTATTCTCGGCGGTGCTAAGGTCTCGGACAAGATTGGTGTTATCAACAGCCTGCTTGAGAAGTGCGACACAATCATTATCGGCGGCGGTATGGCGTACACCTTCTTTAAAGCATGCGGTCACGATATCGGCACCTCTATTTGTGAGGACGATAAAATTGAACTTGCGCGGGATATTATGAAAAAAGCACGCGATAAGGGTGTAAACTTCCTGCTTCCGGTGGATAATGTAATCGGCCGTGAATACAAAGAGGAAACCACCTATATGCGTATTTATTCCGATTCTATCCCGGACGGTTGGATGGGTCTGGACATCGGCGAAAAGACGCAGGAGCTGTTTGCTAAAACGCTGATTGGTGCCGGAACCGTTATCTGGAACGGTCCGATGGGCGTTTCCGAATGGAAGAACTTTGCATCCGGTACAGTATCTGTGGCTCGCGGTGTTGCGGAAAGCGGCGCCATCTCCATTATCGGCGGCGGCGATTCTGCGGCCGCGGTCGAAAATCTCGGCTTTGCCGATAAGATGACCCATATTTCCACCGGCGGCGGTGCTTCTCTTGAGTTTTTGGAGGGCTTGGAGCTGCCCGGCATCGCTTGCTTGCAGGATAAAGAATAAAAGAGCAGGCAGCTTTTTAAAAAGCTGCCTGTCCGTTTGTCAGGAGGAACTGAAATGAATAAAAAATTGAGAAAAGCTGTCATTGCCGGCAACTGGAAGATGAATAAGACGCCGCGTGAGGCAGCAGCTTTGGTTTGTGAATTGAAAAAGACCGTTGCCGATGCCGGCTGCGAGGTGGTCATCTGTGTTCCGTTTGTCGATTTGGAAACGGCATTGCGGGAAACGGCCGGAACCGAAATTCGGGTCGGTGCGGAAAATTGCCATTTTGAAAAAAGCGGAGCCTTTACGGGCGAAATCTCGGCGGATATGCTGGCGGAAATGGGCGTAGAATATGTTATTATTGGCCATTCCGAGAGACGGACCTATTTTGGCGAAACCAATGAAACGGTCAATCTGCGGACACTTGCAGCACTGCGTGCCGGTCTGAAGCCGATTGTTTGTGTCGGTGAAACGCTGGAACAGCGCGAGCAGGGAATCACTCGGGAGCTGGTTGCCATGCAGGTGAAAATTGCCTTGCAGGGCGTTACGGCAGATGAAATGAAACGGCTGATCATTGCTTATGAGCCTGTTTGGGCTATTGGTACCGGCAAGACGGCAACCAGTGAACAGGCAAACGAGGTCAATGCTTGTATTCGAGCAACGGTGGCGGAGCTTTACGGCCAGGCTGTTGCGGATGGTTTGACGGTGCAGTACGGCGGATCCATGAATGCCAAAAATGCAGAGGAGCTGCTGGCTCAGCCGGATGTTGACGGCGGTTTGATTGGCGGCGCTTCTCTGAAGGCGGAGGATTTTGGTATTATTGTCCGGGCAGCCGGCAAGTAAAAGAGGTAAAAAAATGAGTAAAAAACCACTTGTTTTAATGATTTTGGACGGATTCGGGAACGGTCCTGCTAAGGATAATGCCATATATTCTGCAAAAACCCCGAACTTAGATCGCCTTTTTCGGGAAAATCCGCTGACAGAGATCGGCGCGTCCGGGGAAAGTGTCGGTCTGCCGGAGGGACAGATGGGAAACAGTGAGGTTGGGCATACTAATATCGGTGCCGGCCGGATTGTATACCAGGAGCTGACGAGAATTTCCAAAACTATCCGGGAAGGTAAGCTTGCCCAAAACGAGGCACTTGCCAATGCTATGCAGCATGCTGCTGCGAACGGAAATACACTGCATCTGATGGGTCTTTTGTCGGACGGTGGTGTGCACAGCCATCAGGAACATTTGTATGGGCTTTTGGAAATGGCCAAGTCGTTCGGCGTTCAAAAAGCATATGTACATTGTTTTTTGGACGGACGGGATGTTCCGCCCAAGTCCGGTGCAGAGTACATTGACGCGTTGCAGCACAAGCTTTCCGAGATTGGAATCGGTGAAATTGCAACTGTCATGGGACGTTATTATGCGATGGATCGTGATAATCGTTGGGAACGGGTTGAAAAAGCGTATGCCGCCATGGTGTACGGTGAGGGCGTTGTATGTAATGACGCGCATCGGGCAGTTTTAGATTCTTATGCCCGGGACGTGACCGACGAGTTTGTCGTTCCGACGGTTTGCAACAAAGAGGGCGTTATCCGTCCGCAGGATTCGGTGATTTTCTTTAATTTCCGTCCTGACCGTGCCCGGGAAATCACCCGTACGCTGGTCGATCCGGATTTTCAGGGATTTGAGCGCCGCGGCGGTGCAGTGCTTCCGCATTTTGTTTGCATGACACAATATGACGCGACCATGCCGAATGTGTCGGTTGCTTTTTCTCCGCAGTCGCTTAAAAACACATTGGGAGAATACCTTTCTCAGCATGGTATGACACAGCTTCGTATTGCCGAAACCGAAAAGTATGCGCACGTGACCTTTTTCTTTAATGGCGGCGTTGAAACAGTTTACAACGGTGAGGATCGCTGCCTTATTGCATCTCCTAAGGTTGCAACCTATGATTTGAAGCCGGAGATGAGTGCTTTTGAAGTAACGGACAATGTGGTTGAGCGTATTGAAAGCGGAAAATATGATGTTATAATTTTGAATTATGCTAATTGCGACATGGTCGGTCACACCGGTGTTTTTGAAGCGGCAGTTGCTGCGGTCGAGGCGGTGGACACCTGTGTCGGTCGGGTTGTTGATGCTACACTGAAGATGGGCGGCCGGCTGTTAATCACGGCCGATCACGGTAACGCTGATCATATGCGCGATGAGGACGGGAAACCGTTTACCGCGCACACCACAAATCCCGTTCCGTTCTGTGTTGTCGGCGAGGCTTGTAAATTGCGTGATGGCGGAATTTTGGCTGACATTGCGCCGACCATGCTGAAAATGCTGAATCTTCCTCAACCGGCTGAAATGACCGGGAAAAGCATTATTTTGTAAACAAAAAATGAGCAAAAGAAAAACTTTTGCTCATTTTTTTATCGGGGTCTTGATTTTTGCAGCGGCAAAGGATATAATAGAGTAAACAGTTTTATTGAACGGAGGTTTTTTCTATGTTGAAAAAAGTTTTGGCCGTGATCGGATTTGTAGCTTTGATTGCCGGAACAGTTGCCGGTGTGCTTTACTTCTTAAAACTTCGCCGTGAAGACGAAGAGCGTGACGAGTTTGATTTTGACAATTATGATTTTGATGATTGCTGCTGTGACGATTGTGACTGCCCCGAGGGCTGTGACGAGGATGCCTGCGCAGACGAAAAAAAATCAGAAGATTCGGACAAATAAGCAGTTAAAAAGCCGGGACATGAGATGTCCCGGCTTTTTTTATGTCAATTTTCAGTGAGAACAGCTGTCAATTCATTTTCGCTACACAGAATATGCGTTGAGCGTTTGCCGACCTTTTCCCGATCACATAAAAAATAGCTTTTTCGAGACTGCGGCAGCAAAGCACGACGCAAATGAGTTTCAGCTTCGCTGTAGTCATATACCTTGCCGTCGCAAAAGCCGCTGCTGGAGAAGAAAAAAGCGTCAAAATAGACACTTTGAGCCATTTTAACCGCCCACTCGCCCGAAAAATTTTTAGAAAGTCGATCATACCGCCCGCCCAAGCAAAATGTCGGGATATCCAGCTCGGAAAGCAGCTGGCAAAGCTCGGCACCGTAGGTATAAACAACCAATCCTTTTTTGTGTTCAAGATAAGGGGCCATATGCAGGCAGGTCGAGGATCCATCAATAAACACAGTGCTGTTTTCCGAAACGAGCTCAGCCGCTTTGCGGGCGATCATGTCCTTAGCACGGTGATTTTTTTGCAGACGCAGCTCAATCGGGGTGTTGACGTTGCTCCGAATCAGCTCGGCGCCGCCATAGCTGCGCTGTATCAGACCCATTCGCTGAAGCTCGGCCAGCTGACGCCGAATTGTCGACGGACTGGTATAGGTTGCGGATGCTAAAAATTTCACTGTGGCAAAGCCGTTTTTTTGAATAAGCCCCACCAATTTATCTATTTGTTCTTCTCTCATTGTACACCTGCACAATCGCTCAAAAAACAGCGCAAAAAATGCGCGTTTTGAGCTGTTTTTGTGGAAATATAGCATATTAAGCGCCAAATATTGCGTAATAAATCAATTCTGGTATAATGATATCAGAATCTATCGGAGCTGTCAAGGAGAAAACAAAATGAGCAAGAACAAAATTCGTTTATTTGCTTTTGATTTGGACGGAACACTGACACAACACAAGACACCGCTTTCGGCGGAAAATCGCGCAGTTTTGGAAATGCTTGCCCGAAAATTTCATCTTTGCATGGTCGGCGCGGGGATGTGTCGACGTATTTATGAGCAGATGGGACGGTTTCCACTGGATATTATCGGGAATTATGGAATGCAAACGGCGTTATACAATGCAGAGAGGGATGTGCTTGAAATTGTTGAGGATACAACCGTTCCGGCAGATTGTGCAATAATCGAAAAGCGGGTGACCGATCTGCGGGAAAGGCACGGATTTTGTCATTTTTCCGGAGACAATGTGGAATACCATGCGTCCGGCTGCATTACATTTCCAATTTTAGGGACTGCTGCTGCCGCACCCGACAAGCTTGCCTTTGATCCGGATCGAGCAAAAAGACGGGCTATTTATGCGGATGTATGCAGTATGTTTCCGGAGTATACGGTGTTTGTGGGCGGTTCTTCTTCCTTTGATATTGTACCGAGGCCGTTTAACAAATACTATGCACTGGATCGGTATTGTCAACAAAAAGGGTTTTCGCATAGCGAAGTGGTTTTTGTAGGAGACGATTATGGAATGGGCGGAAATGACGAATCGGTTTACCGGTCGGATATTTTGTTTTTAAAAACAGATGATTATCGAAAATTTCCGCAAATTATTCGGCGGTTTTTAGAGGAGGAATCGTTGTGATTGAACAGAAATGTACTTGTGCAAGGAAGGTTCACCGGGCGCCGCTTGACCAATGTTTAATTAGCAAGGGAGCAGTTAATCGGCTTCCGCAGCTGCTTGCGTCGTATCATCGGGTCTATATGGTTTGCGATGAAAACACATACCGCGTGCTTGGAAAAAAAGCGGAGGGCATTTTGAAAAGCGCCGGCATTTTTTCACATAAGCATATCCTGACAGGAACAGTCCTGCCAAGCGCACATTATATCGGCGATGTGCTAATTCATTTAAATGATCCAAAAGCGGATTCCGATATTTTTTCCTATTCGCCGAAGCCTGATTTTATTTTGGCGGTTGGTTCGGGCGTCGTGAATGATATTTGCCGGCTTGTGTCTTATAGGCTGGGAATCCCGTATGGGGTGGCTGCGACGGCCCCATCTATGGACGGGTATGCTTCGGCCGGCTCGCCAACGCTGTTTGACGGGACCAAAGCAACCATTAAGTGTACTACTCCTAAAATCATTGTTGGAGATCTGGACGTTCTTCGAGCGGCGCCGTATGATATGTTGCTGTCCGGTATCGGAGACATGTTCGGCAAGTATATCGGTATTTTGGACTGGGAGCTTGCGCGTGACTACAACGGAGAATTTTTTTGCTCCAAAATTGCGAATGACGTGATAGAAGCAACCGATCTTTGCCTTAAAAACGGGTACAAGCTTGAGGGACGGGACGTCGCTTGTATCCAAAACATCATGAACGGTTTTATGGTGACCGGGCTCGGTATGGCTTTTATCGGAAATTCGCGGCCCGCTTCCGGCTCGGAGCATATTATTGCTCACGCTTGGGAGCTTGCCAGCGTTGAAGCGGGACAAAAGCCGAATTTGCACGGTCTGGAGGTCTGCGAAGGAACTCGACTGGTCGCGGAAATGTACCGACTTTTGTATGTAGAAACACAAGATGATCATCTCAAAGCATTGATTGAAAAATATTTACCTTGTTTTGACGCCATCGAGAAGTTTTGCATTAAGATGAAAATGCCGAATATTACGCTGGATCGACAGGAGATTCTGCAAGGGATTCATCGTGCGCTGACCTTGCGCGACCGTTATACCATTCTTTTTTATCTGCGTGATCGGGGGCTTTTTGAGCGCTACGCACAGGAGGCTGCCGACAGGCTTCTAAAAAAGCTTGGTGAAGCTTGAAGCAACAAAAAGGGTGTGCCGCAAAAGAGAAGAAAACTTTCGCAAAAAGAACAGGCGCCGATGAAACTATTTCACGGAGGCTAAAAGATATGCTGAAAACCATGAAAGAAAGTGTTTGCGCAGCAAATAAGGCACTAAAACAGCTGGGACTTGTGATCTTAAATTTCGGCAATGTTTCCGAGATTGACCGAGAGAGAGGACTTGTGGTTATTAAGCCGTCAGGTATTCCTTATGATGTTATGCGCTCTGAGGACATGGTGGTGGTAGACCTTGACGGAAATCTGGTCGATGGAACGAACAGGCCTTCCTCGGACACCGAAACGCACTTGGAATTGTATCGTGCATTTCCGAAAATCGGCGCAGTAGCGCATACGCACTCAAGGTGGGCAACCGTTTTTGCGCAGGCCGGTGAGTCGATTCCAATGCTCGGCACAACACATGCCGATACCTTTTTAGGCCCCGTTCCGTGTACGCGTCCTCTACATACACAAGAAATTGCAAAAAGCTATGAAAAAAAGACCGGACAGGTAATTGTTGAAGCCTTCCCGGGTGATTGCTATAAAAAGGTGCCGGCTGCTTTGGTTTGCTCTCATGGGCCGTTTGTGTGGGGTGACAGGGGTACAGCTGCAGTTGAGACGGCCGCGGTGTTGGAGCAGGTGGCTATGATGGCATGGCATACGCTGCTGCTTAACAAAAACGCTGAGCTTCAGCAGGAGCTGGCAGAACGTCATTTTTTCAGAAAACACGGGGAGGATGCATATTACGGGCAGCAGGCCTGATTTCAACGAAAAAAGCCCCCTTTACGGCAGGATCGGCAATCTGCTGTAAAGGGAGCTTTGTTTTTATTATTCAAATAAAGCACATAGAATACCGCCGGTGTAGAGAGATGCAGCTGCGGCAAACCGGTCAGAAGAAATTTCGGCGTCGCTGTCCGCTCCATCCGAAACAACCCGTATGACCGCGCAGGGGACGGATGTTTCAAAGCAGACTTGTGCAACAGCTGCTCCTTCCATTTCAACGCAGAGTGCCTGCGGCAGATGACGGCAGATAAAATCTCGACGCTCTCCGCCACTGATAAACTGATCGCCGGATGCAATAGCGCCGATGTGTACCTGCGGAGTTTTTACATTGACGTCATGCCAAAAGGAAACCAACTCCGCCTTTTCTGCGGCGGTTTTTAAAAATCGATGACAAGCCGCGGAACACCGGCCCGACAGCTCCGGGTCGCAGGGGAGCTCGACCTTGTTGATAATCGGAATACGAAAAAGATCGTCGTCTGACAAATAAAAATCGTGCTGAACACACTGGTCGGCAACAACAATGTCACCGATTTTTACCTGAGGCTTGAGGGAGCCGGCAATGCCGCAAAACAAAATAGAAGAAACGCCAAAACGGTCAATAAGCAGCGTGCAAGTGACTGCGGCGGCCACCTTGCCGATACGAGAGACCACCGCGACCACCTCGGCATTGCCGAGGCGGCCTTGAATAAATTCCCGTCCTGCAATATGGGTCTTGTGCGCGTTTTGAATATATGCTTCCAGCACGCCGAATTCCTCCGGCATGGCACAGATGATTCCGTATAACATAGGTTGCCTCCGATTGTATCAAACACAAATGTCGTTCTTAATATTTTGATAAATTTTTTCACCAATTCCGCTGACTTGACAGATTTCCCGGGGATTATGGAAGGGACCGTTTGCCTCGCGATAAGCAGCAATAGACAGCGCTTTGGATTTCCCGATACCGTTGAGCTTGCACAGGGTGTCAATATCGGCAGTGTTGATATTGATTCTCCCGTTCTTATAGCCTGCCGTCATTTTTTCGGCGGTTTCGGAGATGGGACGGGCTTTGACAAAAACAGCATCTGATACCGGCCGGTATACTGCGTTGCAGTAGTATGCGCAAAAGCCGATACACATTAGGGTCAGAAGCACCAGCACAAAAACAGTAAAATCCCTGGGCCGCGGCTCATCGTAAAACAGCTTTTCCGGCAATGCCTCATCGACGGCTGTGCTTTTTATGCCGGACTGTTTGGCGCCTTCGGGTTTTTCCTTCGGCTGCGCTTTTAAATATTGTTCAAAAGAAATTTTATCGGAAGGCTCCACAAGCTCACCGCCCTATCATTTTCATAAAAGTTTCTTCGGAAAGCACCGGAACGCCCAGCTCCTGCGCACGGCGCAGCTTTGAGCCGGCGTCTTCTCCGGCAAGAACGTAATCTGTTTTTTTGGAAACACTGCCCGAAACCTTTCCGCCGTTTTCGGTAATTAACGCCGAGGCCTCGGCGCGGCTCAGCGTCGGCAAAGTTCCGGTCAGCACAAAGGTCAGACCGGAAAGCTGCTGACTGTGAACGGCGCCTGTATGGTACATGCGTACCCCGCGTTCTTTCAGTGTTTCAATCAGTTGTCGGGAACGCGGCTGTGCAAAATAGCTGAGCAGACTGTTTGCCATCTCCGGACCGACGCCGTCAATTGACGTCAGTGCTTCAAAGTCGGCCTGCATAAGGGTGTCCATGTCGGGCAGATGCTCGCAGAGCAGGAGAGCGACCTTTTCTCCGATGTGTCGGATTCCGAGGCCGGTCAACAGGCAGGAAAGATCCTTTTGACGGGATTTGTCAATGGATGAGAGCAAATTGGCGGCGGATTTCTCGCCGAGGCCCTCCAAATCGGATAATTGTTCGGGCGTCAAGGCATACAAGTCAGCCACCGATTGAATACGGTTTTCCCGGATCAGCAGCTCGACAATCGCCGGGCCGAGCCCGACAATATCCATGGCATTTTTGGAAGCAAAGTGAATAATATTGCGCGAAAGCTGCGCAGGACAGGCGGGATTCTGACAGCGAACAGCCGCTTGACCGGCTTCGGCGGCCACCGGCCCGCCACAGGACGGACAGGTATCCGGCAGACGGTAGGGTACACTGCCGGGCGCGTGCTGTCTGCTTTCCAAAACCTCCGGAATGATCTCGCCGGCTTTTCGCACAACAATGGTGTCTCCGACTCGAATGTCCTTTTCCGTAATAAAATCTTGATTGTGCAGCACTGCCCGGCAAACACTGGTGCCGGCCAGCATAATGGGGTCAAAAAGAGCTGTAGGGGTTAAAACGCCGGTTCGCCCGACCTTAACTTCAATCTTGCGCAAACAGGTTTCCTTTTCCTCAGGCGGGTATTTAAAAGCCACGGCCCAGCGGGGATATTTTGCGGTAGCCCCGAGAGCCTCACGCTGTGACAAGCCATCCACCTTTACAACAGCGCCGTCAATATCAAAGTTGTAGTCACCGCGCCGTCCGTCAATGGCCGCGATTTCCTGAAGCACCTCTTCAATGCTGCTGCAGCGTCGATAGGAAGGGATAACCGGCAGCCCGAGAGCTGCCAAGCAATCAAGGGACTCGGCATGAGATGTAAAGGTTAACCCCTTTACTTGCTGTAGATTAAAAATAAAAATTGATAACTGTCGCCGACGAGTCACTTCGCTGTCTTTTTGCCGCAGAGAGCCGGCGGCGGCATTTCGGGGGTTTTTAAAAGGCTTTTCTTCATTTGCCAATTGCGCTTCGGTCAGTTGATAAAAAACCTGCGTTGGCATATAAACCTCGCCGCGGACCTCCAAATATTCGGGCGCGCCGGAAAGTGTTGACGGAATTGCGTCAATAACGCGTACATTGTCGGTAACGTCTTCGCCGACAAAGCCGTTTCCGCGGGTCGAGGCGCGGACAAGCAGACCGTTTCGGTATTCAAGAGACAGGGAAAGACCATCAATTTTCGGCTCGACCACATAAACCGGGTCCGGAATCACTTCACGTACCCGACGGTCAAAATCCCGAATATCGTCGGTACTGAACACATCGCGCAGGCTGGCCATCTGTACCGTGTGCGTGACCGGCGCAAAAAGAGTGCTCCGGGTGCCGCCGACATGCTGGGAGGGCGAGTCCGGCGTGACAAGCTCGGGGTGCTCCTCTTCCATGCGCCGCAGCTGCTGCATCAACCGGTCGTACTCATAATCGCTGATTTCGGGCGCATCTTTGTCATAGTAAAGATGATTATGGTGCTCCAGCTGCTGACGCAGCTTCTGATAGCTTTTGAGAAATTCCTTTTCCGCCTGCATACCGTGCCTCCGTTTTGGAATATATATTTGTATTTTACCATATTTTAAGGCGGATTACCACCGTTTTTTGAAAAAATGCGTGATTTGCGGTTTTTGGTTGATATTACGTCGTTTTTATGTTATAATATAACAATTCATTGAAAAAGGGAGGCAAAAAGCTTGCGTTTTGCAAAGTGGCGGATCGGGGACAGTCGGCAGGCGCCGGAAATTGCACGGCAATACGGAGTCGGTTCGCTTGCGGCAAAGGCTGCGGCGGCGCGCAGTGCGGATATTTCGCCGGAAATGCTGTTTTCGACCGAGGACGGGATTTCGTCTCCTTTTGATTATTATGATATGGCTCGGGCCGTTGAGGCTATTGAGGCTGCGCTTGACGCACAGCAACGGATTGTTGTTTACGGGGATTATGATGTTGACGGGATTACTGCAACCGTTATTTTGTACTCCTATTTACAGGCTCTTGGGGCCGATGTGGACTTTTATATTCCGAATCGTGAAACCGAGGGATATGGTTTGAATGCCCGGGCAATTGAAGAAATTGGACGGCAGGGCTGTGCGCTTTTAATCACCGTGGATAATGGGATTGCAGCCGTTGAAGAAGTGGCGTTGGCGCAAAGTCTTGGCATGACGGTGGTGGTAACCGACCATCATCAACCCCCCGAGATTTTGCCGGACTGTATTGCTGTGGATCCGCACCGCCCTGATTGTTCCAGTCGTTTTAAGGAGCTGTGCGGTGCAGCGGTGGCCTTTAAATTGGTCGCTGCGCTGGAGGGCGGGGATTATGAAGGCGCCTTTGAGCAGTACGCCGAGCTGTTAGCGCTTGCAACGATTGCCGACGTAGTTCCGCTTGTCGGTGAAAATCGGACGCTGGTCCGGCTGGGTCTTTTGCGTATGCGGGAAACCGATAATCTTGGTTTACATGCCTTGATCGAAGCCTCACTTTCTCCGCAGGCAAAACTGGATTCCGTTTCGGTGGCTTACAGTTTGGTCCCGCGGCTTAATGCGGCCGGGCGAATGGGCAGTGCTCTGCGTGCGGTGGAGCTGCTTCTGTGTGAGGACGATACCCGTGCGCAAGAGCTGGCCGAAGAGCTGTGCCGGGCAAATGCAAGCCGGCGGGAAAGCGAAACGGCCGTTTTGGAGGAGATTGACAGGTTGTTTCTTGATCAGCCGCAGCTGTTTGACGATCGGGTGATTGTTTTATGTGCGGACGGTTGGCACCCCGGCGTTTTGGGGATTGTGGCTGCTAAAGTTGTGGAGCGCACCGGAAAACCGGCGCTTTTGCTGTCAAAAAACGGAGAGACAGCGTCCGGGTCGGGCCGCAGTGTGGAGGGTTTTCCTCTTTTAGAGGCGCTGCGCGCATGCAGCGCACAGTTGACGCGCTTCGGCGGTCACAGTTTGGCGGCGGGGCTCTGTTTGCAGGCAACGCAGGTGGACGCTTTTCGCCGGGCAATCAATGCTTATGCGCGGCAGCATTTTCCGTTCATGCCGGAGGCAATCGTTTCGGCTGATGCGGTGATTGAAGCACAGGAGGTCACGCTGGCAGCAGTGCGGGAATTGTCCGTTCTGGAGCCATTTGGCAGGCAAAATCCGGAGCCGGCTTTCGTTTTTCGTGAGATGATGCTCAAAGCGGTCAGCACTATTGGCGGCGGCAAGCACAGCCGACTTTCGGTTTCGGACGGCAATGCGGTCTTTACGGCGGTTTGTTTCGGAAAGACGGCGGAGGAGTTCGAGCCGTTTGTCGGAAACAAGGTTGATTTGCTGGTCCGGCTTAAAATAAACGTTTATCAGCAAACCGAATCGGTAACGGTTCAGGTGTTGTCTCTGCGTCCGTCGGGTTTGCGCGACGAGGTGTTTTTCAAGGAACGTCAGCTTGCCTCTTCGGCTGCGCAGGGCGAGGTGTTGACCGCTAAGTCGGCGGCTTATTTGTACCCGACGCGGGAACAGGCGGCAGCGGTTTACCGCCTGCTGCGTCGACAGTCCGCAAAAACGGACGCCGACACCTTGTGGTGGCAGCTGGGCGGCAGTATCAACCGTGCAAAGCTCGGCGCTGTATTGGAGGCGTTTTGCCAATGCGGTCTTTTGCAGCGGCAAGGGAACGGGTTTTCAGTGTGCTCGGTCGGCGGTAAAACGGATTTGTTTCAGTGCGGTGTTTTATTACATATCAAACAAGCCATGTAAAAGAGGTGAGACGGATGGAGGAGCTGTACCAAACGCTTTTGGATGCGATTGATCGAAATGCCAAAAATTTAAACCGTGAGAAGATTCTTTCGGCTTACAGTTTTGCGCAAAAGGCGCATGACGGGCAGCTGCGCAAGTCCGGGCAGCCTTATATCATACACCCCATCGAGGTCGCTAAAATTCTCATTGAAATGGGAATGGATACCGACACGGTGGTGGCGGCGCTTTTGCATGATGTGGTGGAGGATACACCGGTCACTTTGGATCAGGTGCGCAGCTTGTTTGGAGAAGATGTTGCGGCGTTGGTGGACGGCCTCACCAAGCTGAGTCTTTTGCCATTAACAACACGGGAGGAGCAGCAGGCTGAAAATGTGCGCAAAATGCTGCTTGCCATGTCTCAGGATATCCGCGTTGTTATTATTAAGCTGGCTGACCGCCTGCATAATATGCGAACCATTGATTATGTTGATGAACAGAAGCAGCGGGATAAGTCTCTGGAAACCATGGAGGTGTATGCACCGATTGCGCACCGCCTCGGAATCCGTGCGGTGAAAGAAGAGCTTGAGGATCTTTCTCTGCGTCATTTGGACCCTATTGGGTATCACCAAATTGAAGAAAAGCTGGTAGGTCAGAAAGAGGAACGGCAGGAGTTTTTAAATCGAATCCAATGCCGAATTCGGGAACGGCTCGGAGATCAGTCCAATATTGTGATCGAGGGTCGTATTAAGAGTATTTACGGGATTTACCGCAAGGTCTTTATGCAGGGGAAGATCTTTGAGGAAATTTATGACATTTATGCGGTGCGGATTATTGTGGACAGTGTGTTTGATTGCTACAATATTTTAGGGATTATCCATGATATGTTCCGGCCGATCCCCAATCGATTCAAGGACTATATTTCAACTCCGAAGCCTAATATGTATCAATCTCTGCATACGACGGTTATTGATAAAGAGGGCGTTCCGTTTGAGGTGCAGATTCGCACATGGGATATGCATCATACCGCCGAGTACGGCATCGCTGCGCACTGGAAATATAAACAGGGCGTCAGCGGTAAGGATAAGCTGGAGGAACGGCTTACATGGGTGCGTCAGCTGCTGGAGGCACAGAAGGATGCAGACGATGTCGAGGAAATCGTCCGCAGCATTAAGTCGGATATTGCGCCGGAGGAGGTTTTTGTTTTTACGCCTAAAGGCGATGTTATCAGTCTGCCGTCCGGCTCTTGTATTATTGACTTTGCTTACGCGATCCACACGGCGGTCGGCAACCGGACGGTGGGTGCCAAGGTGGACGGAAAAATCGTCCCGCTCAATTATCCGGTCAAAACCGGAGAAATCGTAGAGGTTTTGACGACCAATGCGCCGGGGCACGGCCCCAGTCGGGATTGGATTGGCATGGCAAAGACCAGTGAGGCGAAGAATAAGATTCGCAGCTGGTTTAAAAAAGAGTATCGAGAAGAAAATATTGAACAAGGGAGACTGGAGCTGGAGGGCGAGCTTCGACGCAACTTTATCAATCTCGAAGGAGAGGCGCGGGAGCAGTTTACACTGGAAATCGCACGTCGACAGCACTACAACACGCTGGAGGATTTCTATGCTGCCATTGGATACGGCGGCGTGTCTCTTTCCAGAATCATGCCGCGCATCAAGGACGAGTATGCAAAGCAGGTCAAAGAAGAACAGCTTAAAAATCAGCCCCTTTCGGTGCAGGATGTTGTCAGTGACGTCAAGCAAAAAAGGGCGCATGGCAGTGTAATTGTCGAGGGAATAGACAGCTGTCTCGTGAAATTTGCCAAGTGCTGCAGCCCGCTTCCGGGCGACGATATCGTGGGCTTTATTACCCGCGGTTACGGCGTTTCGGTGCACAAAAGCGATTGTGTCAATGCCCAAAACGGACAAAAGCAGGAGCCGGAGCGTTGGGTGCGGGCACATTGGGTGCATGCCGCGCAAAAAAGCAGTTATGATGTGTCGCTGCATATTTGGGCCAATTCTCGGCCGAATTTGCTTTTGGATATCAGCACTCTGTTTGCTGCTATGCACATCTCTATTCACGGGATCAGTGCGAAAGAGACTACTGACGGGAGGACTTTTTTCAGGCTGTCTATCAGCATTGAAAGCACCGAACAGCTTAAAAATATTATAGAAAGGCTCGGTAAGGTACCGGGTGTAAACAGTGTGGAAAGGGCGAATAGCTGATGATTGCTTTGGTACAGAGGAGCTTGGAGGCACAAGTGACAGTGGCAGAAAAATGTGTTGGGAAAATTGACCGCGGTTTGGCGGTTTTTCTCGGTGTAGTGCAGGAGGATATGCGGGAGCATGCAGCGCTCTTGGCACGAAAAATTGCTGCGCTGCGCATTTTTGAGGATGAAAACGGGAAGATGAATCGTTCTATTTTGGAAACCGGCGGTAAGGTATTGGCAATTTCAAATTTTACCTTGTGCGCCAATGCGAAAAAGGGAACGCGTCCGTCCTATGATCGGGCCATGCGGCCGCAGGGAGCCATGGAGTTGTACGATTTTTTCTGCGACGAGCTTTTAAAAAACGGCGTTTCAGCAGTTGAAAAGGGCGTGTTCGGCGCTTATATGCAGGTGAGTGTCTGCGGTGACGGACCGGTTTCTATTGTGCTGGATACCGAACAGCTTATGCCGAAATCGTAAAGAGGAGCCGTTATGGAAATTCAAACAATTATTACCGGGAAGCTTTGCAATAATACGTATCTTGTAATCAGTAAGCAGGGGAACGCCGTCATGATCG
This sequence comes from uncultured Oscillospiraceae bacterium, assembly GCA_934488695.1. GTDB lineage: Bacteria > Bacillota > Clostridia > Oscillospirales > Ruminococcaceae > SIG578. The sequence goes on from CAKSSH010000001.1 coordinate 53,490, forward strand.
ATCCCGGCGTCGGTACAGCCGAAATCCTGCGCGCGCTGCATCAAAGCGGGGCGCATCTTTCGTATATTTTATTGACGCATGGGCATTATGATCATACTGCGTCGGTTGCGGCGCTTATGGAGGAGACCGGGGCAAAAAGTGTTTTACACCGGCGGGATGCGCAGATGCTTTGTGATGATCACAAATGCATGTCGTATCTTTTTACCAAAAAACCGGCGGTTTTTGAGCCGTCTCTGCTCTCGCAGGATGGGACAGAGATCATTTTGGATGAGCTGACCTTTACGTTTATCAGCACACCGGGGCACACGCGCGGAAGCTGTGTTATCCGTTGCGGCGATGTGCTGTTTACCGGGGATACGGTGCTGGAGGGCACCGTTGGCCGAACCGATTTTTATAGCGGCAGTGAGGAACTGATGATACAGTCCGTTCGGCGTCTGTCGGCGATGGAGGGGGATTTTCGGCTTCTTTGCGGGCATGGCAGCCCGTCTACCCTGTCGCGTGAACGATGTGAAAATGCGTATTTTGTGCAATATGGATAGGAAATTGCTATGCAGATTATCATAAATCATCATCCGTTTCGTTATGAAATGGAAAATATTGTCCGAATGTTTTTTCATGCCTTACCGCTGCAGGTATGCGAAAATCTGCAGGCGCCGTCGGGCGATTATGTACTGACGGCGTTCTCCGAAACCGAAATGACAGCGGAAGTTTCGCTTAACGGGCAAAAACTGCGCCGGTTCGCGCCGCTGCCGGCAGATCAAATGCCGCAAGACTCCGAGTGGCTGCTTGCAACGCTGCTGTATGACTGTCTTTGCAGCTTTACCGGGCACGGACAAAAGTGGGGCATGCTGACCGGTGTACGGCCGACAAGGCTTGTGCACCGTATGCTGGATGAGGGAAAAAGTCCCGCCGAAATTCGGCAGCGGTTTGTGGAGACCTATCGAGTGGATCCGGAAAAGTTTGTGTTGCTGTATCAGACAGCGCTTGCAGAACGTCCGGTGATTGCAGACAGTGCGCCGCAGGATTTCAGCCTTTATCTTTCGATTCCGTTTTGCCCGACCCGGTGCAGCTATTGCTCGTTTGTGTCACAGTCGGTGTCTCGTTTTGGCAATTTATTAGAGCCTTATGTGGCAGCGCTTGGCAAGGAAATTGAAGAGACGGCGCGAATTGCCCGGATCGCCGGCCTTCGGCTGCGCTCGGTCTATTTCGGCGGCGGAACGCCGACCACGCTGTCGGCAGAGCAGCTGTCTTTTTTAATGGAAAAAATTGCACGGCTTTTTGATTTTTCGGCGGTGCGGGAGTATACCGTTGAAGCAGGACGGCCCGACACCATTACATCGGAAAAGCTTCATGCCATCCGGGACGGCGGGGCGCGCCGTATCAGCATTAATCCGCAGACCTTTCAGCAGGAGCTGCTGGATCGCATCGGGCGTTGCCACACTGTTTCTCAGACGCTGGAGGCTTTTGAGATTGCTCGTCGTGTCGGGTTTGACGCTGTAAATATGGATTTGATTGCAGGACTGCCGGGAGACCGGCCGGAGGCTTTTGCCGCGTCTTTGGAACAGGCGCTGTCTCTTTCGCCGGAGAACATTACCCTGCACACGCTGACCCTGAAACGGGCGGCGGACTTTTCTGTGGCTGCGCAAGAGATCTTTCGCAGCGGAGATAGTCCCGCTGAGCAAATGGTGACCGGCGCCCAGCGGCGGTTTTCCGAATCGGGATACCATCCGTATTATTTATACCGCCAGAAAAACAGCCTTTCCAACCTTGAAAACGTCGGCTATTGCAGGCCGGGGCATGAGGGAATTTATAATATATATATTATGGACGAAGTTCACACTATTTTGGCCTTGGGCGCCGGCGCCGTCACCAAGCTGTGCGGCGGCGGGGAGCAGCGTTTGCAGCGGATTTTTAATTATAAGTATCCGACTGAATATCTGCATGGCTTCGACAATATAATAAACAGAAAACGAGAGGTTTTGAAATTCTATGAGCAGCATCCTGTTTAACGGGCGGGGGCAGGTAACCGAAAATGTGATTAACACCCTTGCCAAAAACAATCCGGCAGAGCTGATTGCCGGCAGTGAGGACTATTATAATACCCAGCTTTTTGACATCTGTCAGCGGATTGTCAAGTCGGAGGATATTCGGATTATCTTGATTTCCGGGCCCTCCGGCTCCGGCAAGACCACAACGGCGCAAAAGCTTTCCCGTTGTCTTGCGGCCGGCGGCAGAAATGCTGTCTGTCTTTCCCTGGACGATTTTTTTTACAACCGGGACGCTTTGCCGCGCCTGACAAACGGAGAGACGGATTTTGAGTCTGTTAACACACTGGACGTTCCTGAGATTCGGCGTTGTTTTGTTCGGCTGCTGGCCGGGGAACCGGCTGTGATCCCGTATTTTGATTTTGTGACCGGGCAGAGAATCGCCGAAAAACAGCGCGAAATCACCTGTGAGGAGAAGGATCTTATTATTTTGGAAGGCTTGCACGGTCTGAATCCGCTGCTGACCGACGGAATTGAGACGCAGGGGCGTGGTTTTCTCAAAATTTATGTCAATCCCATGAGTCAGATTGTATCGGAAAGCGGTAAACCGGTGTTGCGCCGGCGCAGCCTCAGGCTTATGCGTCGTATGATTCGGGACTATCAATTTCGCGGCAGCTCTCCCGAGAACACCTTACGCATGTGGGACGGCGTTTGCCGGGAAGAAATCAAAACGATTGCAGATTACTGTGCCCGAGCGGATTTTATCCTGGACACGACGCATTTTTATGAGCCATGTATTTATCATCATTTCTTGCCGACGATGATTGCCGAAAACCCGGTGTCGACGCCGCGGTATCGCGAGACGCTGCAGGGGCTTCTTCAAAAGCTGGATGATTTTGAAAATCTGCCGCTGGAGCGGGTGCCGGAGCAGTCCATGATTCGCGAGTTTATCGGTGAGAAAAAGACGGACTTGTAAAAAATGCAATAATCCTGTATAATAAAAGCACCTTATTAAGACAGAAAGGATGTTGTGGCTTATGGAGGTTTTGGATCGTGCATTAAAAAACGTCAAGGACGTTGCGTGTAAAGCCGGCAACAAAGCAGAAGAACTGCTGTGTCAGGGGAAAACACAACTTCAAATCAGAAAGCTTCGTCGGGAGCTGAAAAAAAATTATGCTTGTCTCGGCCTGCGAATTTACGGTAATGTGAAGGGCGGCGAGGAATACGGGCCGGCGATTGCAACAAAGGTAAATGAAATCGACGCGCTACGTCGGCAGCTTTCGGATTTAAAGGAACAGGCGGATCTGATTCAGTATTGCAGAAGGTGTAAAAACTGCGGCGCGTATAATGACCGCGAGGATGATTTTTGTTTGAACTGCGGCGCAACCATGCGTCCGTATCACAAGACGGTTTATACGGTTCAGTTTGACGGTGAGCAGCCGTCTGAGCAGCAAGAGCCGAAAACCGAAGAATAATTCGGAGGTCGGTTTTCTTGAAGCAGTCCGCTGAAAAGCGCTCCTCCCAAAGCTTTTTGGAGGGAGCACTGATTTTGGTGCTGGCAACGGTGGTTGTGAAAATCATCGGGGCAATTTTTAAAATTCCGCTCGGTAATTTACTGGGCGAAGAGGGCTTTGCTTACTTTTCGGTTGCCTATAATGTTTTCACGCCGCTGTATTCACTGGCAATGGCCGGACTTCCGGTGGCGGTAGCACGGATGGTATCTGAAAATGCCGCACAAAAAAACTATCGGGACGTACGGCGCATCTTGCGGGTGTCAACTACGGCCTTTACCGTAACCGGCGCCGTCGGCAGTGTTTTAATGCTGGCTTCCGCCGGGTTTTATTCTCATAAAATCGTTGAAACGCCGGCGGCTTTTCTTTCGATTGTTTGTCTGTCTCCCGCTGTGTTTTTTTGCTGTATGATGAGCTCTCGCCGCGGGTATTACGAAGGACTTAAAAACATGGTGCCGACCGCGGTTTCTCAAATGATTGAGGCGCTGTTCAAGCTGGTGTTCGGGCTTTTGTTTTCATGGCTGGTTATTCGGGTCGGAACAGCCCAGTTTGAAACAAATCAAACCGTGTTCGGAACTCTGTGCGAAAGCCGCAGTGAAGCGATGTCCATTATTTATCCCTTTTCTGCGGCGGCGGCAATTTTAGGCGTTACGCTCAGCACATTGGTTGGGGCACTTTATCTGCATATTCTTTATCGAGTGCGGGGAGATCATATCACGCAGCAACAGCTGGCGCTTTCGCCGCCGGCGCGCGGCAGTCGTGCAATTTTGCGTTCTCTTTTGGCAATTGCCATTCCGGTGTCTCTCGGAACATTGGCGACAACGATTACGTCTTTTATTGACTCCAGCTCGGTTTTGAATCGTCTTAAATATGTCATGCAGCAGGACCCGCAGGCTATTTTAAAGATGTATCCCGGGATTCAGGAAAAAGCAACCGAGATTCCGGATTTTATTTATGGCGCTTATTGCTATGCGCTGAGCATTTTTAATCTGGTGCCGACGATCACAACAACGTTTGCAATCAGTGCTCTGCCGGCAGTAACGGCGGCGTGGACTTTGCGGGATCGCGTTCAAACTCGGCAGAGTGTCGAGGCGGTTTTGCGCATTACCAGTCTGGTGGCTTTTCCGTCTGGAATCGGCATTGCGGTTTTGTCTAAGCCGATTCTAAAGCTTCTGTATCCGTCGGCACAGCGTGCCATGGGGGTCGACATAGCGGCGCCGGCCTTGTCGCTGCTTGGAGTCGGCGTCATTTTTGTGGCGCTGTTGACGCCTATCAACAGTATGTTGCAGGCCGTCGGACGAGCCGACTTGCCGGTAAAGCTGATGCTGGTGGGCGGCAGTATTAAAATTGTCACAAACTTTTTGCTGGTTTCAATTCCGTCTGTTAACGTGAAAGGCGCTCCGGTCGGGACAATTCTTTGTTATATTTTTCTGTTCACAGCCAGTATGATTTTTCTGTGTCGAAGAATCGATATGGTGCCTCGTATCCGAAGCGTTTTTATAAAGCCTTTTGCCGCTGCGGCGGTCTGCGGTGCTGCCGCAGCGCTGTCATATCGGCTTTTCTTGCTCATTTTCTCACAGCGGATTTCTACGGCATTTTCCATAATTTTTGCTGCGATTATTTATGCAATTTGCCTACTTCTTTTCCGGGCAATTACAAAAGAGGATTTAAATATGCTTCCGAAAGGGAAAAAACTTGCAAAAATACTTGAAAAAAAAGGGCTGATAGGTTAAAATAGAGACAGTGGAAATAAGGCGACGCCTTGTTTCGGACTGGAATAAGTTGTGTTACGCACAACGAAATAAAGGAGAAGAAAAACAATGACCAAAGTTGAACTTATCAATGCAATTGCCGAGAAGGCAGAGATTTCCAAGAAAGATGCTGATGCAGCGCTGAAGGCTACCATCGAAGCGATTACTGCTGCGTTGAAGAAGGGTGACAAGGTTCAGCTGGTCGGTTTCGGTACCTTTGAGGTCCGTGCACGCGGTGCAAGAACCGGCAGAAACCCCAGAACGAAAGAGACCATCAAGATTGCCGCCTCTAAGGCTCCCGCTTTCAAGGCCGGTAAGGCTCTGAAGGACGCTGTGAAATAAGCACAATTTTTAAAAGCTGTTTCGGTCCCGTGCCGAAGCAGCTTTTTCTTTTAAAGGAGAATAGCATGCGAATCGACAAGTATTTAAAAAACACGCGTATTATCAAACGTCGGACAGTTGCCAATGAGGCTTGCGATCATCAGAGAATTTCGGTAAACGGCCGGCCGGTCAAGGCCTCTTATCAGGTGGCTGTCGGGGATATTATCGAGGTTGGTTTTGGCAGTCGGACATTGAAGGTGCGGGTGTGCTCGGTACAAGAGAATGTCCGTAAGGAGGAGGCTGCGCTGCAATACGAGGTGCTGGAGTCAGCCGAATAATTTTGCTGTGCGCCGAATAGAATGTTATAGCAGCAAAAAAAAGGAGGCGACACGGTGACCGAAGAAAAGAATCTGCCCAAAAAGCCGCATAATATCATTATGAGCAATTGTGAAAAGTTGAGCTTGACGGGAGTGCGGGACGTTGAGAGCTTTGACGAGCATCTCGTTGTTTGTTTTACGGATTGCGGAGAACTGGTTATTCGTGGGAATATGCTGCATGTCGACCACATGAATGTGGAAACAGGAGATATGGAGCTTGCCGGGAGCATAACTTCGCTTACCTATACCGGCGAAAAGAAACGCGGCGGATTTTTCTCGCGCCTGCTACGATAATACAAAAACGGAGGGAATGTCTTGACGGTCGAACTCGGACAGCAGTTGACTTTACTGGGCTTGGCTCTCCTGCTCGGGGCGGCCGGCGGCGTTCTTTATGATATTTTTAAAATTCTGCGACTGATTGGGCTGAACGGGCGCTTTTTTTGTTTTGTAGAGGACCTTTTGTTTTTTGCTGTTATGACGGTGGCTGTTTTTTCTTTTCAGCTCAATCAGACCGATGGTAAAATCCGAATTTTTGTGCTGCTTTCAGTGGCTGGGGGCTTTGCATTATATCGTTTGACATTGGAACGGCCGGTGTTTTTTATTATTCAAAAACTGTACTGCTTTGTGGCATCGATTATCGGGTTTTTATATCGCAAAATTGCTTTTCCCGTTTTTCGGGGAGCTTTTTTGGTCCTGCGTCGCACGGTCGGGCGGCCGATAAGGGCAGTTTCGGAAAAAATTTGCATAAAAACCCGTCTTTTTTTCAAAAAGCGATTGACGCGGGGACGCAAAGTGTTATATAATAAAGCGGGAATATTAAAACGAAGAAAGGACCCGAAGGACAATGACAGCCCAAACAACAAAACCGGCCAAAAAGCGTTCTATTGTTAGTGCTCTTTTGAAACTGGCTGCGCTTTGCGTTGTGGTCTATGTTGCTTTTTCGGTCATTTCCCTGCAGATTGAGCTTTCCGAAAAGAAAAGGACACTTGCTAAGCTGGAGGCGCAGCGTGACGCGCTGTCTCTGGCAAATCAAGAGACCAGTGAACTGATTGAAAAAAGCGATCAGAATGAATTCGTAGAGCGTATCGCCCGGGAGTACTTCGGTTTTGCTTATCCAAATGAGCATATTTTTATTGATATTTCCGGAAGCTGAGCAATCGGCGATTCATTATAGTTAAGGAGCTTTTTTAGTCTTATGCAGCTTTCAGTCGGAAACATTTTGGAAGGTAAAGTAACAGGAATCACTAAGTTTGGCGTATTTGTTGACCTGGGAGAGGGAAAAACCGGAATGGTACACATTTCGGAGGTTTCGTCATCTTATGTCACGGATATAAATGAGCATGTCAAGGACGGTCAGAACGTTCAGGTTCGGGTGCTGAGCATCGGGGATGACGGGAAAATTCGTCTTTCGATGAAACGGCTTAACGGAGACGCTGCCCAGGCGCAGCCGCCGAGGCGTGAGGGTTTTCAACCGCGGGAGCCCCGTGGAGATTTCGGCGCCAGAAAGAGCAATCAGCCGATGACCTTTGAGGATATGCTGACACGCTTTAAGCAGTCCAGCGATGAGAAAATGAGTGATTTAAAGCGTAATATGGATTCCAAACGCGGCAGCGGCCGTCGGGGCGGAAGATCCTAAAAATCTAAGCGGGCGAAGTGGCAACACTTCGCTCTTTTATTGCCCGGGGAGGAAAAAATGACGGATTTGACGATGGTTTGTCCTTGCCATTTCGGCTTGGAAAGTGTGTTGGCAGGGGAAATGAAAAGGCTTGGTTTTCAGAACGTGGCGTGCGAAAACGGAACCGTTCGGTTTGAAGGCTCCTTTGCGGAAATTGCCCGTGCCAACCTGCAGCTGCGAACAGCAGAGCGCGTTCTGATTGAGCTGGGGCGGTTTCCGGCACGCAGCTTTGACCAACTGTTTGAGGGGACTCGCGCTCTTCCTTGGGAAAGATTTATTGGGGTGCAGGGAGCTTTTCCCGTCAAAGGCTGGGCACTCAATTCTAAGCTTCACAGCGTACCGGACTGTCAGTCTATTATTAAAAAGGCGATTGTTCGGCGACTGGAAAAAGAGTATAATATTCATATTTTCCCCGAGACGGGCGAAAAGTATCAGGTGCAGTTTTCGCTGTTGAAGGATGAGGCACGACTATATCTGGATACCAGCGGAGCAGGGCTGCACAAGCGTGGTTATCGTCCGTCTGCCAATGCCGCGCCTATAAAGGAAACGTTGGCGGCAGGGATTTTAGATTTGGCTCGAGTACGCGGAGCCTGTACTTTATATGATCCGATGTGCGGCAGCGGAACCCTGCTGATTGAAGGCGCGTTGCGCGCCACCCGAACGGCGCCGGGGATTCGTCGCAGCTTTGCCGCGGAAAAATGGGGCTGTTTTGATGCGCACTATTGGCAGCAGGCGCGTCGGGAGGCACTGGACCTTGTGGATCGTTCGGTGAATTTTCGCGCAGTCGGGGCTGATATCAGTGCCGAGGCGGCGGAGTTGACACGCCAGAATGCAAAACGGGCCGAAATGACGCCGTTTTTAACAGTCTCAACAGCGGACATTTCCTCTTTTAAGGCACCTGAAAGCGGTATTGTGGTTGTAAATCCGCCTTACGGAGAACGTTTGGAGGATCTGCGAACGGCCGAGGCTTTATATCGGCGTCTTGGCAAGGCTTTTGTGCCGAAAAAAGGCGTTAGTTATTATATTATTTCGCCGCACGAACAGTTTGAAAGCTTTTTCGGTCGTCCAGCCGATAAAAAACGCAAGCTTTATAACGGCATGATTCGATGCAACCTTTATCAGTATTTTAAGTAAAAAAGAAGAATCAATTTTTTACTTTACACATCGCTTGGAATATTGTATAATATAGGATGAAAAAATAGGGTGGAGGAACTGAAATGGCTTTAAAATATCAACGAGTTTTGCTGAAGCTCAGCGGGGAAGCGCTCGCCGGCGAAAAAAAAGTCGGGATTGATAATAAGACGGTGGCGGTCATTTGCAAGAGTATTAAAAAATGCGCAGACGCCGGCGCACAGATTGCCATTGTGGTCGGTGGAGGAAATTTCTGGCGTGGTCGCTCCAATGAGCATATGGATCGAACACGTGCCGATCACATCGGTATGCTGGCAACCGCTATGAATGCTTTGGCGGTCGGCGATATGCTGGAAAGTCTGGGCTGTGAGGTTCGGGTGCAGACGGCAATTGATATGCACCAAATTGCCGAGCCGTACATTCGCAATAAGGCCATTAAGCATCTGGAAAAGGGGCGTATTGTGATTTTTGGGTGCGGTGTTGGCAGCCCTTATTTTTCAACCGATACGGCGTCTTCGCTACGTGCCGCGGAAATTAATGCGGATATTATGCTGAAGGCAACTATGGTGGACGGAGTGTATGATAAGGATCCGCACCGGTATGCCGATGCGGTTCGGTTTGAAACCCTGCCGCTTTCGGAGGTTTTGTCCCGCGGGCTTGCGGTGATGGACAGCACGGCGGCTGCCTTGTGCAAGGACAATAAAATGCCGGTGCTGGTGTTTAGCTTGGAGGACCCCGAGAATATTTATCGTGCTGTGTCCGGGGGAAATATCGGAACGGTAGTTTACACCGAATAAAGCGAAGAGGAGAATGAGTCATGCAAGAAGAAATGAAGCTGTTAAAGGAAAAAATGACCAAGAGCGTCGATATTATGAAGGATGAGTTTTCTGCAATTCGTGCGGGGCGCGCCAATCCGGCCGTTCTTGATAAAATCACGGTGGATTATTACGGGACGCCGACACCGATTGCTCAAATGGCGGCTGTTTCGGTTTCGGAAGCACGGGTGCTGGTGATCCAGCCTTGGGATGCTTCGACGCTGAAAAACATTGAAAAAGCAATTAATGCGTCCGATATCGGTATTAACCCGATGAATGACGGCCGAATTATCCGGCTGACCTTCCCGCCGCTGACTGAAGAACGTCGTCGGGATATTGCCAAGGAAATTTCCAGGCTGGCGGAGAATTGCAAGGTGGCTATTCGCAGCATTCGCCGCGACGGTATGGAAAAATTCAAGACGATGAAGAAAAACAGCGAGATTACCGAGGATGATTTAAAAAATTGCGAAAAGCAGGTCCAGGACCTGACCGATCAGTTTTGCAAAAATATTGATGAGCTTGCTAAGGTTAAGGAAAAAGAAATTATTGAATTATAAGGCGTCGTTATGAGAAAATTATTTAAAAAAGCGATGCATCTGCCTGTTGTTCCGCAACATGTCGGCATTATCATGGACGGAAACGGCCGATGGGCCAAAAAACGCGGATTGCCGCGTTCGGTCGGGCATCGTAAAGGGGCGGCAGTCTTTAAAACCATTACACGTCATTGCCGGGATCGCGGCGTTCGATTTTTGACGGTCTATGCCTTTTCCACCGAAAACTGGAAACGGAGTCCGGAGGAAGTGGACGGGATCATGGAGCTTCTTCGCGAATATTTGCGGGATGTTGAAAATTATACACGCGACAATATTCGGGTGCGTTTTATCGGGGATCGCAGTGTGCTGGATGAAGATATTGTTCGGCTCATGGAAAATACCGAGAAAACCTCGGAGAATTACACGGCTATGACGCTGAATATTGCCGTTAATTATGGCGGACTGCCCGAAATCACGCGTGCGGCGCGTCGTTGTGCCGAGCGAACGGCGAGTGGCGAGCTTTGCCCGGAGCAAATCACCGAGCAGCTGCTGGAACAGGAGCTTTACACGGCCGGACAGCCGTCGGCAGACCTCATTATCCGCACCGGAGGAGAATGGCGGTTGTCTAATTTTTTAACCTGGCAATCAGCATATAGCGAGCTTTATTTTTGTGATGTTCTATGGCCGGATTTTACACCGCGGCATTTAGATCAAGCCCTTTCCGCCTTTGCCGGTCGGCAACGGCGTTACGGCGGCGCCTAAATCCGGCAAAAAGCTTTGGTATGACAAAAAGGAGTCTTGTTTATGAAACAGCGTGTCATTTCCGGTGCTGTCTGCGTTGTGGCGTTGGCAGTTGTTTTATGTTTGTATCACACCTTGGCGCTTGAGGCGGCAGTTTGTGCGCTTTCCGCCATTGCCGTTTATGAGCTTTTGACGGCGGATGGTTTCCGGGAGCATCGGGCTTTTTTGCTTCCGTCTGTGATTTTTGCCGGAGTATTGCCTTATGCCAGCTGTTTTAATTGTGAAAATTGGGTCATTATAGCGTTTTTGGCACTAATCGTGCTTTTAATGCTGGCTTTTCATGAGTCGGTTTCTTTTGAAAAAGTGAGCTTTTTGGTTTTGGCTGCTCTGTTTGTGCCGATTTCGTTTATAAGCTTGCTTCGTCTGCGCAATAACTTTGCCCGTGACGGACTCTTTTATCTGTTGATGGTGTTTGGTGGCGCTTGGTTTGCCGATACCGGAGCCTTTTTTGTCGGGAAATTTTTCGGAAAACATAAGCTTTCTCCTAAAATCAGCCCTAAAAAAACAGTGGAAGGCGCTGTCGGTGGCGTTTTGACCAATGTGTTGCTGTTTTATCTAATGGCGTTGATTTATGCTGCTATTCGGCGAGCCGGCGGAATATCGGTGCAGGTGCATTATGTCCAGCTGATCGTTTTGGCGGTCGGATTGGCCGTGTGCGGCATGGTTGGAGATTTGCTGGCATCGGTCATCAAACGCCAGTTGAATATTAAGGATTACGGAAAATGTATTCCGGGACACGGCGGAATCATGGACCGATTTGACAGTATTCTTTTTACGGCGCCTGCAGTTTATGCGGCGACCAAGATATTGCGTATTCTCGGATAAAAAACGGCCACCGACTGCTGAAAAACAGCCGGTGGCCGTATGGTTAAAGGAAGAAATGTTATGCGTAAAATCTCTTTGCTCGGCGCAACCGGTTCCATCGGCACTCAAACGCTGGATGTAGCCAGGACACACAATGTAAAGGTTTGTGCCATTACGGGAAATCGGAATTTAAAGTTGTTAGAGCAACAGGCACGGCTTTTTCGTCCACAGCTTGTCTGTACCGCTGACGACACCTGTTACCGAGAACTTTGCCGTGCCTTGGCGGACACTGATATAACAGTTGAAGCAGGGGAAGAAAGTATACTTCATGCCGCAACCCTGGAGGGCTGCGACCTTGTTGTTAACAGCATTGTCGGCATTGCCGGCCTGCGACCGACGCTTGCAGCAATCAACGCCTGTAAAGATGTTGCCCTTGCCAACAAAGAATCACTGGTGACCGGCGGAGATCTTGTCATGCGGGCAGTTGCGGAGAAGGGTGTTCGGCTGCTGCCGGTGGATAGCGAGCATTCGGCTATTTTCCAATGTATGCAGGGGTGTCGGGAAAGCGAGGTGCGCCGCATTTTGTTGACGGCGTCGGGAGGACCTTTTTTCGGCTATACCCGCGACATGCTTCGTGCCGTAACCCGGGAGCAGGCGCTGCGCCATCCGAATTGGCAGATGGGTCCCAAAATCACCATTGATTCGGCTACGCTGATGAATAAAGGCGCGGAGCTGATCGAAGCAGTTTTTTTATTTCATCAAAAGCCTGAAAATGTTGAAATTGTTGTTCATCGACAGTCGATCGTTCATTCCTTGATTGAGCTTGCCGATCACGCTGTGCTGGCACAGTTAGGCACTCCGGATATGCGGATTCCGATTCAATATGCCATCACTTATCCGCAACGATTAGAATCGACAGCGCCGCCGCTTTCTTTGTTTGATGTTGGCTGTTTGAGCTTTGAAAGGCCTGACGAGGAGACGTTTGAGTCTTTGGCGGCATGCCGAGAGGCTATTCGACGCGGAGGATTGTATCCTTGCGCCGTCAACTGTGCAAATGAGCAGGCGGTTGAACTGTTTTTGGCGGGGAAAATTTCGTTTTTGGAGATTGGCAGATTGGTAACATCGGCGCTGTCATATCGGGATTTCAGCGGTGAATATACATTAAAGGATGTTTTGAATACCGACCGGGAAATTCGGGAATATGTAAAAGAAACGGCAGTACACTCGTAAAAGAAAGGTAATTTTATGTATATTGCAATAACGATTTTGCTGACAGTTTTGATGTTCGGCTTGCTGATTTTGGTGCATGAGACCGGGCATTTTATTGCAGCGAAGCTGTTTGGTGTGCGAGTCAATGAATTTTCCTTGGGCATGGGACCGCGTCTGTTCGGTTTCGGCCGAGGAGAAACGAAATATAATATTCGCGCATTGCCGATCGGCGGGTATGTCAGTATGGAGGGCGAAGAAACCGATACGGAGGATCCGCGCGGGTTTCGTCGGCAAAAAGTATGGAAACGGATGGTCATTTGTGTGGCCGGCGTTTTAATGAATTTTTTGCTGGGTTTTCTGATTGCTGTTTTGTTGGTGGCAGTCCCCGGCAGTAAACAATTGGCCGGAACAACAGTTGCGGGTGTGGTTCCGGGTGCGCAGGTGGGCGGGCTGCAGGAGGGCGACCGAATCGTATCAATTTCGGGATACCGTATTTTTGTCGGTGAGGATATTTCTTTTGGCATTTCCCGCAGTGACCCGACCGGGAAAAGCGAAATAACGCAATTGGAGACCCGGATGGTTGTTCTGCGTGACGGTCAGCGGTTAACCCTGAACGATTTTCATCCGTTTACGCGGGTTTCTTATGAGGATGGAACACAGGAGGACCGGTACTCTTTTTATGTGCGTGCGGAAAAAAAGAACTTTTTCAGTGTGCTTCGGCATGGTTTTTTTGAGTCGCTTTCTTATATTCGGACTACCTATCTCGGCCTTTCGGACTTATTGACGGGCCGTATCGGGATTGATTCGCTCGGCAGCGTTGTCCGAATCGGTCAGGTGGTCGGCAAGGTGGCAAAAAGCGGAATGCCAAACCTTTTTTATCTAATGGCATTGATCTCGGTTAACCTCGGCGTCATGAATTTGCTGCCGATTCCGGCGTTGGACGGCGGCCGTTTGGTATTGCTGCTGTTTGAGGGATTGTTTAGACGGAAGATTAACGGTAAGGTTGAATATGCATTGATTGCCGGTAGCATGATTTTGCTGTATCTGCTGGTTTTTCTGGTGACGGTCAAGGATATTATAACTATTTTTTGACGGAGCGATACGATGAGAAATTCAAGAAAAGTCCGAATCGGAGACCTCGTTATCGGCGGTGGGGCGCCGGTGGCAGTCCAGTCGATGTTGAATGTGCCCAGCTGTAATATTGCGGAAAACGTCGCACAGGCGCAGCGCCTTGAGGCGGCAGGCTGTGAAATCTTGCGATTTTCGGTGCCGGATCGGCAATCGGTTCGGCTTATCGACGCGATTCGGGAAAAGGTGAAAATACCGTTAGTGGCGGATATTCATTTTGATTATAAAATCGCGTTGGACTGTGCAGCGGCCGGCGTGGACAAAATCCGGATCAACCCCGGAAATATTGGCGCGCCGGAGCGTGTTCGAGCGGTTGCACAAGCGTGCTTGCAGCACAAAATACCGATTCGGATTGGCGTGAATTCCGGTTCTCTTGAAAAAAGACTTTTGGAAAAGCATGGTGGACCGACGCCGCAGGCGCTTTGTGAAAGCGCACTGTTGCAGGCGCGTATGCTGCAGGATTTTGGACTTGAGGATATTGTGATTTCGCTTAAATCCTCAGACGTTCGGCGGACTGTAGAGGCATATCGTTTGGCTGCTGCCGCCTGTGATTTTCCACTGCATCTCGGCGTAACCGAGGCCGGCAGTGCCCGAATGGGGCTGATTAAGTCCGCTGTTGGGATTGGTGCGCTGCTTTGTGACGGAATCGGGGACACATTACGGGTGTCTTTGACCGACTCTCCCGAAAAAGAGGTCGAGGCGGGTCTTAATATTCTGAAAGCGCTTAATATGCGTGACGGCGTTCAACTGATTTCCTGCCCGACCTGTGGACGAACCCGCATTGATTTGATCTCGATTGCACAGCAGGTGGAGGAAGCAGTGAAATCGATTCAAAAGCCTATTACGGTTGCAGTGATGGGCTGCGTCGTGAACGGCCCCGGAGAAGCTGCAGAAGCGGATATCGGTATTGCCGGAGGCGACGGGTGTGCCGTTTTGTTTAGACACGGAAAAATTTTGCGCAAAGTGCCGGAAAACGAAATTGTTAAGGCGCTTTTGGACGAAATTCAAAAGCTTTAGAATAAAAGAAATGGAAAGACATATGGGGAATTTTAAGGAACTATTTGAGAATTATTTGCCACAGGAGCTGCTGGCGCCTTTTTCGGGCTGTGAAGTCCTTCGGATTCGCCTGGAAGAGGAAATCCGGCAGGTTTTTTTAGAGACTTCTTTTGAAAAGCTGCCGTACCCTCAGGAGCTTTTTTCGGCAGAACAGCAGCTGTCTAAAGCACTTTTACATCGCACCCGATTTGCATTGCGCCTTCGGGAAGAGCAGTTAACACCGCAGCTTTTGCCGTATCTTATTGAAGAATTGAAAGCACGCGGCAAAACGGCTAACGGTTTTTTTGGGGACGCGGTGTTGACCTGTGCCGAGGACGGCTGCGTGATATATTTATCTCACGGCAGAGAAATATTGGAAAAAAGCGATTGCGATACGCTTTTATCTCAAATTTTGGAGGAATGGTTTTCTAAAAAAATACCGGTACGCTTTGAAGAGGATATAAACAAGCTTGCTCCGCAGCCGGTCGAGGATGCCGAGGAGATTGTTTACTATAGCCGGCCGCAACCGGTGCAGCCGCCGCGGCGGGGAAAATTTACAGGAGAATATCTGCGCCCTTACAGCGCCGAGGATGGGGAGATGCTGCTGGGGCGGGGGAAGCTTCAGGGAGAGCCGGAGCCGATCGCAGAGCTTTCGGCAGAAACGCAGCGGGTGTTGATTTGGGGCGATGTTTTCTTTAAAGACAGCCGAGAGACCCGTAACGGAAACACAACTATCTACACCTTTTATGTCAGCGACGGAACCGATTCGGCGGTGCTCAAATGCTTTGTCAAAAAAGAGACCGAAAGCTCGGTTTCCAAAATTGCTCTTGGGGACACACTGCTTTTGGAGGGAACCTATCAGTTGGATGATTATGCCGGCGAGTATATCATTCGGCCTAAAAAAATCTGCCGGGTCCGCCGACTGACAAAGCAGGATCTTGCGCCGGAAAAGCGGGTGGAGCTTCATGTGCACACCAATCTTTCCGAGCAGGATGGGGTGTCGTCTCCGAAATCGTTGATTCGGCAGGCATATGAATGGGGTCACCGAGCTATTGCGATTACAGACCACGGGGTGGTACAGGCTTTTCCGGAGGCCATGAATGCCGTTGAAGAAATTTGGAGCAAGGGCGGAGATTTTAAAATTCTTTACGGGATGGAAGGCTATTTGGTTGATGATTCAATCAAAAGCATGGTCGGTACGGCAGATATTGCCTTTTCCGAATCGATGGTTGTTTTTGACTTGGAAACCACCGGTATCAATGCCCGTCTGGAGAGAATTACCGAAATCGGCGCCGTACGGCTGGTTAACGGAGAAATCACCGAGACTTTTAATACCTTTGTCCATGCCGGAAAGCCGATTCCCGCGCACATCACCGAGCTTACCGGAATAACCAACGAGATGATAGCCGACGCGCCCGATGAACGGACGGCGCTACAACGTTTTTTTGATTTCTGCAAGGGGAGCAAGGTGCTGGTAGCTCATAATGCTCCCTTTGATACCGGCTTTTTGCGGGCAACTTGCGCGCGTTGCGAATTGCCGTATGATTTCACATCGATCGACACAGTGCCGTTGATTCGTAAGCTTTATCCCGATATAAGACGAGTGACGCTGGACAGTGTGGCAAAGCATTTAAAGCTACCGCCGTTTCATCATCACCGGGCTTGTGATGACGCACAAATGCTAGCCGAAATCTTTAGAATGATGCTCTCAAAATTAAAAAAAGACCATGGAATAACACGCACCGGCGAGCTTAACGATAAATTCGGCAGTATCGACCCGCGCAGACTGCACCCGAATCACTTGGTGCTGCTGGTGAAAAATGCCGTTGGTCTTAAAAATTTATATAAGCTTGTTTCAAAATCTCATCTGGAGCATTTTTATCGACGCCCCTTGATTTTGCGCAGTGAGCTTGAGACGATGCGAGAGGGCCTGATTCTCGGAAGCGCGTGTGTTGCCGGAGAGCTGTATGAGGCGATTTTAGACGGGAAAAGCGATGAGGAACTGAAAAATATTGCGCAATTCTATGATTATTTGGAGGTCCAGCCGCTGGAGAACAATGCCTACCTGGTCCGGGAAAATCAGGTGGAAAGCATGGAGGTTATCCGAGATTTTAATCGGACGGTAGTCCAAATCGGCGAGGAGCTTCACATCCCGGTGGTGGCTACCGGAGATGTGCATTTTCTGTCTCCGGATCAGGCTGTTTTTCGCAAAATCATTCAGCCGGCCGAGGGAAATCAAGAGCAGCAAGCGCCGCTTTATTTTCGCACGACCGAGGAAATGTTAGCGGAATTTTCTTATTTGTCACCGGAAAAGGCGGAGGAAATCGTTATACGAAATCCAAATCTGGTGGCAGACTGGATCGAAAAAGAGATTCGTCCGATTCCAAAAGGGACCTATCCGCCGTCCATTGAGGGTTCCGAAGAAACGCTGACGCGCATTACCCATGAACGCGCCCGGAAAATTTACGGGGATCCGCTGCCGCAGCTTGTTCGGGAACGGCTGGAAAAGGAATTGGATTCTATTATCAAACATGGGTTTGCGGTTTTGTATATCATTGCACAGAAGCTGGTTTGGAAGTCGGTAGAGGACGGATACCAGGTCGGCTCGCGTGGTTCGGTCGGCTCCTCCTTTGTGGCTACAATGGCCGGCATTTCAGAGGTAAATCCGCTGGTTCCGCATTATATATGCCCTGAATGCAAGTATTTTGAGACATTTGAAAAGGGAGAGTTCGGCTCTGGCTTTGATCTGCCGCCGAAGGACTGTCCGAACTGCGGAACTCCGCTTAATCGAGACGGGCACAACATCCCGTTTGAGACGTTTTTGGGCTTTAAGGGAGACAAATCGCCCGATATCGACTTAAATTTTGCCAGTGAATATCAAAACCGTGCGCACCGATACACCGAAGAGCTTTTCGGTCGCGAAAACGTGTTCAAGGCCGGAACGATTTCGGCGATTAAGGACAAGATTGCCTTCGGATACGTCAAAAAATATCAAGAGGAGCACGGCTTGCACTTTTCTCCGGCAGAAATTCAACGATTGACTGTCGGCTGTACCGGTGTGAAAAAGACGACGGGACAGCATCCGGGTGGCATGGTGGTTATTCCGAACGGATATGAGGTCTATGATTTTACACCGATTCAACATCCGGCCAATAAAAGCGATTCCGAGGTTATTACAACGCACTTCGACTTCCATTCCCTGCATGACACCATTTTAAAGCTGGACTGCTTGGGACACGTGGTGCCGACACATTATAAGTATGTGGAAGACTTGACCGGGATTCCGGTAACCAGCGTTGACACCTGCGATCAACGAGTGATGAGCTTATTTACAAGTCCTAAGGAACTGGGCGTGACGGCGGAAGAAATCTTTTTTGAAACCGGCAGCCTCAGTCTTCCCGAAATGGGCACTAATTTTGTTAAGCAGATGTTGGTTGAAGCGCAGCCTAAAACCTTTTCGGACCTTTTGCAGATTTCCGGCCTGTCGCACGGAACCGATGTGTGGCTTTCCAATGCCCAGGACTTGATCCATAACGGCACCTGCACCATTTCCGAGGTTATCGGAACGCGTGACTCTATTATGACCTATTTGATTCACAAGGGCGTTCCCAACGATATGGCTTTTAAAATTATGGAAATAGTGCGAAAAGGGAAGGCACCCAAGCTGCTGACAGAGGAGTATAAAGCCGTCATGCGGGAGCACGAGGTGCCGGAGTGGTACATTGATTCCTGCATGAAAATTAAATATATGTTCCCGAAAGCCCATGCTGCCGCCTATGTTATTGCGGCGGTGCGGCTGGGCTTTTATAAGCTTTATTATCCGGTTGCTTATTATGCGTCTTATCTGACGGTGCGAGGCGCCGATATTGACGTTAAAGCAGCTGTCGGCGGCAAGGAAAAGTGCCGCCAGCGCTTATTGGAGCTCAAGGAAATGGTGCGTAACAAAACGGCCGAAAAAAAAGACCAAGATACTCTGGATCTACTTATGGTCATCAACGAGGCTCTTTGCCGCGGTGTTACCTTTCTGCCGGTAGATATTCGCAAATCGCATGCGACCATTTATCGGGTGGAGGACGGCAAGATCCGGCTGCCTTTTAACTGTGTCGACGGCGTTGGCGAAACTGCTGCGGATATGTTGTATCAAAGCGCACAGGGTACGGAGTTTTATTCTATTGAGGACTTTGTTATCAAAACAAAAACCTCTAAAGGAATTGTTGAAACGTTAGAGGAAATGGGCGCCTTCGGCGACATGCCGCGTTCCAATCAAATCAGCTTTTTTTAAGAAAACAAAGGATGTGAAGTTATGACGAAAAAAACAAACTTCTGGCTTGCCGCCGCAAAGGTTTTTATGATGTCTGTTTTTGCTTCAATTGTCAGCTTTATGCTCAATTGTTTGGTAGTAATTATGGCCAATAAGGCGTTTTTTGACGGAGAAGCTGTTTCGGTCCGCATTTTGATGCAGGTCATGGAGCTTGTGGTGGAATTGATTTTTATCTATGGTGTTCTCTGGGAAATCGGGCATCACGACCAGCGGTTGTGTGACTTGGGTCAGGCTTCCTATTCACCTCTGCGCGGTATGCGTATCGGTCTTGCCGCCGCTATTCCGTACTATCTTTTGGCAGTAGTCATGCTGTTGATGGTGTTGGACGTTTTGCCGGATATCACCGGGCTTTTACGTGCGGCTGCTGCACAGTTTTGGGGGATCTATACCTTTTTGTTGCCGGTTGAAATCGGCGGAGACGGACAGGCTGTCGGGGTTGCATTTGCAAAATGCATTGCAACGCCGTTACAGGCTTCGCTGGCGGTTTTAGTGCCGACAATCATTCCGTTGCTTGCGCATCTTCCGTATTTTCTGGGGCGGCGCGGTATTGCAATCGGAGAACGACTTTTGTTCACGTCTAAGAAAAAAAAGTGATAGCGGGATGGATTTTTTGTGCGGCGCATTTTTGCGCCGCACATTCCTTGACGGATGCTTTTCAAATTGTTAAATAAAAAAATCAACCAACTTAAAATAGAATTTTGGGGCGTTAAAAGGACTTTTGGGTTTAGGCTGAGAGAAAATGGGTAAAAGTCGACTTCTTTTTTAAAAAAAGAGTGTTTTTTATTGATTTATTGCGAAAAATATATTATAATATTCCATTAGATGATTTTTATTTTTTCGGAGGAACGTTCATGAAAAAAAGAGGTGTCGTCGGGGCTTTTTTGGCCTTGGTCTGGATGGTTTTTTGCCTTTCCGGCTGCGGTGGAAGCAAAAAGCTGACGTCGTTTGAAATTTTGGGGCAGAAGCTTGCTTGTCATATGGATATGGAAAAGGTGCTTGCCGCTTTTGCGGACGAAAAATATGAGTACTTTGAGAGTATCAGCTGTGCATATAACGGTTTGGATAAAATTTACGAATATAAAAATGCCGGATTTACTGTTTATACTTATCCCAAGGATGACCGGGACTATGTGCTTGAGATCACGGTGACGTCGGACAAGATTCGCCAGCTCTCCGGCAAGCTTTATAA
>CAKSSH010000002.1 GCA_934488695.1 uncultured Oscillospiraceae bacterium
CGGCTATATGGCGCGGGTCGCCTTTGTGATGGATCGGCTTTTGCGCCGTATCGGACTGTCCGGACGCAGCATTGTGCCGATGCTCATCGGCTTTGGGTGTAGTGTGCCGGCTATTATGGCAACGAGGACCCTTTCCTCGGAACGGGATCGAAAAATGACCATGCTGCTCATTCCTTTTATGAGCTGCTCGGCAAAAATCCCGATTTACGCCGTTTTCGCAACGGCTTTCTTCCCCGGACATGAGGCGTGGGTCATGATTGGACTTTATATTACCGGCATTCTTATCGGGATTCTTTCGGCACTGCTTTTGAAAAGGATCTGCTTTCGCGGCAATTCCATGCCGTTTGTCATGGAGCTGCCCAATTATCGTCTGCCGTCGGTCAAAAGCGTTTTGCTGCTGATGCGCGATAAGGCGCGGGATTTTGTGGAGAAAGCCTTTACGGTTATTTTTCTCGCGACAATTATTATCTGGTTTTTGCAGAATTTTGATTTGCGTCTGAATGTGGTGACAGACGCACAGGAAAGTCTTCTGGCGCTTATTGGGAAAACCATTGCGCCGGCCTTTGCGCCGCTGGGCTTTTCCGACTGGCGTCTTGCAACGGCGCTGCTGACGGGGTTTACGGCTAAGGAGGCGGTGGTCAGCACGCTGGGCATTTTGACCGGCACCGGAGTTTCGAGCCTTGAAACAGCACTTCCGGGTCTGTTTCCGAGCACCCTTTCGGCGGTCAGCTTTTTGATTTTCACGCTGCTGTACACCCCCTGCGTAGCGGCAATTGCCGCCATTCGCCGGGAAACCCACTCGTCTCTGCGGGCGGTCGGCGTAACGGTGTATCAATGTGCGGTTGCTTGGGGCGTGGCGTTCCTTGCTTATCAGTTGTTAAGCCTTGTTTTATAGGGTGTAAGCGCCCCCTGCAAGCTTCGGCTTGCAGGGGGCGCTGCGACTCGAAGGATTTTGTGTCCGACCCGAAAAATCCCCGCCGATCGGCGGGGATTTGGTTATAAGCGACGACCGCGGAAATGCGGCCTTGACAAAAGCAGCAGCCAGACACAAAAGCCCAGTGCGGCAACAATGAAAATCACAACGAGGATCACCTGAAGCCCGGAGGAACGAGCGGGCGGCGGTGTTTCGCTGTCCGGCAGCCGACTGTTGTCTTGAGACGCAGACAGATCCAAGACCGGGTGTAGATTGGGCGCAAGGTCGGAAACAGTCCGACGCGCGGTGCCCTGCTCGTAGGCGTAGCAGAGGGCTAAAAGCTGTGCATCCGCCCCCGGCAGCCCGACAAATTCCAGCCCGGCGGGAATTTTGCCGTGTACGCTTCCCATCGGCACCGTGACGGCCGGCAGCCCAATCAGAGAGGGCAGATAAGCGCCGCAATTGAGCAAAAGACCGTTTTCGGCGCGGTGGGTTTTTCCGTCAAAGCCGGAGGGCAGCGGAGCGGATAGATAGGAGGGGAAAACAAGCACGTCGGCGCCGCTTTTTTGCAGCTCGGTGTTGAGCTGCTCCAGTAGGGCGGCCTTTTGTTGCTGTGCGCCGGCAAGGGACTCGCGGCAGCCGGACACATAGGTAAACAATTTCGGAATCGATAGGCTTACAACGTCGGCGCCGAGCCGCTTGAGGTCTTCAAGGGCGGCTTGGAAAAGGGCGGTGACCTCAGCGTCGGCGCTTTTAAACTCGTTGGGCGAATTGTAGGTGTATTCCGACAGCTCCCGCAGAACGGCGATTTTTTTGCCCTGCAGGGCGTCGACCTTGAGGGCGCCGGAAAAATCCTCGGTCTTATCGGTCAGGATTTCCAGAAGCAGCGCGGCGTCAGCAACGCTTCGGGTGACGGGCACCACCGTGTCCCTGGCTCGGACAACATTAAAACAACCGGAAAAGTCTACAAGCCCGTAGGTCGGGCGCAGAGCAACAACGCCGTTTAAAGCGGCGGGATAGGTTGCGGAGGCGTTGGTGTCAACAGCCAGCGCGGCTGCGGCAAAATTAGCCGAAACAGCCACGGCGCTTCCGCCGGCACAGCCGCCGGCACTGTAGGCGGTGTCGTAGGCGTTGCGGGTTTCTCCCAAAAGCGCACTGACAGTGTAGCGGGTGACAAGATCATCGGTGCTGAGATTGGTTTTGCCGAGAATAATGGCGCCGGCATCGACCAGCTTTTGCACGGCGGCGGCATTTTCCTGCCGGACCTCGGGCGCCAGGCTGCGGCGGCCGACGGTCGTCGGAAAACCGGCAACATCAATGCTGTCCTGCACCAGCAGCACAATTCCGTGCAGCGGGCCGCGCAAAGTGCCCATGCGGCGCTCGCTGTCCAGAATCCGGGCCTGCTCCAGCGCGTTTTTATTGATGGAAAGGACGCTGTTGAGCCGAGCGTCGTCCTTATCAAAGGTGTCGATGCGTTCCAGATAAACCTCGCAGAGCATTTCCGAGGTTATTTGGCCTTTTTGCAGCATATCGGACAATTCGGAAATACTTGCCTCGAAAATATTGCCGCGCGCCCCATCGCTCTCTGCAAGAGCGGCACCCGAAACGGTGCTGCCGACGGCCGCGTCGGAGGACGGCGCGAGGTCAGACGACAGAACGCCGGTTTGTGCGGCGACTGCCGGTGAACAGCATAGCAGAGAGCACAAGCAAAAAACGGCACAAATAAATTTTGGAAACCGGGTTTTTTTCATCGGAGCCCCTCCCGATTTTGAAGATACTTCTATTGTAAAGAAAGCGCCGGCGAAAGTCAAGAGAAAAAAGCGGGGCGCCCGAATGGGCACCCCGCCGTCTGCCGAAGATTATCG
Organism: uncultured Oscillospiraceae bacterium; assembly: GCA_934488695.1. Classification (GTDB taxonomy): domain Bacteria; phylum Bacillota; class Clostridia; order Oscillospirales; family Ruminococcaceae; genus SIG578. The sequence continues at coordinate 2,779 of CAKSSH010000002.1, forward strand.
GCAGTTTTCCGGTCCGTTTTCAAAGGACTGCTTATTTTCAAAAGACTGCTCGTTTTTATCCAGCTCGCAACCGCTCTTTTTCCGGGAATCCTGTGCGTTTTTCTTATCCTTATACTCTTTATTATCCGACATTTCGTGTCACCTCTTTTCGAGGTTAGTATGACCGAAAAATTCGACGCTATGCAAAAAAAGGAATGGTCGGCGTGCAAAAGCCTTCGGAATACAGGAAAAACCGGCGCACAAAAGCGACTGTTTTGCTCAGATTGCAAAAATCAGTAATTTTCCTTGCGGACCTCAAAAAAGCTTTGTGCATGAGAGCAGACGGGGCAGACGCCCGGCGCCTTTTTGCCCATGACGAGGTGACCGCAGTTGCGGCACTCCCAAAGGGTGATTTCACTTTTTTCAAAAACCTTTTGCGCCTCAACATTTTTAAGAAGCGCACGGTACCGCTCTTCGTGAGCCTTTTCGATGGCACCGACCATACGGAACCGCGCCGCGATGGCGGGGAATCCTTCGGCCTCTGCTTCTTTGGCAAAGGTTTCGTACATATCGGTCCATTCGTAATTCTCTCCGGCCGCCGCTGCGGCCAGATTGGCGGCGGTGTCGTTAATGCCGCCAAGCTCTTTCAGCCACAGCTTGGCGTGCTCTTTTTCATTGTCTGCTGTTTTCAAAAAAATCTCGGCAATCTGTTCGTAGCCTTCTTTTTTGGCGACCGATGCAAAGTAGGTGTACTTATTGCGCGCCTGAGATTCTCCCGCAAAAGCTGCGGCAAGGTTTTGTTCGGTTTTGGTTCCTTTCAGTTCTGCCATGATAGTTTCCTCCTATTTTTTAAATGACGGGAGCGGACTCCCGTTTTCGGCATGGTATGGCGGGCGTGCCGCCGGATTTTTATGCCTCTCGGCAACTGCGGCAAAGTCCGGTATAAATCAAAAACTGTCCCGAGACCTCAAAGTCCGGTGCGTCGGTCAAGCGAAGCTGTACCGGCGGTGGGGCGCATCGGTCGGGCACATCAAACATCCGGCCGCAGCCGGTGCACAGAAAATGACAGTGCTCCGGGACCCGAAAATCGTAATGATCCGGCCCGTTCGGCACCGGGATACGCTGAATCTCCCGCATTTCACAAAGCAGCGCAAGATTCCGATAAACGGTGCCCAGGCTGAGATTCGGTGCACGGGAGACGGCACGCCGATAGATTTCCTCGGCGGTCGGGTGATCGGGACTTTGGCGCACGATCTCTGCAATCAGACGCCGCTGCGGTGTATTACGCCGTGCCGGCTTTTTCACAAGTTGCCACGCCCCTTTGCAGAATATCTGATTTTATTATACATCAAATTTTTTACTTGTCAAGCTATTGAGAATAATTCCTAATAAAAAATTAAAAAACACAACTTTCGTGGGTACGGCATAGAATAGAAAGAAATTTAAAAAAATTGCAAAAAGGTGTTGACATCTTCTGTATGGTATGTTAAAATATAACCCGTCGCCGAAAGCGGCTGACGGTGCGGGAGCATAGCTCAGCTGGGAGAGCACCTGCCTTACAAGCAGGGGGTCACAGGTTCGAGCCCTGTTGTTCCCACCAATGGCCCGGTAGTTCAGCTGGTTAGAACGCTAGCCTGTCACGCTAGAGGTCGTGGGTTCGAGCCCCATCCGGGTCGCCATAAATATGCGGGTTTAGCTCATCTGGTAGAGCGCCACCTTGCCAAGGTGGAGGTAGCGAGTTCGAGCCTCGTAACCCGCTCCACGAGAGACGCTTAAAGAAGCCATCCTTTAAGCGTCTTTTTTCAAAAAACGAATAGCGGCGCCATAGCCAAGCGGTAAGGCAGAGGTCTGCAAAACCTTCAACCCCGGTTCGATTCCGGGTGGCGCCTCCAAAAAAAGGACTACTTCGGTAGTCCTTTTATTTTTGAGAATAGCATAGGCAAAGCTATGCTCAAGGCACATAAAGAGGGCAACCCGACGGCGGAAAAAGCTGCGCGCTGCCTTGCCGCGTTATAGGCGGGCAGCTCGGCAGGGCGGAAAAAGCTGCGTGCTGCCCTTGCCGTGTTATAGGCAGACGGCTCGGCAGGGCGGAATTATTGTTGACAAAAAAAGCATAAGCGTTTTGGAAAGACGGGAAAAATTTGATAAAAAAGCTCGGTTCGGGCATATGTCCGGAAACAGGAGCCTCAATATCCGGGATATACCGGGCATTGAAGGGAACCGGCCGTGCGGCGGATCGCCTGAAACAGCCGGACTTCTATGCGCCGTCGCGTTGTGAGGGAAAGATTGACAAATTAAACAGAGTGTGTTATGTTTATAAAGTGACTTTTGTTAAAAAATCCAATTGGAGGGCATTATGAAATCTTCGGCAAAAAAAGTGTTAGGGGAATTTTTGGGATCGGCTTTTGTCAGCTTTTTCGGACTGGGGCTGCTGGTCCCGTTTGTTTGTCTCGGCTATGTTTCCAATATGTATGAGTTTTCGGTGTGGTTCGGCGCGGTTTTTGCGCTGTCGGTGGTGATTTTCGCGCCGATCAGCGGTTGTTTTTTAAACCCCGGGGTCACGTTGGGCTGGGCCTTTTTCGGCGGCTTTGAAAAGCGGCTGATTTTGCCGTACATCGTGGCGCAGATTTTGGGCTGGGGCGCCGGGCTGATTCCGATTTTTATCGGATTTGACAGCGTTTTGAGCCAGTGGGCCGAAAAAACAGGCGGCAACCCGGCCGCGCTCTTTTACTGCAATACGGCGCCGGAGCACCTGTTTGGCGGCTTTGTCATGGAATTTGCCATGTCGGCTTTGCTGATGATTGCCATTTTCGCGCTGCTTGATGAGCGGCTGCCCAATAAGCCCTCTGCCGGGCTGTTCCCGATTGCTATCGGCGCAGTCATTGCACTGGATATTGCTTTCGGCGGCGGCTTTACCGGGACGGCCATCAACACCGCACGGGATCTCGGCCCGCGCCTGTTCTGTTTTGTGTACGGACGGATCCGGGGTTACGACGTGTCCGGCATTTTTGCCGGCTGGCAGTGGGTTTTGTACCTGACGGCGCCGACAGTCGGCTGCGTTTTCGGCGGCTTTTTCTACCGGGCCGTGTTTGCAAAGCTTCTTCCGAAAAAAGCCGAAAACTAAAAAGCGGCGCTTCCCAATGTTTTAAAGGAGGGGTTTTCGTGAATATCGGCGTGATTCTTGCCGGCGGTATCGGACAGCGAATGGGTGCGGACAAGCCCAAGCAGTTTTTAGAGGTGGACGGTAAACCCATCATTATATACACCTTAGAGGCCTTTGAGCGGCACCCGTTGATTGACGCGGTCGAGGTGGTCTGCGTCGAGAGCTTTCAGCAGTCGCTGTGGGAGCTGGTGCGGCAATACGGGCTTTCCAAGGTCCGTTGGATTACGCCGGGCGGCGATAACTGTCAGGCGTCGACTCGCAACGGTATTTACAATCTGGAGCAGGAGTGCAGCCCGGACGATATTGTGGTGCTGCACATGGCTGCCAATCCGCTGGTGGAAGAGGAAATCATCACCGACTGTATCCGGGTGACCGAACGGTACGGCAATGCCGCGTCGGCAGAGCCGGTGCTGGCGTACACCTTTATGGCGCGGGACGAGCAAAGCTCCGACCGCTATATCCCGCGGGAGCAGGTCCGCCTGCTCAATATGCCGCTGGGCTACCGCCTCGGCGAAATGCTGGAGGTTTACCGGGCGGCCTATGCCAAGCATAAGGGAATTGACGGCAATGTTTATGCCGACACGCTGTATGTGGATTACGGAAAGCCGGTGTATTTTTCTAAAGGGTCGCGCCGGAACATTAAAATCACGACGCCGGAGGACCTTTTGTTGTTTAAAGCGTATCTTGAAATTATCCGGGAGGAGGAAAAACAACGTGGAGAAGTTTCTGGTAGGCATTGATGAGGGCACGACCGGTACTAAAACCTGTGTTTTTGACCTGGGGGGGCGGCTGCTTGCGAGCAGCTATAGCGAGTATCCGAGTTATTATCCGGAGCCGGGCTGTGTCGAGCAGGACGTTTCGCAGATTGCCGAAGCGGTGGCGTCGACCTGTCGGGATGCGATTGCAAAGTCCGGGGTAAATACCGACGATATTTTGGCGGTCAGTCTGTCGTCGCAGGGAGCGGCCTGCATTTTGCTGGATAAAAATGAGGACGTGGTGCGCAATCGTATGATCGGCTGGCAGGATCTGCGTAACGGCCGGGTGTACGAGGACATTCAGCAAAAAATTTCCGATGACGAGCACTATGCCATTGAGGGGGCGGTCATCGGTGCATTCAATACCGGCGTGAACGTTTGGCTGCAAAAGCATGAGCCGAAAACATGGGAAAAAGTGGCGCGGTGCTGCACCAATCAGGATTATTTTCTGCGTCAGTTGGGCGCGGACGGTTATTATACCGATGTGGCTTCGGCGCACCGAATCAGTATGCTGGATGTAAATCGCAGTTGCTGGGATTCTCGCCTTGTTTCGGCTTACGGATTTGATGGGATCGAGTTACCGCAGGTCGTTTCCGAGGCCGGCCGGGTCATCGGCCGGGTCGGCGTTGCGCAATCGGAGCGCTTTGGGCTGCCGGTTGGCTGCAAGATTTGCCTTGGTGCGCAGGACGTCAATTGTTGCTCTTTCGGTGCCGGTGCAGTTAACGGCGAGGTAGCGTCGATTGTGGTTGGCACCTTCGGCGGCAGCTATATCACGATTGACGAGCCGTGCCGCGACCCGAATAAGACCATTATTGTAAAAGGCAATCAGGGTATGCACAATTGGCAGCTGGAAGCCTTTTCGCATACGGCGGCTTCGGCTTATCGGTGGTTTCGGGATAAGCTTTGCCCGCTGGAGGTGGCAACCAGCCGCCTAATGGGGGTGGATCCCTATGATATTATGACCGGGATTGCTGCCAATTCCGCTCCCGGGGCGAACGGGGTCACGGCGCTGACCTGCTTGCAGGGCTCGCACGGCCGCAAGGTCAACGAAAACACCCGCGGGACCTTTTTGGGGATTACGCTGGCAACCGAAAAAGCGGACATTGCCCATGCTATTTTGGAGGGGATTTGTTACGAAATGTATGACATCCTGCTCATGCAGGAGGCTTTTGCCGGCCCGGTGAAGAGCGTTCGGCTCAGCGGCGGGGTGACCAAGAGTCCGATGTGGTGTCAGATGTTTGCTGATATTATGGGAAAACCGGTTGAGCTGACAGACGTGACAGAGACCGGGGCATTGGGCGCCGCTATGTATGCCGGGATCGGCGCCGGCGTTTATCGGGATTGTGCCGACGCGGCCGAGCGCTGCGTTCGGGTCAAGGAGGTTTTCCGTCCGGATCCTACGTGCCGAGAGGCTTACAAAGCTGCCTTTGAACGCTGGAATCGTGCATTTGACGCGTTAAACGGTACCTTTTATTAAAAAGAAACCGGCCGCCGGGTTTTCCGGCGGCCGGTTTTGGGTTTAAGGCGGTGCGTTCGCGCCGCCTTTTTAAGATACGGCGGTAACCGTGTAGCCGCGCTCCTCAACCGCACGGCGTAGCAGGTCATCGTCAGCCGGGGCTGTGAGGGTTACGACAGCGACGCCGGCTCGATGGTCGACCTGCGCGGCGCCGACGCACGGCAGGTCCTCCAACGCTTTTTTGACGGTAGCCTCACAATGGGCGCACATCATTCCCTCAATGTGCAGTGTTTTTTGCATGGAAATCGACTCCTTTTTCTCGAAATTTTGTTTTTGGGTCGTCTGCGGCTGTTTTGCCCGGTGCGGTTTTAACAAATTGAGCCGCAGGGCGTTGGAAACGACGCAGAAACTCGAAAGACTCATAGCGGCTGCGCCGAACATGGGGCTGAGCGTCAGCCCCAGCGGAATGAGAACGCCGGCAGCCAACGGAATACCGATTAGATTATAAAAGAATGCCCAGAACAGATTTTGATGAATATTACGCACAGTGGCGCGGCCGAGCCGGATGGCGGCCGGGACATCGCTCAGGCGGCTTTTTATCAGAACCACGTCGGCGGCGTCAATGGCAACATCGGCGCCGGCGCCGATGGCAATGCCGATATCGGCTTTGGTTAAGGCGGGGGCGTCGTTGATGCCGTCGCCGACCATGCAAACCTTGCCGCTTTCTTGTAAACGACAAATCGCCTCCTGTTTTCCTTGCGGCAGGACCTCGGCCAGGACCTCATCAATACCGGCCTGCGCGGCGACGGCTCGGGCGGTGCGTTTGTTGTCGCCGGTGAGTATGACCACGCGCAGCCCCATTTCTTGCAGCCGGCGAACAGCCTGTGCGCTGTCCTCCTTGAGGGTATCCGCCACGGCAATCAGACCCAGTAAACGGCCTCCATGGCAGAACAAAAGCGGCGTTTTGCCGTCTTCGGCCAGCGTGTCGGCTGTTTTTTGCAGAATATCCGAAACAGTGGCGTGCCGACTGATAAAGGAAAGACTGCCGCCGTAAATCGGACAACCGTCCAGCAAAGCCTGCAGACCGTGTCCGGGCACAGCCTCAAAGTCCTGCACCGGCTGCGGCTGCACTCCCTCGCCCTGGGCTTGAAGCAGGATGGCGCGAGCCAACGGGTGCTCACTTTTTTGCTCTAAGGACAGCGCTGCCTGCAGCAGTTGATGTTCGGAGATCCCCGGTTCCGGCACAAGGTCGGTGACGCGTGGCTCTCCGCAGGTGACCGTGCCGGTCTTGTCCAGTGCGACAATTTGGATTCGGCCGGTCTCCTCCAGCGCCGCTGCGGTTTTGAACAGTATCCCGTTGCGGGCGCCTACACCGCTTCCGACCATGATGGCTACCGGCGTGGCCAGCCCCAGCGCGCAGGGACAGCTGATGACCAAAACCGAAATGCCGCGGCTGAGCGCGTAGCCGATTTGGTGCGAAAGCAGCAGCCAAAGGATCGTCGTTACGGCGGCAATGACCAAAACTGTCGGCACAAAAATGCCCGAGACGCGGTCTGCAATCTTGGCGATCGGCGCTTTGGTGGCGGCGGCGTCGCTGACCATGCGGATAATTTGAGACAGGGTGGTGTCTTCTCCGACCCGGGTCGCCCGACATTTGAGAAAGCCGGACAGATTTAAGGTTGCGGAAAAAACCTCGTCTCCCGGCGCTTTGTCTGCCGGAAGGCTTTCGCCGGTCAGCGCAGCCTCGTTGACCGCGCTGCCGCCTTCCAGCACCACACCGTCCACCGGGATGTTTTCTCCGGGGCGCACTACAAAAAGATCTCCCGGTCGGACTGATTGCACCGCAACGGTCAGCTCCTGCCCGTCCCGCAGGACGCTTGCTGTTTGGGGCGCCAGGCACATAAGCGAACGGAGCGCGTCGGTGGTTTTTCCCTTGGAACGCGCTTCCAACGTTTTGCCGACGTCGATCAGGGTCAGAATCATGGCGGCCGATTCAAAGTACAGGCTGTGGCAAAGTGCTGCGGCGCCGCTGCTGTCGCCGATTTTTTGGGCGGCAGTCATGGCAAAGAGCAGACAGGTGCTGTAGATAAAAGCGGCTGCCGCGCCCAATGAAACTAAGGTGTCCATGTTCGGAGCACGGTGCAGAAGACCGCGTATGCCGCTGATAAAAAAGTGCCGGTTTATCATTAAAATCGCCGCTGAAAGAAGCAGCTGCAGAAGACCTACGGCAACGGGGTTTCCGGTAAAAAATGCCGGCAGCGGCCAGCCCCACATGGTATGCCCCATCGAAATATACATTAAAATCAACAACAAACCGACCGAAAACCACAATCGCTGCCGCAACGGGCGCAGGTCGTTTTCGGGCAGGATAACGGTTTTGTCCGGCGCGTCGGCGGAGCTTGCAACGGACGCGTCGTACCCGGCCTGCCGTACCGCGGCAATAACCTCTTGCGGGTCAACATCGCCGGCCACGCCCATGCTGCCGGTCAGCAGATTGACGGCGCAGGACCTAACGCCCCGAAGTGCAGTGACGGCCTTTTCGACTCGGGCAGAGCAGGCCGCACAGCTCATGCCGGTGACACGGTATTGTTTCATTCTGTTTCCTCCCGTGAAAGCACAGCCGCAAAAGCGGCGGCCGTTAAAATGACGGCGAGAAGCGCGCTTATAGACATCGTGTTCTCGTTTTTTGTTATTTCATGAGCTTTTGCAGGGTTTGTGCAAGCTCGTCTATGGTTTCTAAGCGGCCGTTTTGAATGTCCTGCACCACGCAGGTGTGCAGGTGCTCTTGCAGCAGCTGCCGGTTAAAGGCATGAATTGCGGCGCTGACAGCCGCCGACTGTGTGAGAATATCCGGGCAGTAAGCGTCTTGCTCCACCATGCGGGCGATACCGCGCACCTGTCCCTCGATTCGGCGCAGCCGGTGCAGCAGCTGCCGACTTTCCTTAGAAGAACGCTCTTTTTTGCGTTCCGAACAGCAGCAGCTTATCTTTTCTTCCATGGAAATCGCTCCTTTTTATAAATACCCCTATGGGGTATTTAAAGTATACGCCTTTTTGCCAATCTTGTCAAGACTTTTCGATGCCGAAACGCGCGCGGCGGGAAGAATATGTACGCCTGCCGGGTCATATGCCGGCCGAAAAGACGGGCGCACAGGGGGGTCTGCGCGCGGCAGTCTATGCGCGGCGGGGAATCTGCGTCCGAGGACGGCACAAGGGGAGAGTCTGCACGCGAGGGCGGCACAGGGGAGAATCTGCGCCCGGCGGTCTATGCACGGCGGCTGAATTTGTGCGGCGGCTGAATTTGTGCGGCGGCTGAATTTGTGCGGCGGCTGAATTTGCGCGGCGGCTGAATTTGCGCGGCGACTGAATTTGTGTGGCGGGGAATCTGCGCGCGGCGCATGGCGGGCGAGGTTTTGCACAGAGCCCCGGCTCTTTACAAGAGCCGGGAAGTTTGATATAATAAAATGCAAAAGAGGGCCCGAAAAACGGCGGTTTGTGTGTCGGCAGGGCCGGAGATGTTGAAAGAGGCGATCAGGATGGAAATGATTGAAAGCTTTCGTGTCAACCATCTGCAGTTGCTGCCCGGGCTGTACGTTTCGCGGCGGGATCGATTGGGTGCGGCCGTTGTTACGACGTTTGATTTGCGCTTCTGCGCGCCGGGTCGGGAGCCGGTCATGGATATGCCGGCACTGCATACGCTGGAGCATTTAGGCGCGACCTATTTTCGCAACAGCCCGCTTGCACAGCAGGTTGTGTACTTTGGCCCGATGGGCTGCCGGACCGGCTTCTATTTGCTGTTGTTCGGGAATCATGGCGCCCCGGAGCTTTACGATCAAGTATTGGATTTCTGCGATTTTGTACTGAATTTTTCGGGCCCGATTCCGGGGGCGACGGCGGCACAGTGCGGTAATTTTTCCGAGCAGAATCTTGCTATGGCACAGTACTATATTCGGAAATACCGGCAGGAGCTTTGCACCCACCGGCGCTTTTCGTACCCGAAATGAGCGGCGCGAGAGCGGAGGGGATCGGCATGCATCAAAAAGAAACACAGTCTGGCAATTTTCGCAAAAAAGAGCAGACCTCCGGCGCGCTGCAGGGACGCTTGGCGGCGGTGACCGGAGCAACCGGGATCTTGGGCGGGGAGCTGTGCCGATTGTTGCTGCAAAACGGCGCCGATCTGGTGCTTCTTTGTCGCAGTCGGCAAAAGGCCGAGCAGCTTTGCGGCCGCTTGCGGCAGGAGTTTCCGGCAGCAAGCCTTCAGGTTATGGAACTGGATCTGGAACAGATGGACAGCGTCCGCGCGGTCGCGCAGCGTCTTTCGGAGCTGCCGCTCTCTTTGCTGATTCACGCTGCGGGAGCTTATCATCTTTCGCGTAAGCCCGGCACTGCCGGCTATGACCCTGTTTTTCAAATCAATTTTGTTTCACCGTATTACCTGACGCGACAGCTGCTGCCGACCCTGCGGTGCCAGCCGGACGCTCGGGTGGTCGCGGTGGGCAGTATCGCCTATCGTTTTGCGCCGATAAACCCGCAGGACGTAGATTTTTCTTCTCGGCGAGAGCCGCGGTTTGTGTACGGCAATGCCAAGCGATTTTTGATGTTTTCACTCGGTGAGCTGTTTCAATATGAAAAACAGGTGTCTCTTTCTCTGGTACATCCCGGGATTACACCGACCGGAATCACCGCGCACTATCCCAAGGCGCTTTCGGCCTTGATTTATTTGCCGATGCGCCTTTTGTTTACACCGCCGCGGCGGGCGGTGCGCAGTCTGTTTCGGGGCGTTTTGGAGCCTTGCGGGAGCGAAACGTGGATAGGTCCTCGATTTTTCGGGATTTGGGGGCGGCCGCGAAAACAGCGATTGACCGGAGTCAGTCAACAGGAGCGCCGCCAAATCGGCGCGCTGGCGGAGGCGATTTATCAAAGTCTTTTGTCATGAAATGGGTCAAACCGTAAAAAAGCAGGTGCTGCCCCAATCGGGACAGCCGAAAATCTATAGAAAAAAGCTGCCGAAAGAGTTATGAGAGGGAGTGCTGAATGATGAAAACAACAGCAGTGCGGATGTACGGCGCTATGGATCTGCGGCTGGAGACCTTTGAACTGCCGCCGCTCGGGGAGGACGAAATTTTAATGCGGGTGGTTTCGGATTCCTTGTGTACGTCCACCTATAAGGCCGTATTGCAGGGCAGCGCCCATAAGCGGGTGCCGTCGGACATCGGGAAAAACCCGGTCATCATCGGTCATGAAATGTGCGGTGAAATTGCGGCGGTCGGCAAAAACATCGGCAGCCGCTGGCAGGTCGGTCAGCGGGCGGTGATTCAACCGGCGTTAAAGCTTGAAAACGGACACGATGTCGGCTATTCTTTTCAATATATCGGCGGCAGTGCGACCTATGTCGTGGTGCCGGCGGTGGTACTGGAGCGCGGATGCTTGCTGCCGTTTGAGGGGGACGCATTTTTTCAAGGCTCTCTGGTGGAAGCTTTTGGCTGCATTTTGCGTGGATACAAAGGCTTTTACCACACCGATTACGAAAACTATAAACGAACCGACGGAGCAAAGTCCGGCGGACGGTTGGCCATTCTCGGCGGCACGGGACCGATGGGACTGGGCGCCGTGGAAATGGCTGTCGGCAGTGTCGGCGTTCGCCAAATTGTCGTGACCGACCTGAACCCCGAACGCCTTACCTGGGCGGCTCGGCAATGCAGTGCGGAGTATGCTCGCGAAAAGGGAGTTTCGCTGCAATATCTCAATACCGGCGTCCTGGAAGACCCTGTTCAGACGCTGATTGCGGCGTCCGAGGGCGGCTTTGACGATGTTTTTGTTATGGCGCCGGTGCCGGAGCTGTTTTCGATGGCGGAGCAAATTTGCCGGGTCGACGGCTGTATCAATTTTTTTGCCGGCCCCGCGCAGCACGAGCTGCCGGGAAGTCTTAACCTTTACCGGGTGCATTATGACGGAATCCATGTGGTCGGCACGGCCGGCAGTATCCCGCAGGACACCGAGGAAACGATTGCGCTGATTGAACAGAAAAGGATTCGCCCCGAGGTGCTGGTATCACACATTTGCGGCCTTTCGGCGGTGCCGGAGGCAATCTTTTCCATGAAAACACCCGCCGGCGCCAAAAAGGTCTGTTACCCGGAGCTGGATTTGCCGATGATTGCGCTTGACGAGCTGCCGCAGCGCGGAAAAACCGATCCGTTGTGCCGCGAGCTGGCGAAAATTTTGGAACAAAACGGCGGCCTTTGGTGCGCACAGGCGGAGCGATACCTTTTGGCGCATGCGCCGCGTATGCGGGAGGACACCGGCCGATGAAAATTATAACCTTAACATTGAATCCTGCATTTGATCTGCATTGCAGCACCGCGCATTTCGCGTCCGAGAGCGAAAATTTGGCGACGGTGACCCGCCGGGAGGCCGGCGGCAAGGGCGTGAATATTTCACGGGCGTTAAAGGCCGGCGGCGTCGAAAGCATGGCACTTTTGGTGCTTGGACAGGATAATGCCGCCGCCTTTGAGAAGGCTCTTGCGGCGGACGGTCTTTTCTTTGAGGCACTTTATCGGCCGGGGTCTATTCGCGAAAACATCACCATCCATCCCGAAAATGCACCCGAGACCCGCCTGAGCTTTACCGGCTTTTCGGCGGATGACGGCCTGCTCCTGCAGGTTGAGTCGGCGCTGGCGCCGCTGCTGGAGCCCGGGTGTATTGTTACCCTGACCGGCCGCCTGCCGGAGGGGGTCGGCATGCCGGCTGTACAGCAGCTGCTGGCGCGGCTGCGGCGGCAGGGGGTGCACATTGTTGTGGATTCGCGCTCCTTTTCACTCTCCGACCTGACGGCGGCACACCCGTTTTTAATCAAACCCAATCAGGAGGAAATTTCGGCCTATCTCGGCTATTCGATCAACAGCTTTGAGGCGGTTTGCGACGCTGCGCAAAAGCTTTGCCGCCGGGGGATCGAGCATGTCATGGTCAGCTTGGGTGCGCAAGGCGCCTTGTTGTGCTGCCGACAGGGCTGCTATACGGCGGCGGCGCCGAAAATCCGGGCTGTTTCCACCATCGGCGCCGGGGACAGCAGTATCGCCGGATTTTTGGCGGCTTTTGTTCGGGGTGACGGCGCCGCGGACTGTCTGCGCACTGCCGTGGCTTACGGCAGCGCTGCCTGCCTGACGCCGGGCACACTCCCGCCGCGTCCGCAGGACCTGCAGGAGCTGATACCGAAAGTCACAGTCCGCTCTCTTTAAAGAAAAAGGTCGACCGTGCGCCGAAAAGCTTTGGGCAGACAAAAAACGTGAAAAAGCGCCCCTTGCGGGGCGCTTTGGCTGTGATAAGGCCGGCCGGTTTTTAAAAACCGGCCGGCCTTGCGGCTTTTTATTTTTGCTCTTCAAAGCGGCGGCGACCAAGACGCTTTTCGACCCAGCCTTCAATGACCCGTTGTTCCCGTGCGCGACTGACGCATAGAGAATCGTCGGGCACATCCTGCGTAACGGTCGAGCCGGCCGCCGTAAAGGCGTTTTTGCCGATTTTTACCGGGGCGATCAAATTTGTGTTGCAGCCGATGAAGGCCCAGTCCCCAATCTCGGTGCGGTGCTTGTTTTTGCCGTCATAATTGACGGTAACGGTGCCGCAGCCGAAATTGACGCGGCGGCCGACGTCGCTGTCGCCCACATAAGTCAAATGAGCGACGGCAGTCTTGTCTCCGACGGTCGAGTTTTTGATTTCCACAAAGTCTCCGATTTTCACACCGTTTCCGATATGACTGTTGGGCCGCAGCTGCGTGAAGGGACCGATTTTGGTGTCGCTGCCCACAGTGGAATCGAACACCTGACAGGCATTGATGATGCTGCGTTCTCCGATACTGCTGTTGTCAATCAGCGTGTTGGGCCCGATTACGGCGCCGGCACCGATAACGCTTTTTCCGCGGATAATGGTGCCGGGCAGAATTTGAGCGCCGGGGGCAATGCGTGCATCCGGTGAAAGGATGACACCGTCGTCACAGAAAAGAAGCACTCCGTCGGACAGAGCGCGGTCAATGACTGCGGTGCGGGCGGCTTCGTTGGCCAAAAACAAGTCATGCGCATTCCGAACGGCAAACAGCTCTCCCTCCTCTGCATACAGGACGCTTTTTTGAAGTCCGCGCGCTTCCAGAGAGCACAGCAGCTGTGACAGCTCCCGCGCCTGCAGATCCTGCTCCTGCAACAGCCCCGGCCGCAGCCACAGGCCGGCCGGAGCGCCGTCAACATCGGCAAGCACCGTCAGGTCCGCCCCGTCGGCTCGGTGTTGCTCCAGCGCGTTGGAAATGCAAAATGCGGGCAACAGCGGGAACTGTGCCGAAACGGCAAAAATCTCGGCGTCCGAAAAAGCGGCAGCTTCCGCTCGATCGGCCGGAACGACCTGTTCAATGCCGGCCTCGGCCAGTGCATCGCCGGTCCAGTCGGCCAGCGTTTTGAAAAGAAGAACCGGCCCGGCCAGCGCCCCCTGCGGGACGGAAAACAAAATTCCCTGAAGATTTTCCATGAAAACAAACTCCTTTTTGATGTTTTTTTACGAATAAACGGAAGTTTTTTATGCTTCTATTATTGCAGATTTCCCAGTCCTTGTAAAGAGAGGATGGAATTTTTGAAAAAAAATTACAAAAATATGCCAAAATACAAAAAAGAACTGGAAATTGTCAAAAGGATTTGTTATAATAGTTAGACGGAAAGATATCTGTAAAAAGAAACGGCGCTTTCGGCGCCGCAAAAAATCAGGAGGTAGATTCCCTTGAGTAAAAAGTACGTTTATTTATTCAGCGAAGGCAATGCCGATATGCGCGAGCTGCTCGGCGGTAAGGGTGCCAATCTTGCGGAGATGACCGGGCTCGGTCTTCCGGTTCCGCAGGGCTTCACCATTTCCACCGAGGCCTGCACGCAGTATTATGAGGATGGCCGCCAGATTAACAAGGATATTCAGGCACAGATTATGGAGTATATCGTTAAGATGGAAGAGATCACCGGCAAAAAATTCGGCGATCTTGAAAATCCGCTGTTGGTTTCGGTCCGTTCCGGCGCGCGTGCTTCCATGCCCGGCATGATGGACACCATTTTGAACCTCGGCTTAAATGAGCAGGTGGTTGAGGTCCTCTCCAAGAAATCCGGCAACCCCCGCTGGGCGTGGGACTGCTACAGAAGATTTATCCAGATGTATTCCGACGTTGTGATGGAGGTCGGAAAGAAATACTTTGAGCAGCTGATTGACGCGATGAAAGAAGAAAAAGGCGTCACGCAGGACGTTGATCTGGACGCTGACGACCTGAAAAAGCTGGCATTCCAGTTCAAGGCTGAATATAAAGAGAAGATCGGCGATGAGTTCCCCAGCGATCCTAAGGAGCAGCTGATGGGCGCCATTAAGGCCGTTTTCCGTTCTTGGGACAATCCGCGTGCCAATGTTTATCGCCGCGACAACGATATCCCGTATTCCTGGGGCACCGCGGTCAATGTTCAGATGATGGCATTCGGTAATATGGGTGACGATTGCGGTACCGGCGTTGCCTTTACCCGTGACCCGGCCACCGGCGAAAAGCGCCTGATGGGCGAATTTTTGACCAATGCGCAGGGTGAAGACGTTGTGGCCGGCGTTCGTACGCCGATGCCGATCGCTCAGATGGCCGAGAAGTTCCCCGAGGCGTTTGAGCAGTTCAAGGCGGTTTGCCAGAAGCTGGAAAACCATTACAGAGATATGCAGGACATGGAATTTACGGTGGAAAACAAGAAGCTGTATATGCTTCAAACCCGTAACGGCAAGCGCACCGCGCAGGCCGCACTCAAGATTGCCTGTGACCTTGTGGACGAGGGCATGAGAAGCGAGCAGGAAGCGGTTTTGATGATCGATCCGCGGAATCTTGACACCCTGCTGCACCCGCAGTTTGACCAGAAAGCGCTGAAAGCCGCTACGCCGATGGGCAAGGGCTTGGGCGCGTCCCCGGGCGCTGCCTGCGGCAAGGTCGTCTTTTCGGCGGATGACGCCGAGGCGTGGAATGCCCGCGGCGAAAAGGTGGTCCTGGTCCGGCTCGAAACCTCCCCGGAGGATATCACCGGCATGAAGGCTGCACAAGGTATTTTGACGGTCCGCGGCGGTATGACCTCGCACGCGGCGGTTGTTGCGCGCGGCATGGGCACCTGCTGTGTTTCGGGCTGCGGCGACATTAAGATGGACGAAGAAAACAAGAAGTTTGAGCTGGGCGGCAAGGTTTTCCATGAGGGAGACTTTATCTCGATTGACGGCTCGACCGGTAATATCTATGACGGTATTATTCCGACGGTGGACGCCAGCATTGCCGGTGAGTTCGGCCGGATTATGGGCTGGGCGGACAAGTATCGCCGGCTGAGAGTCCGCACCAATGCAGATACGCCGCGTGACGCCAAGAAGGCGCATGAGCTTGGCGCTGAGGGTATCGGCCTGTGCCGTACCGAGCATATGTTCTTTGAGCCGGATCGTATCGCTGCTTTCCGCGAGATGATTTGCTCCGACACCAAGCAGGAGCGCGAGGCGGCGCTGGATAAGATTATGCCGATGCAGCAGGCGGACTTTGAGGAGCTGTATGAGGCACTGGAGGGCGCACCGGTCACCATCCGGTTCCTGGATCCCCCGCTTCATGAGTTTGTTCCCACCGAAGAGTCCGAAATCGAGGCGCTGGCAAAGGCACAGGGTAAGAGCGTTGAGGCCATCCGCAACATCATCACCGGCCTGCACGAGACCAACCCGATGATGGGTCACCGCGGCTGCCGCTTGACTGTTACCTATCCGGAAATTGCCGTGATGCAGACCAAGGCGGTTATCCGCGCTGCCATCAATGTGCAGAAAAAGCACGCCGATTGGAAAGTGGTCCCCGAGATTATGATTCCGCTGATTGGCGATAATAAGGAATTTAAGGTAGTGAAGAAGGTCGTTGTTGAAACGGCCGACGCCGAGATCGCTGCCGCCGGTGTTTCCCTCCGGTACGAGGTCGGCACCATGATTGAGATTCCGAGAGCAGCTCTGACGGCTGATGAAATTGCTGAGGACGCGGAGTTCTTCTGCTTCGGTACCAACGACTTGACTCAGATGACCTTCGGCTTCTCCCGTGACGACGCCGGCAAGTTCCTGGACGCTTACTATGACGCCAAGATCTTTGAAAACGATCCGTTTGCAAGACTGGATCAGGTCGGCGTCGGCAAGCTGATGGAAATGGCGGTCACGATGGGCAAAAAGGTCCGTCCGTCGCTGCACTGCGGTATTTGCGGTGAGCACGGCGGCGACCCGATGTCGGTCGAATTCTGCCACAAGATCGGGCTGGACTATGTTTCCTGCTCTCCGTTCCGTGTGCCGATTGCCCGCCTTGCTGCAGCACAGGCTGCCATTAACGAGCAGGGGAAATAATTCCTGCTTTGTTATCAGCTGCGCAAGACAGCTGTCAAAGGGGACGGAAACTGATTTTCTGCACAAGCTTCTTTGGGCCTGCGCTCATAAAGAGGCTGCGCAAAAATCGTCTGTTTGCCGACAGCGTGTTACACTGCGTGTGTTGCCGGAAGGGCACAATGATTGCATTGCATTAAAAAATCCCTCTGCCGAGAAATTGGCGGAGGGATTTTTGCACATATTGGCGTCAAGCGGCGAAAAAGCTTGTATTGTTATAAAGAACGTGGCATTTTAAATCAATGTTATGCGCAGCAGCTTTAAATTGCTTTTTAATCGCTTTTTAGTGCCCGGATCCGCAACAGGGTGGCTTTTGTGCGATCACACAGCACAAAACCGGCAGGAGACAGAGCAAAACAAAAGCCTTTTGCCCCGAGAAGAGGGCCTTGCCTGCTGCGTCGCAGACGGCGCTTTTGCGTATAGTCTAATGCGGGACACAGAAGCACCTATGCTGCTGAAGCGCTACAGCCGGACAGGAAGGCCGGGGGAGAAATGCGTGGCGCCACGGACGTCAGGCGCAGTTCCCTCTTGATTTTTCGGGGGACTTGTACTATAATTTTCTGGGAAAGAGTGAGAGAAATGATTGCAAATTATCATACGCACACAGCCAGATGTCACCATGCAAGCGGCACCCTGCGGGAATATGTCGAGGCGGCAGTTTCCGCCGGCATGACCACCCTCGGTTTTTCAGACCATGTGCCGCAATTTTTTGACAGCGGCTATGTTTCGCGTATACGCATGACTCCCTCTGAGGCCCCGGAATATGTGCGCAGTATCCGCAAGCTTGCAGAGGAATATCAAAACGATATTCGGATTTGCGTCGGGTTTGAAGCCGAGTACTGGCCCGATACGTTTGGGCGGTTGCGGCAATACTGCCGAGAGCTCGGCGTCGATTATTTGATCTTGGGGCAGCATTTTTACAATCGGGAGGAAGCCGGGTTCTATTTTGGCGCCCGCTTTGATGATCCCGCCATGCTGACAAATTATGTTGATCAGGTCTTGGAGGGTCTTGCGACCGGCTGCTTTAGCTGTTTGGCGCATCCGGATCTGCCGAATTTCACCGGGGATCCTGCGTGGTACAATGCCGAAATGACCCGGCTTTGCACCGGGACCCGAAAAATGCATATTCCGCTTGAGGTGAATATGCTGGGGTTTGCAGACCATAGGCAGTACCCTTGTCAAAGATTTTTCGACATCGTAAAAAGCGTCGGAAACGAGACGGTGCTCGGTTGTGATGCGCATACGCCGGGCGCGCTGGCCGACGTTGCAGAACAGGACGCCTTGCTTGCCTTTGCGAATCGGCTCGGGCTGTCGCCCCTTTCCGAGATTCCTTTGAAAAAGGTGTGAGACTTGGCGGTCTTTCCCGAAAGGACTTAAAAGAGCTGCTCACAGGCGTCGTAAAACAGGAGCCGAAAAGGCCGATGGTGCAAAACGCGCGGGAACGAAAAGAACCTGTGAAGGCAGGCCGAAATGAACCGGGTGTGAGAACGGAAGCCGCAGGCACACAAAAAACGCGCGAGGATGTTTGCGCAAACAAAACCGGGCGCGAAATGAAAAGGCCCGGCGGAGCAAAACGCGCGGGGAACGCCTTTGCGGAGGGACGTTTTCCGGGTGCAAAAAGTCATCGGAAAGAAGGGATTTTCCATGAACACGGAAAAGGAAACGGTTTTAACGGATGCGTATTCATTTATGCTGCTGCAAAACATCTATGAATCGGCGGTTAAACAGCTGGCGCTGAAATTTGAGGTGCTGAACAGCGAATTTAACGTGTTGTATGCCCGCAACCCGATTCATCATATAGAAAGCCGCGTCAAAACAGTGCAGAGTATTACGGCTAAGCTGACCAAAAAGGGATTTCCGCTTACCATTGAGTCGGCTCGCAAAAACATCAACGATATTGCCGGCGTGCGCGTTGTGTGCAACTATATTGACGACGTGTACCGCGTCGCCGAGATGTTCGAGCGACATAAGGACGTGGAGATCGTCCGCCGACAGGACTATATAAAGACTCCGAATTACAACGGGTACCGTTCGCTGCATTTGGATATTCATGTGCCGGTCTATCTTTCCGAGCGCACCGAGTATGTCGGGGCGGAGATTCAGCTCCGGACGATTGCTATGGACTTTTGGGCCAGCCTTGAGCATGACATCCGTTACAAGGCAGACAAGTCCAAGCTGCCGCAGGGCATCAATGAGGAAATGTTTGACTGTGCCGAGAAAATTGCCGAGATCGACCGGCAGATGCAGGATATGTACAAGCGTATCAAGGCTGCGGAAAACGGACATGCATACGGGCTGAAGGATTGTTAGGGGACAGGCGGTTTAGGACGTTGGCAAAAGCGGAAGTTGATTTTTTGTTGAAAAAATGCTATCATGAATTATAACGCGCGGTCACACCGGGAGGACACCGGCCGGAAGGTGGCCGGCGTTGTCTTACGGTTTTTTGGAGGCAGCAGGGTCGAAAAAGGAGACAGAAATTTATGAGCCAAATTAAGGTCAGCACGATCATCCCAACCTATCGGCGCAGCGAGGACGTTGCCCGCGCAGTGGACAGCGTGCTTGCACAGAGTCTTTCGGACATTGAGGTTATCGTGGTGGATGATAACGGCGTCGGAACGCCGGACGGCGAAAAAACAGCGCAGGTTATGGCGCGCTATGCGCAGGATCCGCGGGTTTTGTATCTGCGGCATGAGGAAAATCAAAACGGCGCGGCAGCACGTAACACCGGGATTCAAGCGGCGCGCGGGCAGTACGTTGCTTTTTTGGACGACGACGACGTTTTCTGTCCGACCCGGCTTGAAAAAATGTCGGCAGCGCTGGATGCATTGGATGATAGCTACGGCGCCTGTTATTCGGGCTATGTTAAGCATATGCCGGACGGGACCGACCAGTTTTCGGCCGAACGCGCCGAGGGAGATGTGTTTGTTCAGGTGTTGATGCGCTCTTTGTATATCGGCACCGGCTCCAATTTGTTTTTTCGGCGCAGTGCCATGGAGGATATCGGCCTTTTTGATGTTTCTTTTCGGCGTAATCAGGATTTGGAGTATCTGCTGCGCATTACCTCAAAATACAAAATGGCTTATGTTGACGAGGTGCTGATGGAGGCGTTTTACGATATTCGGACGGCACACATGAGCTTTGCGCAGAGCGTTGAGCGTGAACGGATGTTCCGAGAGAAATTTGCGCATTATTTAACGCAGCTTTCGGATCTGCGCCGCCGCGAGGTACTGATGATGTACGAGCTGGACTGGATTCGTTTTTGCGTCGGCCGAAAAAAGTTTTGGCAAGCGTTGAAAACGGCATTTAGAGCGCACATTCCGCTGCGGGTATTTCGTGCGTACCTGCGGTATGCCGCGGATCGAAGAAAAAATCATCTTTGTTATGGCTTTGTTGTTAAACTATAATGCTCTGCCGCCCGGGAAAATGCCGGGCGGCTGTTTTTCTGCCGGCAGGATATTCTCATGGAAAGAGGCTGCGGTTTTTTTCGGTGAAAATTGACAAACTATGACAAATGGGTTAAAATAAACAAAAACCTGTCTTTTCGGGAAAGGACGTGCTCCATGAAAAAAGTGTTGGTGTTCGGCATGACCGAAAACCCCGGCGGGGTTGAAAGCTTTATCATGGCATATTATCGAAAATTGGACCGCTCTCGGGTGCAGTTTGATTTTCTTTGTAATACGGATGAAGTGGCGTATGAGCAGGAAATCGAGAGCCTGGGCGGCCGGGTGTTTCGTATCTGTGCCCGAAGTCGGGATTTGCGGCGGTATCGTCGGGAGCTGGAAGCCTTCTTTCGGCAGCATGCGCAGGAGTATTGCGCGCTTTGGGTCAATGTTTGCAGTCTTGCCAATATTGATTATCTCAAGGCGGCGAAAAAATACAATATTCCCTGCCGGATTATTCACAGCCACAATTCTCAGAATATGGACAGTGCGCTGCGCGGTCTGCTGCACCGGCTTAACCGGGGGCGTGTCCGGTCTTTGGCAACCGATTATTGGGCTTGCAGCAATGCTGCGGCGCGTTGGTTCTATGATGAGCAGCTGATGCAATCGGAGCGGTTTCGACTGGTGGTGAATGCCATTGATTTGTCTCGATATGCCTTTAATCCGGCAGTTCGGGAGCGGCTGCGTGCGCAGCTGGGGCTGCGGGACAAGCTGGTCATCGGCAACGTCGGCCGGCTGCATCGGCAAAAGAATCAAGAATTTTTGCTGGAAATTTTTGCGAAGCTTTGTCAAAAGCGCTCGGATGCCGTTCTGCTTTTGGTCGGGGACGGAGAGGAAAACACCACGCTCATGCTTCAGGCAACCAAGCTCGGAATTCACAACCGCGTGCGATTTTTGGGGGTGCGCGAGGATGTGGCGGACCTGTTTCAGGCAATGGATTTGTTTGTGTTTCCGTCCCGGTATGAGGGGCTTGGAATTGTGCTGATCGAGGCGCAGACCTCGGGGCTTTATTGTTTGACCAGCACCGAGGGCGTGCCGCAGGATGCACGGGTGTCGCAGCAGATTGAATATTTGCCGCTGGCAGGCGGGGCCGCGCTGTGGTGTGACCGAATCCTTGCCTGCGCCGAGGAGCACCGGGATCGGCCGAATACACTCGGTCAGGTACGGCAGGCCGGATTTGATATTGACACGCAGGCGCCGCTTCTGCAAAACTTTTTTGAAACGGAAATCGAGCGATGAAACAAATTCTCTTGACCGAGCTTCCCCAAAACCCATTGAATGCCGGCAGTAAGGCCAAACGGGACATTCGGCAGATTTTGATCGCGGAGGGCTATTTGCCGCTGGATGTACACGAATGTTTTTCCCTTGGAAAACTTCCGCGCTTTTTTAAGCTTTGCCGGGAACTGCGCGCATTGCCGGACGGCAGCGCACTGACGATACAATGGCCGGTTTACAGCTTTTACAGTCGAAAATTTATGCCGGCGCTGTTGCGTCTGCTGCAAAAAAAGGCCTTTCTTGTGACCTTGATCGTGCATGACCTGGAGTCGGCCCGGTTTGAAAAAAACTCCGAAAAGGCCTTGCTGGAGCAGCAGCTTTTGTCTCGGTGCGCCCGAATCGTTTTGCACAATGAGGCTATGCGCGACTTTTTGGTGCAATCGCTATCCTTGCCGCCGCAACGGCTTGCGGTGCTGGGGATTTTTGATTATCTTTGCCCGGACCCGAAGCGTTCGGCGCAGCCCGGAAACACGGTAGCGGTCGCCGGCAATTTAAGCCGGGAAAAGGCCGGGTACCTGTATCGGTTGAGCGAGCTTGACGGGATAGCGCCGCTGCGGCTGTACGGCGCAAATTATTCGGGAGAGGACAGCGCGCAGGTACACTATTGCGGCGCTTTTGCGCCCGAGGAGCTGCCTGCCCGGCTGGACGCCGCATACGGCCTTGTTTGGGACGGAGACAGCTGTGATACCTGTGCCGGCGTGACCGGGCAGTATCTCAGGATCAACGATCCGCATAAAGCATCTTTGTATTTGGCAGCCGGACTGCCGGTGCTGATTTGGTCCGAGGCGGCGTTAGCCCCGTTTCTTGTGAAAAACGGTCTCGGACTTACGGTGGACTGTTTGCAGGAGCTGCAGACGCGGCTTTCGTCGGTCAGCCCGGAGGAGTATCGCCGGCTTGCCGAAAATGCGGCGCGCTTCGGCGCGCGGCTGCGCGCCGGCGAGATGATCCGAAGCGTTCTCCGGCAGTCGGCGGCTTTGGATGAAAAAGCCTGATCGGGAAAGCATTATTTCTGTTTAGGAATGTTTGCTGGCGGTCTGCTGTGTGCTGTACAATGGCATTTGAGCGCTTTTTTGCCTGTTGCCGCGCTGCCGGCTGTACGGATTTTGCGGGACAAAATGAAGGTTTTTCTTTTATATTCGGCTGTGACGCGCAAGCTTGCTTTGCCGACTTTTTAGGGAAATCTTTTTTCGGGGGGATTGGAACGACGCGGCAATTATCGCGCGTTTTTCTTATGCCTTTTGCGCTAACGACGGGCTGAGCAGGGGCCTGCCGGTGCTGCTGGCACAGGGCGGACTTTGGCTTTTCTGTTTTATGTCTTTTCGGCACCGAGAGACGTGCTGCTCTCTGTGCGCCGGCCGCGAGTACGGCTTTTGTCGGCGATGCTTGTGTTTTTCGGCATGCTGATGAATACGAATATGTCGTTTGCGCCGATCGGTATTCTGTGGTTAAGCTTTCCGGCTACCGCGCGCCTTAGCCTGTGGAGGAGGATTTGTACGTGGCACAGCAAAGTATCAAGAAGAACTATGTCTACAACGTAGCTATTCAGCTGTTTTCGCTGCTGGCACCGTTTTTGACAACGCCGTACGTTTCCCGTGTGCTGCAGGTGGAAACCATCGGCTACTACAGCTATGCCAACTCGATCGCCACCTATTTTTCGCTGTTTGCCGCGCTGGGCATCGGTGCATACGGTGCGCGCGAGGTTTCTATGGAGAGGGGCAATCGCCAACGCTGCACCGAGCTTTTTTGGGAATTGACGGGGATTCGAGCGGTTACGACTGCAGTCAGCGGTGTGTTGTATCTGGTGGCGGTGTTTATCAATGGCGTGAACATCGGCATTTATATCGCCTGCGGTGTGACGCTGCTGTCGGTTGCGGTGGATTTCACCTGGTTTTTGCAGGCTATGGAGGATTTCCGAGCTCTGATGCTGCGCAATTTTGCGATGAAGTCGCTCTCGGTGGTGCTGATTTTTACCCTGGTTCGACATCGCGAAGATCTTATGCTCTACATTTTGATTCAAACCGGCAGCACATTGCTTGCCAATTTAATGACGCTGCCGCAGCTGCACCGGTATTTGGGCTCTCCGCGCGGGTTTCATCTTTGCTTCCGGCCGCATTTTCGGCAGATATTGATTTATTTTATTCCGACAGTCGCCTCATCGGTCTATACGGTGCTGGACCGGACCATGATTGGCGTTATCACGCGTTCCAATGTGGAAAACGGTTGTTATGAGCAGGCACATAAGGTAATCAATATTCTGCTGACTGTTATCACCTCTTTGAACGTCATTGTCGGTATGCGCACGACCTATTTGTTCGGACAGGGTCAGGATGACAGTATCCGCGCATATATTAAAAAGACCTTCCGTTTTATGAGCTTGGTTTCCATGCCCATGATGTTCGGCTTGGTTGGCTGTGCCCGAGTGTTTGTCCCGTTGTTTTTCGGCGAGGGCTATGACAAGGTCGCGCCGGTGCTCATGCTGTCCTCGCCAATCGTTTTTATGATTGGTATCAGCAATATTATCGGGACGATATATTTAACGCCGAGCGGACAGCGGGCGCGCAGCAATCGTGTCATCGTGGCCGGCGCGGCGGTTAATTTCTTTTTAAACCTGCTGCTGATCCCGCGTTTTTCAAGCTATGGCGCCGTTGTGGCGTCGCTGGCGGCAGAGGGCGTGATCGCTCTTTTGTATATCCGCTTGATTCGTGCGTATATTTCGCTGTGGGATATTTTCCGTGCCGCAATCAAATATGCGCTTCTGTCCGGGATTATGCTGGCGATCGTTTGCTTGATAGGTGTCGGCCGACGGGGTATGCCGGTGCTGATTGCGCAGGTTTCGGCCGGCGCGGCTGTTTATATCGCCGGCCTGCTGCTTACTCGGGACGAAATTGTTTTTGAGGAGCTTTATAAGTTGAAACAAAAGTTTTTTCGCACCGAAAAAGCTGTGTCCAAGCGTACAGCGCCGTCGAGCTCTTTAACCGCCGGCGGGGAGGATACCGCCGCGTCAGTTGCGGAGAGCGTTTCGGCCGCTGCGGGCACCGGAAACGTTTCGGCCACAGGAGGTGAACCTGCCCTCTCGGCTGCGGCAGTTGCCCGCGCCGGTTTAGCTGATAGCACTGCGGGCGAGGCTGACGCGGAAACGGAAAGCAGGGCGAGCGCGGATACGGGGAGCGCTGTGACCGACGGAGGGGAAAACGCTGCGACGGAAAACATATCGACGTCCAAAATCGGGGACATCGTCCGCCCGACCGGTGCAAGAGCGTCCGGCGTACTTGTGCGCAGCGGGGTGGTTGTCAGCGACCGTCTGCGCAGGGTCTGGGAGATAGAGCTTTTGATGCTTGAAAAATTTTTGCAGGTGTGTCAAAAATATTCCCTGCACTATTTTGCTGCGGCCGGCACCCTGCTCGGCGCTGTTCGGCACGGCGGTTTTATTCCGTGGGATGACGACATCGACCTGTTTATGATGCGGGAGGATTATGACCGGCTGCTGTCTGTTTCGGCACAGGAGTTTTCCGATCCGTTCTTTTTTCAAACGGCCTACACCGATTCGGGCTATTTTCGCGGGCACGCGCAGCTTCGGTATAACGGCACGACGGCCATTCGGGTCGGCGAGGGCTCACGGGTGCGGTTTCATCAAGGAATTTTTATCGACATTTTCCCGCTGGACGCCGTGCCGGATTCGGAGGAAGCGGCAGCACGTCAACGTCGGCAGCTGCATTTTTGGAATGCGTTGCTGAATGCCGGTATCCGAAACGATCCCCGGCAGGAAAGCGGCGCCGCGCGACTGCGTCGTTTTGCGGTACACGCCTTTTCCAGAATTTTGCCGCCCTCGCTGCAATATCGTCGGATGGAAAAAATCTGCCGGGCGTACAACGGATATGCTACGCGCCGAGTCGCGCAGCTTTCCTTTGACCCCGACAACAAAAAGCTGTGCTGGGAGCGTGAAGTGTTTAACACAACGGTCCCGATGAAGTTTGAGGGATTGACGCTTGTGGCACCCGGCGGTTGGGATACCTGCCTTTCCCGGCAGTACGGCGATTATATGACGCCGCGGCGCGAGCCCTCCCATCACGGGGAAGTGATTTTTGACCCGGATACCGATTATCGCGAAACGCTGCGGCGGATGAAACAAAAATAAAAGCTGCGGCCGCCCAAACGGGCGGCCGCAGCTTTTTGCGGTCGAGAGCTTTTGCGTCGAAAAGAGGGGGGGTGAATTGATGCCTTTGGGCGGCCCTATTGGCCGAGAGCTTGTTGTTTTGGGAAAAGTGCAGCGGAGCCGCTTGTGCGGAACGAATTACAACAGACAATCCGAAGCCTGCTGCCAGGTTTCAAAATAATAAGCACAGCTTTGCTCGAGCTCCGGGCGGGCGGCAGCCATATAGTCGTCATAAATGGCGGCAACCCGAAATCCGGCGGCGAGGGCGGTTCGGACGGCGTAATCGGAGTCCTCAAAAATCAAGGTGGACTCAATCGTTCCGCCGACAGCTTGCATAGCCTTTTGATAGACGGCCGGCGACTGGTTTTTCCCGGCGCCTGCCTCGGTACAGGACACGATGGCGTCAAAATAAGGCGTCATCCGGTGCAGAGAAAGCAGCGACAGGATACGGTCACTGTCGGTAGCCGAAGCGACGGCACAGTGAACGCCCTGCCGGTGCAGTGCTTGAACAAACGAAAAAGCGCCGGCCTTGAGCGGCGCCTGAAGATACTGCTTCCAGATGAAGTTGTTCAGCTCTTGTGCAAGCAGATCAACATCCTTTTCCGGGAAATAATGCTGCCGGAGATAAAGAGCTGTGTGCGGCATATCCATGGGCGTGACGGTTCGGTCCAGCCCCGCCTTAGGTCGGCCGCCTGCAGCTATGATATAACGAGAGGCAGCGGCCTTCCACATCGGCATAGAGTCTAAAAGAGTGCCGTCAAGATCGAACAGGGCAGTTTGATAATTCATTTGGGATTCCGGCTTTCTGGTCCGGCGCGCATATTGCCGCCTTTTTGTCATAATAATAGCATTTGGCTTGACCGGAGTCAAGCCTTTTATGCGCCTTATTAAAAAGGCGCTCGATTTTTTCTCCCGGAGGGGCGGAGAAGGACGAGGCCTTACAGCTTATCCCTGAAAAATTTGCAAAGCGCTGCGGTTAGAGAGCTTTACAGGGGAAGCCGGGCACATAGCAGGGCGGACAGAAACAGGGACAGCACCGGCACGAGGCTGCCCAGAAAAAGCTGAACGAGCGAGTGGCGCCGCAGCTTGAGAGAGGACCAAAACACCGATACGAGCAGCACCAGCGAAAACAGGTACAGCGGACTGACATAGTAGATCAGCACGGCAATCGGCCCGGCAACGCCGCAGGCGTGCCCGCTGCTTTTGACATGAAAGACGAAAGAAAAAACCGCGGTCAAAACACCGGACAACAGATAGGTAAAGTAAATTACCCGTTCTACCATCGTGCAGTGCGTCAGGAGGCAGAACAGGACGCCGCCCAAATAGCCGGCCACCGAAAAAATAATAGCCAGCTTGCGCTCTTTAGAACGACGAAGCTCCGGGTCCCGGCCGAAGATCAGGGCGCTCAAGGGGTAGGACAGCAGCGGAAACACGGTCAGAAACACAAGGCTCATAACGTAGTGCAACATATTTTCGTAGGCGTGTAGCGACGAAAAGCAGAGGATCGTGGTCAGGGTCGCTGCCATCAGCGGAGCCACTGTGGCAACCCGAATGATCTTGGCGGCCAACATTTTTCCCTTTCCGCGGTCTGCGGTCGCTTGAGTCGGACGTTGTTGAAGATTCATGAGATCAGCTCCTTTTTGTCTTGCTTTGAGTTTAACACCGCGTCGCCGAAAAATAAAGGAAGTCCTGCGGTTGGCGGGTCTACTGGCAAAAAAGAAGATTCTATTTTTAAAAACGATACTCCACTGACAGTAGAGTTTTGCCGGGAAATCGCACTGCAAGGCGGTTTGTTTTCGGAAAGACTTGACTTTTTCGGGCAGAGTCTGTTATAATAACAAAAAGATTTCCGAAACGACCGTGAGGTGGTTTCGGCAGAAAAGCCCGGACGGATAACGGCAGTCTGTGTTGAAAGAATACCGTTATTGGGGGCGTTGTCCTCTTGTACGCCCGCTCTTTTGCGGTTGTCGGTCAAAGGGGCACGGGAGTATTTTCGGAAAGGAGGCAGTCGGCATGTCCGAGCAGGAGCTGAGGCAGGTTTTGGCACGCAATTTATCGGCTATTCGCAGGCAGTGTGGGATGACCCAGTCCGAGCTTGCGGAGTGCATCAATTATTCCGATAAATCCATTTCCAAATGGGAACGCGGAGAGGGACTGCCCGACCTTTATATATTGACCCGTCTGGCCGATATTTACGGCGTTCGGGTGCAGGACTTTTTGCAAAGTGCGCCGCCGGCTCCGCCGCCGCGCCGGGGATTCGGCCGTGCACAGCGGCTGTTGATTACGGCACTGTCTGTCGGGCTGGTCTGGCTGGTCGACGCTGTTGCCTTTTTTGTGCTGCGCCTGTTGGGTGTGGATGTTTTTTATTTGGAGCTTGCGGTGTTTTCGGCGCTGTTTGCATCAACCGTGGTGCTGACGGTGTTTTCGGCGCTTTGGTTTTCGCGGCTTTGGTGCGGTATCGCTGTTTCCTCCATGGTTTGGCTGTCTGCCGGCGGCGCGCGATTTTTTGTCACGATGGACGGGATCGAGCATGTCTTTTGGATTGCCGGTGCTCTGCAGATTTTGGTGATTTTATGGTATGTTTTTATCGGGATCCGCTCCGAGAATCCGCGAAAATTCAAAAAAGAAAAGGTTGAAACCGAAAAATAATAAAAAAGGCTTGACAAGCCGGCCTCGTTTGTGGTATATTATTTGTACCTCTGACGAGGTTTTATTTTTTGTGCGAAATAAAGCCCACTTGAGGGAGGCAAAATTTATCCGAATTTGTAGGAGGTGCCGATATGCGAGTTAGTATTACATTAGCTTGCACAGAGTGCAAACAGCGTAATTACAACACCAAGAAAAACAAGAAGAACGATCCTGACAGACTCGAGATGAACAAGTATTGTCGTTTCTGCAGGAAGCACACGCTTCACAGAGAGACCAAATAAGGAGGGCGGGATGAGCATGGCAGAGGATGCTGTTAAAAAGGCAGGCGCCAAGCCCGAAAAGAAGGAGAAAAAGCAAAAGAAGTCCGGTGGCTTTCGCAAGTATTTCCGCGATTTGAAAGGCGAATTCAAAAAGATCGTATGGCCCTCTAAAAAACAGATCATCAATAATACCATCGTTGTCATTGCGTCGATCATCGTTGTCGGTCTGTTCATCTGGCTTCTGGACTACGGTCTGGGTGCGCTGATCAAGCTGTTCCTCGGCAACGCCTAAGGCTGCGCGGAAAGGAATGGATTACAATGGCTGAAGAGGCAAAATGGTACGTCGTTCACACCTATTCGGGCTATGAAAACAAGGTCATGTCGACATTGGAGCAGACGATTGAGTCGCGCCATTTGCAGGATCGGTTTTTTGAGGTCCGGATTCCGACCGAAACGGTGCTGGAGGTCGGAAAAGACGGCAAAGAGAAAGAAGTGGAGCGGAAGCTTTTTCCGGGCTACGTCTTTGTCAAAATGATTATGTCTGATGAGTCCTGGTACATCGTGCGCAATACGCGCGGCGTTACCGGCTTTGTCGGTTCCGCGACCAAGCCGATCCCGCTGACCGAAGCGGAGGTCGCCAATTTGGGCGTGGAAAAAACCCAGGTCGAGGTCAATTACGCTGTCGGGGATACCGTTCAGATTGTTGGCGGAGCGCTGGAAGGCTTTACCGGAACGGTCGAGTCGATTGACGTAGAAAACAATGTTGTCAAGGTCATCGTTTCGATGTTTGGCAGGAGCACACCTGCCGAGGTGGAGCTGCGCCAGGCTGTCCTGGTAAACTAAGCGGAGCTTTTCCGCTGACGCGCCCGTTTCGGGCGGCGTGTGGGAGGGGCAGAAATTTTTTATCAGCTGCTCCGATTGACCACTTTTGGAGGTGTAGAAAATGGCACAGAAGGTTGTGGGGCTGATTAAGCTCCAGATTCCCGCCGGTAAAGCCACGCCGGCACCGCCTGTCGGACCGGCTCTCGGTCAGCACGGCGTCAACATCATGGCATTTACTAAGGATTTTAATGAGCGCACCAAGAACGACGCGGGTCTGATTATCCCCGTTGTCATTACGGTATACGCTGACCGTTCCTTCTCTTTTGTTACCAAGACTCCGCCGGCAGCTGTTCTGATTAAGAAGGCCTGCGGGATTGAGACTGCGTCGGGCAGGCCCAACAGCAACAAGGTAGCAAAAATCACCAAGGAGCAGGTCAGAAAGATCGCGGAACAGAAGATGCCGGATCTCAATGCGGCTAATGTCGAATCGGCAATGAGCATGATTGCCGGTACGGCGCGCAGCATGGGGATCGAGGTCGTCGACTGATGCTCCCGGGTGGGAGGAAAATTCCGTTAATTACCACTCAATTAGGGAGGAACTTTTGAGATGAAACACGGTAAGAATTATCAAGACAGTCAAAAACTGCTGGACCGTTCCAAGCTGTATGACAGTGCAGAGGCTCTGGCACTCTGTGTTCAGACTGCAAAGGCTAAGTTTGACGAAACGGTTGAGCTGCACATTCGTTTGGGCGTCGATTCGCGTCATGCCGATCAGCAGGTTCGCGGTGCCATCGTGCTGCCGAACGGAACCGGTAAATCGGTGAAGGTTTGCGTTTTCGCTAAGGGCGACAATGCCAAGGCGGCCGAAGAGGCCGGTGCTGAAATTGTCGGTGCCGAAGAGCTGGTTCAGAAGATTCAAAGCGAGAATTTCATGGACTTTGACGTGGTTATCGCCACCCCGGATATGATGGGCTTGGTCGGACGTCTCGGTAAGGTGCTGGGCCCCCGCGGCTTAATGCCGAACCCTAAGGCCGGCACGGTCACCATGGATGTTGCCAGGGCTGTAAATGAAGCCAAGGCCGGTAAAATCGAGTATCGTTTGGATAAGACGAATATTATTCACTGCCCCATCGGAAAAGCTTCGTTCGGCGCTGAAAAGCTCGGCGAAAACTTTGAGGCGTTGATCGGCGCGGTCATTAAGGCACGTCCGGCTGCTACGAAGGGTCAGTACATCAAGTCCTGTGTCCTTTCTACAACGATGGGCCCCGGCATCCGGATTAACACCGCAAAATACGGCGCGTAAATTCGGATTTTACAAATTTTGTTTTCGGAAGAAATATTTTACAGCTTAAAGTATTTTGCCGTTCGGCAAAATACTTTAAGTTTTTTAAGGGGCCGTTCGGCGGGACAAGGGTTTTTGATTCAAACGACAGGATACGGGTGGTTTTTATGAAGAGGAAAAAATGGGCAGACATCGCAAAATCGTTTGCCATCATCGGGGTTCTTGTCGGACACACCCCGGGAATCCCCGGCTTTTTGGCTAGATTTATTTATAGCTTCCATATGCCGCTTTTCTTTATTTTGAGCGGATATTTTATGAAGGACACCGAGAACATAAAGAAATCGGTAAAAAAAGATGCTAAGGGGATGCTGATACCCTATGCGGTTACCTGTGTCATAATCATTTTCTTGGCGGCTGTTTTGGCGTTTTTAAAGGATCAAGAGGTGCTGACGTCCGTAAAACAGTGGACGATTGCCGCTCTTTACGGCAGCGGCGGGCCGGTTGCCGTTCCGAAAATAAAATGGATAGGCGCTCTGTGGTTTTTGCTGGCACTTTTCTTTGCAAAGTTGATTATTTATCTGACCGAAGCGCTCGGCAAATATCAGTGGGCTGCCGTTTTTGCGATTGCTTACATAGGGTATGCAACGGCGCGCCTGTTTTGGCTGCCGATGAGCATCCAGGCGGGAATGACCGCTTCGATGTATGTTTATATCGGGAAAATCATCCATAAAAACGACCTGTTTACAAAATCGTTTTGCTCTGGGAAAACAGCGTTGTATATTTTTGCCCCGGCTCTTTGGGCGTTTTGTATCATGTTCTGCGGCAGGCTCTATATGGTTGAAAATTTTTACGGCAACGGATTGCTTGACATTTTCGGCAGCATAGCTGCTGCCTTTACGCTGGTTTGGCTTTCGATGCTGATTGAAAAATACATTCCGATTGTAAAAAATGTGCTGGCCTATATAGGGTCAATCACCCTGGTGATCCTCTGCGCTCATATAACGGAGCTTAATGTTTTCCCGTGGCCGGCTTTGTTTCGGATATTGAGAATTAAATGGACCTGGTGGATCGAGCTGTCGATTCGATTTGTGCTGGTCGCGCTTATGTGCGCGGTGCTCCGTGTTATTCCTGTTATAAACCGCGTGTATTTCCCGAAACGGAAAAAACGTGCTGCCGCGGCCTGCGCGTAAAAATAAATTGCGGGATTTGCAGGTTTTTTGAAAAAAGTCTTGACAAATCGAAAGACAGCGTGTAAAATAATAGTGTTGTCGATTCCAAAGACAGCAGGTGCAATTTTTTGCTGAAAGGGCAATGCCCGCCGGCCGAGGAAGAGATTCATCAAAAGTTTGTCGCTTGTGATGTTTCAAAGCTCTTCCTGCCATGCGGGAAGAGCTTTTTTGACTTCGATGCAGGAGGTGAAACAAATGCCCAGTGAAAAGGTATTGCAGGAAAAAAAGCAGCTGGTGGCTGAACTGATTGAAAAGATTAAATCGGCTCCGGCCGGCGTTTTGGTCAACTATATCGGTATCAACGTTGCGGATGACACTCGTCTGCGTCGGGAGCTGAGAGAGGCCGGCGTCGAATACACCGTTGTCAAGAACACCATGCTCCGTTTTGCTTTCAATGAGCTCGGTATGTCCGAGCTGGACGAGCAGCTGAACGGGACGACCGCGATCGCGATCAGTCATGAAGATCCGATGGCGGCTGCGAGAATCGTTTGCAAATATGCCAAGGAGATCGAAGGAGACATCTATTCGGTGAAGGCCGGATTTATGGACGGAAAGGCGATTGACGCCGCAACCGTTACCGAGATTGCCAACATTCCTCCCAAGGAAGTGCTGGTTGCCAAAATGCTCGGAAGTCTCAATTCCCCGATCGTCGGCCTTGCAATGGTCCTCAATCAGATTGCGGAAAAGCAGTCTGCGTAATCGAAACGTACGGGTTTCAAAACTGCGCGTAGCGTAATTTACTGAATTCGCATTGCGAAAAATACAAAAAAATTGGAGGAAAAATATCATGGCATCTGAGAAGATCCTGGCGATGATCGAAGAGGTCAAAGCCCTTACCGTTCTTGAGCTCAATGAGCTCGTTAAAGCCCTTGAAGAGGAGTTTGGCGTTTCCGCTGCTGCCGCTGTTGTTGCGGCTCCCGCTGCCGGCGGTGAAGCTGCGGCTGCCGAGAAGGATTCGTTTGACGTTGTTCTGGCTGAAATCGGCGAGAATAAGATGGCTGTTATTAAGGCTGTCAAGGAAATCACCGGTCTGGGCCTGAAGGAGTCCAAGGAGCTGGTTGAGGCTGCTCCGAAGGCTCTCAAAGAGGGCGCTGCCAAGGCAGAGGCTGAAGAGATTAAGACCAAGCTGGAAGAAGCCGGCGCAAAGGTCGAGCTCAAATAAGGTTTGCCATATCGGCAAAGCAAAGGGCGCGGAAGAATCCGCGCCCTTTTTTACGAGAAAATGCGCAGCGGCAAAAGCTTTTGCCGCTGCGCGTAACGTTTTTATTTGTTCGCGGCGCCCAAAATCATACCGCGGGAAAACAGCCGCAGCTACCGGACAGGGATATCCTTGAGCGCAAGGGTGGCCAATACCGGATAATGATCCGAAATAGGCTTTCCGTTTACCTGTTGACGAAGGATTTTATAGGAAGAAACGGAAAATTCCCTGCGGCCGGCCATGCAGTAGTCGATGGGGAGACCGTGGCAGGATTCATTGGAGTATTCTCCCTCAAAGCCGTGGAAGGTCGGCCCGCTGTCGCTGTCGGCAGCTGCCTTTTTGGCGTCTTCAAAATGCTGCGTGCAGAAAAGGTATGCATCGGAGCCTTCAACGGCATTGAAGTCGCCTGTCAGCAGGGTCGGCAGGTGTAAGCCCGCGGCGCGCTCCAGCACCATTTTCAGCATGGGAATCTGCGCCTGGTCGCAGAGTGCCAAGTGCAGGTTGAAAAAGGAGAGCTTTCGCTGCGTTTCGCGGTCAAGTAGCACCGCATAGGTGCAAATGCGCGGATATTGCTCGCCCCAGCCGGTCGAACCGAAAGCGCCACTCGGGGAAAGGGCAAAGGTCTCGGTGGAAAGGAGATCAAAGCGGGCTTTTTTATAAAAAATCACGCAGTGCTCCGGGTCGGCAATGTTTTCTCGCTTTTCTCCGACGGCGCCGTATTCGGGCAGCGCATCGATCAAAAAGTTTTTCCAAGTCAGGGTGGTCTCCTGGGTGCCGATGAGATCGGGCATCCATTCGCGGTACAGCGCTTTTACGCGCGGCATGCGCTGCGCAATGGCATTATCGCCGTTTCCCCAGCAACAAAGATTGCTGCTCATCAGCGTAAAGCTTTTTTCCATTCTGTTATCCTCCCGCTTGCCTTTTCTTTTATTTTAAAAAAACCCGATACGGAAATCAAGACAAATAATGCGCTTTTTCGGACAAAAAATGCACGAAAAACCGCTCACCCGGCGTTGTGCATATTTCACAAAAAATTGAAAAAAATTTTTCTACATTTTCTCAAAAAAAGCTTGCAATTTAAGGAACAATCCTATATAATAGATAGGCGAGACTGCACAAGATATGCGTTGAAGCGGGAGGTTGCTGCCGGTATGGCAGGGAATTTCCGCCGAGTATGTCCGATTTCAAACCGGGCGACATCAATACCGACACAGGTTCTGTGAATCAGCCGAGCGGCATTATTATGCGAAAAATGCGCTCTTCGGCGGGTGTTTATGTGGTTCAGTCCGGAAAACTTGGGGTTGCAGGTTTTCCGGTTTTTCCTTGGGGTCATGTGAAACGCACGGCGCCGTGGAAATGATAAACACGGGGTTTCCCGTGTTTTTGAATCATAGGAACGGGTTTTGGATTGATCAGCGTTGCCCTACAATGTTAAGGGAGGCGATTTCAGTGGCAGTTACTCAGAAAATCAGAATCAGACTCAAGGGCTATGACCATCAGTTGGTGGATCAGTCGGCCGAGAAGATCGTTGAGACGGCGAGAAAGGCCGGCGCAAAGGTTTCCGGACCGATTCCTCTTCCGACCGAGAAAGAGGTCGTGACCATTCTTCGAGCGGTCCATAAGTATAAGGACAGCCGGGAACAGTTTGAGATGAGAACACACAAGAGACTGATTGACGTTGTCCGTCCGTCCAATGACGTGGTGGATGCGCTGACCAAGCTCCAGCTGCCTGCCGGTGTGGACATCGAGATCAAGTATTGATTTCGATGAGCGGGTCATGTTGGCCTTTCGGGGTCAACCAATAACCAATTTGGAGGTAGAAAAAAATGCAAAAAGCGATTATCGGCAAAAAGGTCGGTATGACGCAGCTCTTCGATGAGAAGGGCAAGGTCGTTCCCGTGACCGTTGTGGAAGCGGGCCCCTGTGTTGTCGTCCTGAAAAAGACGATCGAAAACGACGGCTATGCGGCCGTGCAGTTCGGTTTTGGCGACATCCGGGACAAAAACGTCAACAAGCCGAGAAAAGGTCACTTTGCTAAGGCAAATGTTGCCAACAAGAGAACCTTGAGAGAGTTTCGTTTTGAGGATTGCGACAAGGTTTCGGTCGGGGATATCATCCGGGCAGATGCTTTTGTCGTTGGAGACAAGGTCGATGTTGTCGGCACCGGAAAAGGAAAAGGCTATGCCGGTGTTATTAAGAGACACGGCTTTGCACGTCTGAAGGAAACGCACGGTACCGGACCGGTTGCACGTCATGCCGGCTCCAACGGCGCCTGCTCCGATCCTTCGAGAGTGATGAAGGGCAAGAAGCTGCCGGGCCATATGGGCGCCGGGAGAGTGACGGTCCAGAATCTTGAAGTGGTTAAAATTGATGTAGAAAACAATCTGATTGCACTGAAGGGTGCCATTCCCGGTCCGAAGAACGGGATTGTCTGCATTTCCGACAGTGTTAAGGCGTAAGGAAGGGAGGAAGCACAATGCCACAGGTTAAGGTTTTTGATATGTCCGGCAATGAGGTTTCCAAAATGAGACTGTCCAAGACGGTTTTCGGTATCGAGCCGAACAAGACCGTTATGCACGCCGCAGTCGTAAATTACCTCGCCAATCAGCGTCAGGGCACGCAGTCTACGTTGACCCGTACCGAGGTCAGCGGCGGCGGCCGGAAGCCCTGGAGACAAAAGGGAACGGGCCACGCTCGTCAGGGCTCTATCCGCGCTCCTCAGTGGAGACACGGCGGTATTGCTCTCGGCCCCAAGCCTCGCGATTACAGCTATTCCCTGAACAAAAAGGTCAAGAAGCTGGCACTGCTCTCGGCTCTGTCGAGCAAGGTGCTGGATAAGGATCTGATTGTGGTCGATAAGATTGCCTTTGAGGAAATCAAGACCAAGAAAATGGTCGAAATGCTCCGTGCGCTCGGCGCCGATAAAAAGGTTCTGATTGTTATGCCGGCTGTGGAGGAGAGCGTGATTAGAAGCGCTGCCAACCTTCCCGGTGTGACCACGGCGCTGTACAACACCATCAGCACTTATGACATTCTGAATCACGACAAGCTGATTCTGGCGAAAGACGCTGTGCTGAAAATCGAGGAGGTGTATGATAAATGAAAACCGCTCGCGACATTATCTTGAAGCCGATCATCACGGAAGAAAGCGTTTCGGGACTGGCTTCCAAAAAATACACCTTTGCCGTTGCTGTCGACGCGACCAAGATTGATATCAAAAGAGCCTGCGAAGAGATTTTTCCGGGCGTGACGGTCAAAAAGGTCTGCACCCAAAACTATAACGGCAAACTGAAAAGAATGGGCAGAAACGAGGGCTATCGTCCGGATTGGAAAAAAGCTATCGTAACGGTTACCGAGGACTCCAAGACGATTGAGTTCTTTGACAACCTTGCCTAAGCCGATACCGAAACAACAAGGCAGGTTATGGGTCCCGGCCATCGGGACCCGCAAAGCCGAACAGGAGAGTGAAATCAATGGCAATAAAGAGCTATAAGCCTACTTCGCCGTCGAGACGTTCCATGACAGTCTCCGACTTTTCCGAGCTGACGAAAAAGGCTCCCGAAAAGTCCTTGCTTTCAAAGAACGGCAAGACCAACGGCAGAAACAGCTACGGCAGAATTACCGTCCGTCATCGTGGCGGTGCGAATAAGAGAAAGTTCAGAATTATCGACTTCAAGAGAGACAAGGCCGGGATTCCCGCCACAGTGCTTTCGCTGGAGTATGATCCTAACCGCAGCGCGCACATTGCGCTGGTTTCCTATGCGGACGGAGAGAAGAGATACATTCTGGCTCCGGTCGGCCTGAAGGTCGGCGATACAGTGGTTTCGGGCGCTGATGCGGACATTAAGCCGGGCAACGCTCTGCCGCTTGCCAACATTCCGGTTGGTACTTTTATTCACAATATCGAGCTGTATCCCGGTAAGGGCGCGCAGCTTGCCAGATCGGCCGGCATTATGGCTCAGCTGATGGCGAAGGAGGGCGCATACGCGCTGATCCGGCTGCCCTCGGGCGAGCTGAGAAATGTGCCGGTAAACGGCATGGCCACCATCGGTCAGGTCGGCAATATCGATCATGAGAACGTCAGCATCGGTAAGGCCGGCAGAAAGCGTCATATGGGTTGGCGTCCGACCGTCAGAGGCTCGGTCATGAACCCCTGCGACCACCCGCACGGCGGTGGTGAAGGCAAGTCGCCGGTCGGCAGACCGGGCCCTGTGACTCCTTGGGGCAAGCCCGCACTCGGTTATAAGACCCGCGCTAAGCACAAGAGCTCCGATAAGCTCATTGTCAAGCGCCGCAACGGCAAATAAGGCTGAAAGGAGGCAACTGAATTGGGTAGAAGTATTAAAAAAGGCCCTTATGTACAAGAGGCCCTGTATAAGAGAATCACTGCAATGAACGACGCAGGAGAGAAGCGCGTCCTCAAGACCTGGGACAGAGCTTCCACCATTTTCCCCGAATTCGTCGGACATACCATTGCCGTCCACAACGGACGCAAGCATGTCCCTGTCTATATCACGGAGGACATGGTCGGCCATAAGCTGGGAGAGTTTGCCCCCACCAGAACCTTTAAAGGTCACTCGGGCAGCAAAACTTCCAACACCGGTAACTAAGAGAGGCCGAAAGGAGGAACGAAATCATGGAAGCAAGAGCTTACCTCAGATATGCTCGCATTTCGCCGAGAAAGGTGCAGATCGTTTTGGATCTGATCCGCGGTCAGGACGTCAATAAGGCAATGGCCATTCTGCGGCACACCCCGAAGGCGGCGTCGGAACTGCTGGAAAAACTTCTGAAATCGGCCATCGCAAACGCGGAAAACAATCACAACATGGATAAAACCAAGCTGTATGTTGCAGAGTGCTTCGTTTGCCCCGGTCCGACCATGAAGCGCATCAGACCCCGTGCACAGGGCAGAGCATTCAGAGTATTGAAAAGATCGTCACACATTACCCTCGTTCTGAAGGAAAAGGAATAAGGAGGCAAACTATGGGCCAGAAAGTTAATCCCCACGGACTGAGAGTCGGCGTGATTCGGGACTGGGATTCGCGTTGGTACGCAACAGACGCTGCCTTCGGCGACACCCTGGTCGAGGATCATAAGCTGAGAAAGTATCTGAAAAAGAGATGCTATGACGCAGGCGTGCCCCGTATCGAAATTGAGCGGGTCGGTTCGCTTGTGAGAGTGAATATTCACTGCGCCAAGCCGGGAATCATCATCGGCAAGGGCGGCACGGAGATTGAAAAGCTCCGTCAGGACTGTGCCAAGATGTTGGGCAAAAATGTCGACATTAAGGTGACCGAGGTCAAGAATATGGACCTCAATGCACAGCTGGTGGCTGAGAGTATCGCCGCGCAGCTGGAAAAGCGTGCTTCTTTCCGCCGTGCCATGAAAATGGCAATCGGCAGAGCAATGAAGCTGGGCGCTAAGGGTATCAAGGTTTGTGTTTCGGGCAGACTCGGCGGCGCCGAGATCGCACGTGTGGAGCAGTATCATGAGGGTACCATCCCCCTGCAGACGCTGCGCGCAGACATTGATTACGGTTTTGCCGAGGCCGCGACCACTTACGGCCGTATCGGTATCAAGGTTTGGGTTTACACCGGAGAGGTCCTGGCAGCTGCCAAGGCGCCTCGAAAGGAAGGAGGCAGCAAATAATGCTTCTGCCGAAGAGAGTGAAATACAGAAGAGTCCACAGAGGACGCATGAAGGGTACCGCTACCCGCGGCAACGCGGTTACGTACGGCGATTTCGGTATCCAGGCACTGGAGCCGGCATGGATCACTTCCAATCAAATTGAGGCTGCCCGTGTCGCCATGACCCGTTATATCAAGAGAGGCGGTCAGGTTTGGATTAAGATCTTCCCGGATAAGCCGATTACCGAGAAGCCGGCCGGCACCCGAATGGGCTCCGGTAAAGGAAGCCCCGAGCACTGGATCGCAGTTGTCAAGCCGGGCCGGGTAATGTTTGAAATCGGCGGTGTGTCGGAGGAGGTCGCGCGCGAGGCGCTGCGTCTTGCCATGCATAAGCTTCCGATTAAATGTAAGTTTGTCAAAAAAGAGGAAACGGAGGTTGAGGAGTAATGAAAACAGCGGAACTGCGCGATAAGAACGTTCTGGAATTGAACCAGCTGCTGAAGGATCTCAAAGACGAGCTCTTCAATCTGCGCTTTCAGCACGCCATCAATCAGCTGGACAATCCGATGCGTCTGGGCGAAGTTAAAAAGGACATTGCCCGTGTGATGACCATCATCCGCGAAAAGCAGCTGAGCGAGCGCGCCCAGTAATCGGAAGGGAGGATTTAAACCATGAGCGAAAGAGCTTTGAGAAAAACGAGAGTCGGCAGAGTTGTCAGCGATAAGATGGACAAAACCGTTGTCGTCGCTATTGCGGATAATGTCAGACATCCCCTTTACAAGAAGATCGTGAAACGCACCGTGAAATTTAAGGCGCATGACGAGCAGAACGCCTGCAAGGTCGGCGATAAGGTGCAGATCATGGAAACAAGACCTCTCTCCAAGGATAAGAGATGGAGAGTCGTTGAGATTCTTGAAAAAGCAAGATAACATTTGTTGAAATTTAGGCCGTAAGGCAGCCGTTGAGGTGCAAGGCGGCGCGGCGTTGCCGCTCCCAAGCTTTAAATGTGGGCCTTACAGGACAATAAGGAGGAAGCATCATGATTCAGATGCAAACCTACCTCAAGGTAGCTGATAATACCGGCGCGAAGGAACTGATGTGCATTCGCGTGCTGGGCGGCTCCCGTCGGAGGTACGCCAATATCGGAGATGTCATTGTGGCATCGGTTAAAAAAGCAGCGCCGGGCGGCGTTGTGAAAAAGGGCGACGTTGTCAGAGCGGTCATTGTCCGTTCTGCCAAGGGCGTTCGCAGAGAGGACGGCACCTACATTCGTTTTGATGAGAATGCGGCCGTCATCATCAGAGAGGACAAAACCCCCAGAGGGACTCGTATTTTCGGGCCTGTTGCCAGAGAGCTGAGAGATCATGATTATCTCAAGATCCTTTCGCTGGCGCCCGAAGTGCTTTAATCGGAGGTGCTGAGAGATGAATAAGATTCATGTGAAAACCGGTGATACCGTATTCATCACTTCCGGTGATGACAAGGGCAAGAAGGGAAAGGTCCTTGAGGTCAGCCCCAAGGAGAGCAAGGTTATTATTGAGGGCCTCAATATGGTGACCAAGCATGTCAAGCCCCGCAAGATGGGCGAGACCGGCGGCATCGTCAAGGCGGAAGCCCCGATGTATGCCAGCAAGGTCATGCTGGTTTGCCCCAAGTGCAAAAAACCCACACGCGTCGCGCACGCTAAGGACAAGAACGGCAAGACCGTCCGTGTCTGCAAGCACTGCGGCGAACAGTTTTAAGTAAGGAGGAGCTATCATGGCAAGATTACAGCAAGCATATCTCAAAGAGATTGCACCCGAGCTGATGAAAAAGTTCGGTTACAAGAGCGTCATGCAGATCCCCAAGCTTGAAAAGGTCGTCGTCAGCGTCAGCAGCGGCGAGGCAAAGGATAATGCAAAAATGATGGACGCCATTGTCGGCGACCTGACCAAGATTACCGGTCAGAAGCCGGTGCTCTGTCGGGCAAGAAAGTCGGTTGCAAACTTTAAGCTCAGAGAGGGCATGGTTATCGGCGCGAAGGTTACCCTGCGCGGCGAACGGATGTACGAATTTGTTGACCGTCTCTTCTCGCTGGCACTGCCCCGCGTCAGAGACTTCAGAGGAATCAATCCGGACTCCTTTGACGGTCGCGGCAACTATTCGATGGGCGTTAAGGAACAGCTGATTTTCCCCGAGATCGAGTATGACAAAATTGACAAGATCCGCGGAATGGATATCTGCTTTATCACCACTGCCAAGACCGACGAAGAGGGCCGCGAGCTCCTGTCGCTCATGGGCGCACCGTTTGCAAAGTAAGGGAGGGATTTTAAGTGGCCAAAACATCAATGAAAGTTAAACAGCAGCGGGCACCGAAATTCTCTGTACGTGCATATAATCGGTGCAAAATCTGCGGTAGACCGCATGCGTATCTGCGCAAATTCGGAGTCTGCAGAATCTGCTTCAGAGAGCTTGCCTACAAGGGAGAGATCCCCGGGGTGAAGAAATCCAGTTGGTAAGCACAAGCAAAGGAGGTTGACGCTATGCAAATCACTGATACAATTGCCGATATGCTGACTCGTATTCGCAATGCGAATACCGCACGGCATGATACGGTAGAGGTACCCGCGTCCAACATGAAAAAGTCGATTGCCAAGATCCTCCTCGATGAGGGCTATATCAAGGATTATGAGGTTATCGACGACGGGAAACAGGGTATCATTAAAATTTCGTTAAAATACGGTCCGAATAAGACCCAGATCATCACCGGTCTTCGCAAGGTTTCCAAACCCGGCCTGAGAATTTATTCCGGCTGCGAAGATATGCCTAAGGTCATGAAAGGCCTCGGGATCGCCATTGTTTCGACAAGCAAGGGCGTTATGACCGACAAACAGGCTCGTAAAGAGAATGTCGGCGGCGAAGTTCTGGCATTCGTGTGGTAAGGGGGTACGGAAGATATGTCAAGAATCGGAAGAATGCCGATTGCCGTTCCGGCCGGCGTTGAAGTAAAGCTCGACGGACATACCCTTACCGTAAAGGGCCCTAAGGGCACCCTGACGCAAAGTTTTCATAAGGATATGGCCATTACGGTCGAAAACGGCGAAATCTTGGTGACTCGTCCGAGTGAGGACAAGGAACACAAGTCGCTGCACGGCCTGACCCGCAGCCTGATTGCCAATATGATTGAGGGCGTGACGAACGGTTTCTCTAAAACGCTTGACGTCAATGGCGTCGGCTACAGAGTGGCCAAACAGGGCAAAAACCTTGTGATGAACCTCGGTTTCTCTCATCAGGTAACCGTCAGCGAGATTGACGGTATCTCGATCGAGGTGCCGAATCCTAACCAGATTATCATCAGCGGCCCCGACAAGCAGAAGGTCGGCCAGTTTGCCGCCGAGGTCCGTGAAAAGAGATTGCCGGAGCCTTATAAGGGCAAGGGCATCAAGTACGCCGATGAGGTAATCCGTCGCAAAGAGGGAAAAGCCGGTAAAGGCGCCAAGAAATAAGTGAGGAGTGAAAAAATATGATTACAAAGCCTGACAGCAATAAAGCAAGGCTTAAAAGACACGCGCGTGTCCGCTCCAAGATCAGCGGCACCCCCACGTGTCCCCGTCTGGATGTATTTCGCTCCGCCAAGCACATCTATGTGCAGATTATTGACGATGTCAACGGCGTAACCCTGGTTTCCGCTTCCAGCGTCGAAAAGGATTTCGGCGTTTACGGCGGCAACAAAGAGGCAGCGAAAAAGGTGGGCGAGAACATTGCCCAGCGCGCCCTGGAAAAGGGAATTGAAAACGTTGTTTTCGACAGAGGCGGATACATTTATCACGGCCGTGTCAAGGAATTAGCCGAAGCTGCCCGCGCGGGCGGACTCAAATTCTAAGAGGAGGTTTTACTTGTGAGCTTAATTGATGCATCGACGATGGAACTGCAGGAAAGAGTTGTTTCCATTAACCGCGTATCAAAAACTGTCAAGGGCGGACGTATCTTCAAGTTTGCCGCTCTGGTAGTCGTAGGCGACGGACAAGGAACCGTAGGCTTCGGCTTGGGTAAGGCAGGCGAGGTGCCCGACGCTATCCGCAAGGGCATTGAGGACGCGAAAAAGAATCTGATTCGGGTGTCACTGAAGGGCACCTCTATTCCGCATGAGGTAATCGGTGTTTACGGCGCAGGCAGAGTTCTGATGAAGCCGGCAGCCCCCGGTACCGGCGTGATCGCCGGTGGTCCGGTGCGTGCGGTTGTTGAGATTGCCGGAATCAAGGATATCCGGACTAAATCTCTGCGCAGCAACAATCCGTGTAATGTTGTCAGAGCAACGATTCAGGGTCTGGCATCCCTCAGAGACGCTGAGCAGGTTGCTCAGATCCGCGGAAAAAGCGTTAAAGAAGTATTGGTAGGTTAAGGAGGGCTTTTGAATGAATAAGGTTAAAATCACGCTCAAAAAGAGCCTGATCGGCAGCAAGCAAGACCAGATTGCTACCGCATATGCCCTCGGTCTGCGGAAAATCGGCGACACGACGGTTCAGCCCGACAACCAGCCTACGAGCGGCAAGGTCAA
The DNA here is from genome assembly GCA_934488695.1 of uncultured Oscillospiraceae bacterium. Lineage (GTDB taxonomy): Bacteria > Bacillota > Clostridia > Oscillospirales > Ruminococcaceae > SIG578. The sequence goes on from CAKSSH010000002.1 coordinate 46,027, forward strand.
AAAAATTTCCCACCTCGTAGAGGTAGAAAAAGCGTAAGCTTAAAGGAGGTGCGACCGAAATGAAACTGTATGAATTATCTCCGGCCGACGGCGCCAGCCGCGACTCGTTCCGCAAGGGTAGAGGCGCAGGCTCCGGAAACGGTAAAACCGCCGGTAAGGGACACAAGGGTCAGAAAGCCAGAAGCGGCGGCAGTATCCGTCCCGGCTTTGAAGGCGGCCAGATGCCTCTTGCAAGACGTGTTCCGAAGAGGGGCTTCAATAACATTTTCGCTACCCGTTATGTCGGTATCAATCTGGATGCCCTCAATCGATTTGAGGACGACACGGTTGTAGACGAAGCGGCACTGGTGAAAGCGGGTATTGTTAAGAAGACGCTGGACGGCGTTAAGATTCTCGGCAGAGGTGAGCTGACCCGCAAACTGACGGTTAAGGTCACTGCCTTCTCCGAAACTGCACGCCAGAAGATCGAGCAGGCAGGCGGAAAGGCTGAGGAGGTGTAAAAGTTGCTTCAAGTATTGAGAAACGCATGGAAAATCGTTGATCTGAGAAAGAAACTACTTTACACCCTGTTTATCGTTGTTATTTTCCGAATCGGCTCGGCGATTACCGTGCCGTTCCTGGACATGAGCGCTTTGGGAAATCTTACCAAGGCACTTTCCGGTAGCGGAAACCTGTTTGGCTATATGAACATGCTGACCGGTGATTCTTTTTCCAAGGCGACGCTTTTTGCGTTGTCCATCACGCCGTACATCAACGCCTCCATTATTGTCCAGCTGCTGGCGGTCGCCATTCCGGCACTGCAGCGCTGGTCCAAGGATGAGGGCGAAGAGGGACGTCGTAAAATCAATCGTCTTAATCGTTACGTGACCTTCGGTCTGGCACTGATGATGGCAATCGGTTACTACTTTACGCTGCGTAACAACAACATTGTTAAGGTGACCAGCGGCTTTTACGGTTGGTTTACCGCGATTGTCATTATTGCGGCCTTTGTTGCCGGCTCCTCGGTGATTGTCTGGCTGGGCGAGCTTATCAACAAAAAGGGAATCGGAAACGGGATCTCGATTCTGCTCTTTGCCGGTATCGTTTCGCGGATTCCGGCTGCAGCGCAGATGCTGTGGGAGTATTTCACCAGCGATTCCGTAGCCTACAAGTTCCTGGTCCCGTTGATTTTGGTGTTGGCTGTGGTTGTCGTGGCCTTTATCGTTTTGATGTCGGATGCCGAGCGCAGGATTCCGGTCCAGTACGCTAAGCGAGTGGTCGGTCGTAAACAGTACGGCGGCCAGAATTCCTACATTCCGATTAAGGTCAATATGAGCGGTGTTATGCCGATCATTTTTGCAAGCTCCATTGTCAGTCTGCCGGGTATTATTGTTTCTTTCTTTAATATTACCGACGGCTTCTGGGCAAAGTTTGTGACCATTTTCAACTACAACTCCGCCATTTACGCGATTGTGTATTTCATCTTTATTATTCTGTTTAATTACTTCTATGTTTCCATCCAGTACAATCCGGTGGAAATTGCCAACAACCTGAAGAAGAACAACGGGACTGTTCCCGGCTATCGTGCCGGAAAACCGACCTCGGATTACATTATGAAAGTGCTCAGCAAGATTATCCTGATCGGAGCACTGTTCCTGGGTCTGGTTGCTATTTTCCCGATCGGGCTGCAGGCGGCCACCAAGATGAATATCGCCCTCGGCGGTACAACGGTGTTGATTGTGGTCGGCGTGGCTTTGGAAACCGTTAAGTCATTGGAATCTCAAATGATGATGCGTCATTATAAGGGCTTCCTGGAATAAGGAGAAACAGATGAATTTAATTCTTCTCGGAGCCCCGGGAGCGGGCAAGGGAACGCAGGCAGAAGTGATTTGTAAGCATCTGTCGATCCCTGCTGTCAGCACGGGCAACATGATTCGCGAAGCACTCAGCCAGCAGACCGAGCTGGGGATGAAAGCCAAAAAATATATCGACGCGGGCGCGTTGGTTCCGGATGAGGTCGTTATCGGCATCATCCGGGAACGCCTGGCCCAGCCGGATTGCCAAAACGGATTCATTCTGGATGGCTTTCCGCGCACGGTGCCGCAGGCACAGGCGCTCGATGATATGGGCGTTGTAATCGACAAGGTGATAGATATTGAGGTTGATGACCAAAAAATCTGTGAACGCTTGTCGGGTCGCCGGGTCTGTAAAAGCTGCGGCGCCAGTTACCATACGCTTTATAAGCCGTCGGCCGACGGTAAGGCTTGTGACAAATGCGGTGATGAGCTCATTTGCCGCAAGGACGATCATCCCGAAACGGTGTTGGAGCGGCTTCGGGTCTACCATGAGCAGACCGAGCCTCTCATCAGTTTCTACAAAAACAGAGGCAAGCTCGTTGTTGTTGAAGGACAAGAGGAAGTGGCGGAGACCAGCCGGCTTACCTTGGCAGCAATAGAGGAGTAATGATTTCATGATTGAGCTGAAAACAGCACATCAGATTGAAAAAATGAAGGTCGCCGGCAGGCTGTCCCGGCAAGCGTTGGAGCTTGCCGGAAGCCTTGTTGTCGAGGGTATCACCACGGCGGAAATCGACCATGCGGTGTGCAAATTTATCCGGGAAAACGGCGGAACGCCGTCCTTCCTGGGCTACGCGGGATATCCTGCGTCAGTCTGTTTATCGGTCAATGAAGAGGTTATTCACGGGATTCCCGGGAAACGCCGTCTCAAAGAGGGCGATATTGTCAGTGTAGATGTCGGCGCAATTGTCGATGGTTGGCACGGCGATAACGCCGCCACCTTTGGGGTTGGAAAAGTCGCACCGGAGGCGCAACGCCTGATGGATGTGACGCGGGAATGTTTGGAGCTTGCTGTTGACATGGTTCGGCCCGGGGTTCGTCTGGGAGATCTCGGCTATGCTATTTCCCAGCATGCCGAGGCAGCGGGATACGGTGTTGTGCGCGAGTTTGTCGGGCACGGTATCGGCCGTGAAATGCACCAGGGACCCGATGTGCCCAATTACGGGCAGCCCGGCCGCGGTCTGCGGCTGGAAAAGGGAATGACGATTGCCATTGAGCCGATGATCAATCTGAAGGGCCATGAGGTTCGTATGCTCAATGACGGCTGGACGGTCGTGACCAGAAGCGGCAGCGTTTCTGCTCATTTTGAGAACACAATAGCAGTCACCGAAACCGGTGCTGAAGTGCTCACAAAGATTTAGTCTTTGCCTGAGAAAATGTTGTCTGCTCAAAGGAGAGCAGAAAAGAGCTTTTTCGCAGCCAAGTGAAATCAAATTACGCGGGTTTTCCCTTCGGGGAAGCGGCTGACCTGCCACTTTGCGTCATTTGACTCAAAAAGATAGAGGGTGCTTATAGCCCGCAAGCCTTTGAAGGAGGTTATCTGATTGTCAAAGGAAGATGTCATTGAAATCGAGGGTACCGTCCTGGAAGCGTTGCCGAATGCGATGTTTCAGGTCGAACTGCCCAACGGCCACAAGATCCTTGCTCACATTTCAGGAAAACTGCGGATGAATTTCATTCGGATTCTTCCCGGTGACAAGGTAACCGTGGAAATGTCGCCCTACGATCTTTCAAAAGGACGCATTACCTGGCGCTCCAAATAAAGCGCTGCGCGTCCGTCAAAGGCAAATATGCACAAAATCAGGTCCGTCAGGACCGAACAGGGAGGTAAACCATAATGAAAGTTAGACCTTCGGTAAAGCCCATCTGTGAAAAATGCAAGGTTATCAAAAGAAAAGGTCGCATCATGGTGATCTGCGAGAACCCCAAGCATAAGCAGAGACAAGGCTAAGAAGAATATTTCAGTTGGAGGTGCAACAATATGGCACGAATTGCCGGAGTCGACTTGCCGAAAGACAAGCGTATTGAAATCGGTCTTACCTATATTTACGGTATCGGCCGCAAGTCCGCTAACGATATTTTGGCGGCAGCCGGAATCAGTCCGGACACCCGGGTCAAGGATTTGACCGAGGACGAAGTCTCCAAGCTTCGTGAATGCATTGACAGAGATTATCACGTTGAGGGCGATCTGCGCAGAGAGGTCGCGCTGAATATTAAGAGACTCATTGAAATCGGTTGCTACAGAGGCATCCGCCACAGAAAGGGTCTCCCGGTCCGCGGTCAAAAGACCAAGACCAACGCCAGAACGCGCAAGGGTCCGAAGAGAACCGTTGCCAACAAGAAGAAGTAAGGGGAGGGATATTCAATGGCACAGAAGGCTACAAAAAAGACTGCTGTCCGCAAACGTCGTGAGCGTAAGAATATTGAGCACGGTGCTGCGCATATTCAGTCCACTTTCAATAACACCATCGTTACACTGACCGACAGCCAGGGGAATGCGCTTTCCTGGGCGAGTGCCGGTGAGCTGGGCTTCCGCGGCTCTAAAAAGAGCACGCCGTTTGCCGCACAGTCCGCTGCTGAAACCGCTGCTAAGGCGGCTATGGAGCACGGCCTGAAAACGGTCGAGGTTTTCGTTAAGGGCGCAGGCTCCGGCCGTGAGGCTGCCATCCGTGCGCTTCAGGCTACCGGCCTTGAAGTCACCATGATTAAGGATGTGACGCCGATCCCTCACAACGGATGCCGTCCTCCCAAGAGAAGACGCGTGTAATTATAGAAACAGGAGGTGCTTTTAAATGGCAAGATATACCGGTGCGGTTTGCAGATTGTGCCGCCGCGAGGGACAAAAGTTGTTCTTAAAGGGCGACAGATGCTATAATGGCAAGTGCTCTCTTGATGTAAGAAAGACGGTTCCCGGTCAGCACGGCCAGGGCCGCAAGAAGGTTTCCGAGTACGGAATTCAGCTGAGAGCAAAGCAGAAAACAAAGAGATATTACGGTGTTCTGGAAAGCCAGTTCGCTAAGTATTTTGAAATGGCAGAGAGAAAGACGGGCATGACCGGCGAAAACCTGCTGCGGATTTTGGAGTCGAGACTGGACAACGTTATTTATCGTCTGGGCTTTGCCGCTTCCCGTGCGCAGGCCAGACAGTTGGTGCTGCACGGCCATTTTACCGTTAACGGCAGAAGAGTCAACATTCCGTCCTTCCTGGTCAAGGAAGGCGACGTGGTTGCGGTTTGCGACAAGACCAAGGCTGCCGACTTTATGAAGGCGCTTGTAGAGGCTAACGGCGCAAGACCGGTTCCGCAGTGGATGGACCTCAATCGCGATGCTTGCACGGCTAAGATCGTTCGCTTGCCGAACCGCGAGGAAATCGATCTGGAGGTCGAGGAACACCTGATCGTCGAGTTGTATTCAAAGTAAGCTGCGTAATTTTCCGGTGCGTCCGCGCTTGTTTGGCGCGCGGCGCACGGGAGTGCGTATCAGAATTCTGCGGCCTTCGGCCGCAAAAGGGAGGGCTATGATTATATGATAGAATTTCAGAAACCCAAATTCACCTCCACAGACTTGGCAGCAGACGGGCGGTACGGTAAATTTGTCGTGGAGCCCCTTGAAAGAGGCTACGGCATTACACTGGGCAACAGCCTGAGACGGGTCCTTTTGTCCTCACTTCCCGGAGTTGCTGTTACGTCGGTTCGTATTGACGGAATACAGCATGAGTTTTCGACGATTCCCGGTGTAAAGGAGGACGTGACCGAGATCGTTCTCAACATTAAGGGACTGACGCTCAATTACAGCGGAGAGGATGTCAAGGAGCTGACGATCAGCGCAAAGGGCGAAGGAGAGGTTACGGCAGCCAGTATTCAATCCGATGCGGAAATTGAAATTCTGGAGCCGGAAATGCATATTGCCACGCTGGGCCCCGATGCTGATTTGAATATGCACCTGACCCTGGAAAAGGGTCGGGGCTATGTCTCTGCCGAAAGAAATAAGGAGATCATGAGCGAGCGCGGCGAAAGCCTCATCGGAGTTATTCCGGTGGACAGTATTTACAGTCCGGTGCTCAAGGTCAATTATACCGTCGAAAACACCCGTGTCGGACAGATTACCGATTACGATAAGCTGACGCTGGAGGTTTGGACCGACGGGACCATTTCCGCAAAGGAAGCAGTTTCTCTTGCTGCCAAGGTTCTCAATGACCATCTCACCCTGTTTGTCGACCTTTCCGAAGAGGCCGCCAACACCGAAATTATGGTTGAGAAGGATGATAAGAGCCACGAGAAGATCCTGGAGATGACTATTGAGGAGCTTGACCTTTCGGTGCGTTCTTTCAACTGCCTCAAGAGAGCCGGAATTAACACGGTGGAGGATCTGACTAACAAGACCGAGGAAGAAATGATGAAAGTTCGTAACCTCGGCAAGAAATCGCTTGAAGAGGTCATCAATAAGCTTCATTCGCTGGGCTATGACCTTAACCAGGAGATGGATTGATTTAAACTTTAACAAAACGCCGTTCCGCACCGTTACGGTGCGGAGGATAAAGGAGTGAATTTTCATGCCGGGTTCCAGAAAGCTTGGAAGAGCAACCAGCCATAGAAAGGCTATGCTCAGAGCAATGGTGACCTATCTGCTCGAGAACGGTAAGATTGAAACCACCGTTACCCGTGCAAAAGAGGTCGGCGCCATGACCGAAAAAATGATTACCGTGGCAAAAGCAAACAATCTTGCCGCAAAACGTCAGGTCATGAGCTTTGTCACCAAAGAAGCAGTGACCAAAAAGCTGTTTGACGAAATTGCCCCGAAGTATGCCGAGCGCAACGGCGGCTATACCAGAATTATTAAGGTTGGCCCCCGCCGCGGCGACGCTGCCGAGATGGCGATCATTGAGCTTGTCTGACAAAAGGATGTCCCGCTGAGGACGCGCTTTTACCTGCAAGCGCCCGACGCACCAATAGGTGCGCCGGGCGCTGTCTTTTTTTGTATCAAAACCGCGTGTTTTGGTCTGCTTTACCCCGCTGTTTGAGTAAAAAAAGGAGCGTTTGGTGCGAAAAAGGCAGGCTGGCAGAAAAGGGGCTGTTTGTGAAAAAACAAACGATTGATTCCGGGTGAAAATGCTTGAAAAAAAAGAAAAAATACGGTATAATGAAAGAAAATTTCCCCGAAAATAAAGGTTTTTTGAAAAAAAGGAGATTTTATGGCTCGAAGAATGCGCTCCGGGGGACAGGGCGCGCGTTGGCTGCTTTTAAGCCTGTGCGTGCTTTTATTATTGTCCGGGTGCGGACAGAAAAAAGCGGCCTTTTCGGCACGGGATTTTGTGATGGATACGCTGCTGACCCAGCAGCTTTACGGCGCGGATCAAGAAAGCGCCGAGGCAGCGGCATGTGCGGTCGTTGCGGCACTAAAGGAACAGGAAAATCGGCTTTCGGCCTTTTCGGATAAATCCGAAATCGGGCAAATAAACCGCGCACAGGGGGAGCCGGTCGTCGTTTCCCGGGAGACCTTCGCACTGATTCAGCGTGCGCTTACCTATTCGCTGGAAAGCGCGGGCTGTTTTGATGTAACGGTGTATCCGCTCAGCCGTTTGTGGAAACAGACGCTGAGCGACGGTGTTTTACCTTCTGAAGCAGCCGTGAAAAAAGCGCGGGAGCAGGTGGATTTTCGGGCAGTGCGCTTGGATGAATCGAAAAAAACCGTGACGCTGCCGGCGGGAGCCGGGCTGGACCTCGGTGCGGTTGCCAAGGGCGCAGCGCTGGAAAGTGCGCAGGCATGCTACAAAGAAGCCGGCGTAAACGGTGCGATTTGTTCTTTGGGCGGCAGCGCCATGCTGGTGATGGGGCAAAAGCCGGACGGAAGCGCTTTTCGGATTGGCGTGCGCAATCCTTTTTCACAAGACAGCACCGACTTTTTTGCTGTGTTGCAGGTGCGCGATCGTGTCCTCTCCACCTCGGGGACGTATGAGCGCTGTCGAGAGATAGACGGGTATTTGGTCCACCATGTTTTGGATCTGTCTACCGGGAAACCGGCCGAGAGCGATCTTGCTTCGGTGACGGTTTTAGGACAGGACGGGGCGGCGTGCGACTTTTTGTCGACTCGCTTGTTTTTGGCAGGCTTTTCCGAGGCAAAAGAGCTTGTCAAGCAGCAGGGCCTTTCGGCGGTGCTGGTTTCGCAGGATCGCCGCGTCTTTGTAACCGAGGATCTTGCCCCGGATTTTTCTCTGATCGATAAAACGTTTGAAAGGATTGAGAGCTGATGCGCCGCAGGCTTGTTTCTCCGGCTTTTGCCGTGGTCTGCTTGCTGCTTGCCGCCGGTTGCCTTTTGGCTATTTTTCTTCAGCAGCGGCAAAAAGAAGCGCAAATCCTTGAAATATATCAGCAGAACAAACCCGTTGCCGTGTTGGCGCTGTCGCAGGATACGGAGTATTCTCTGCCAGAGGTCGGCATGAAAATTACCGTGCGAAATCGGGCGGCCTATATTTCCGAGAGCAGCTGCCCCTGCAAGACCTGTCAGCGGTTCGGAAAATTGAGCCGCGCCGGGCAAACGGCGGTGTGCTTGCCGTCGCGCATTTGTTTGATCGTCAAGGGCAATAGCGATGTGGACGCGGTGCTTTGCGCCGGAGCGGGGGAAAGAAAATGAAAAAGATGTCAACCGCTGCTGTGGCACAGCTGGGACTGCTCGGAGCGTTGTGCATGACGCTTTCGTTTTTGGAAACGCTGCTGCCGCCGCTGCCGTTTTTGCCGCCGGGCTTTAAATTGGGTCTTGCCAATATTGCCGTGATGTATGCGCTTCTGTGCGGCGGATTGGGTTGGGGACTTTGTCTTTGCGCGTTGAAGGCGCTGTTTACCTTAGGGATGAGCGGTGGACTTGCGTTTCTGCTCAGTCTCGCCGGCTCGCTTTTGTCGGTGCTGGTGATGGCCGGGCTCATGCGGCTTTTCGGTCTTCGGATCTCTTATGCCGCGCTGAGCGTGTCCGGCGCATTATGTCATAATGCGGCACAGCTTTTTGTGGTGACGCTGATTGCCGATTCGCCGGGTATTTTCTATTACGCGCCGGTGTTGGTGCTGGCCGCACTTTTGTGCGGTTGCGCGACTGCCGCATTGGTACGTCTATTGATGCCTTATTATCGAAAATATACCGCACTTTTTTCGAGAGGATGATTTTGTTGAGTATTTCACTTCGGACCGTCAAGGTCGCCCATCACAAGGACACTGCCGAGCTGCCGACTCGTGTGATGCCGACCCCGCAAAAACTTTTGCTGCCGATGTTGCAGCATATCGGCCGTCCTTGTACGCCTTCCGTGAAGGTGGGGGACGTTGTTTTAAAGGGTCAAGTGATCGGCGACAGTGAAGAGTTTATGTCGGCGCCGATTCATGCACCCACCTCCGGAAAGGTGACGGCTGTGCGCGATGTGCTGACTGCCGGCGGCAGTTATGCACCGGCGGTGGAAATCACCGCAGACGGGGAGGATCGTGCAATTGAAACGGCGCCGATTGAGGTGCACGACCGGCAGGAGCTGATTGCGGCAACGCGACGGCTCGGTTTGGTGGGACTCGGCGGAGCAGGTTTTCCGACCAGTATTAAATTTGCACCCAAAAATCCGGAGGCGTTGGATACGCTGATTATCAATGCAACCGAATGTGAGCCGTTTATCACCTCGGATTATCGGGAAATGATGGAAAACGGCGAGGAGATTGCCGACGGAATTGAGCAGATGGTTCAATGGATGGGTCTTTCGCGCGCTATCATAGGGATTGAAAACAATAAGCCGGCCGCGGTTGAAAAAATGCGTGCGTTGGCACGGGGCCGCTATGAGGTCAAATGCTTGCCCTCCTCCTATCCGCAAGGGGCCGAAAAGGTGATTATTTATCATTGCACCGGTCGTAGGGTGCTGGAGGGACAGCTGCCGGCAGATCAAGGCGTTCTGGTTCTCAATGTTACCTCGCTGGGAAATTTAATGCGGGGCCTGCGCACCGGTATGCCGCTGACCCACCGACGGGTGACCGTCAGCGGGGACTGCGTGGCGGAGCCGGCAAATGTGCTGGCACCGATTGGCACGTCGATTCGTGAGCTGATTGATTTTTGCGGCGGAAAAGTCGGCCATCCGGCAAAGCTGCTGATGGGCGGCCCGATGATGGGTATTTCGGTATACAGCGATACGCTGTCTATTGTTAAAAATAACAATGCCATTTTGCTGTTGTCTGAAAAGCTGGGATTGTCGCCGGAGCCGTCTCCTTGTATTCGGTGCGGCCGGTGTATACGGGCTTGTCCTCTGTCGCTTATGCCGACGGTTTTTGAGCATGCGTGGGAGCAGCAGGACTTTTCTTTGCTGGAGCAGCAGAAGGTCCAGCTCTGTATGGAGTGCGGCTGCTGTGCTTATGTCTGCCCGGCAAATCGCCCGCTGGTACAGGTCAATCGTCTTGCAAAACAGGCGCTGCGCGCCCGAAAAAAATAAACGGTTGGGAGAAAAGACATGGAAAAGTTTGTGATTTCTTCATCCCCGCACTTTAAAAGCGGAAACCGGACCGCCGGCATTATGCTGGCTGTTATCGGCGCCCTGCTGCCGTCGGCGATTGCGGGCTGCATTTATTTCGGCCTGCCGGCCGTGGGGGTGATTGTTGTCGGAATCGCTTCGGCGGTGATCGCCGAGGCTGTGACCCAGAAGCTTATGCGTCAGCCGGTTACGGTGTCGGATTTTTCTGCGGTGTTGACCGGACTGCTTTTGGCATTGAATCTGCCGTCTACCACGCCGCTGTGGATTGTTGCGCTGGGCAGTGTGCTGTCTATTGTGGTTGCCAAACAGATGTTTGGCGGGCTGGGGTGCAACTTTGTCAATCCGGCGCTACTGGGGCGCATTGTCGTGACCCTTTGCTTTACCGAGGCAACCTCACGATTTTTAGAGCCGTTTGCGCCGGTGGACGCGGTGTCCGGAGCAACGCTGCTTAATTCCATTCAGTCCGGCGGAAAGCTGCCCGGTCTTTGGCAGGTTTTTATCGGAAACCATGCCGGCTGTATCGGGGAGACCTGCTCGGCGGCACTTATTTTGGGCGGCATTGTGCTGATTGCGTTGCGAATCATCAGTCCGATTATTCCGATTTCTTATATTGCGACCACCTATGCCATGACAGCTCTTTTCGGACATAGTCCGCTGTACAGTGTCTTGTCGGGCGGATTGCTCATCGGCGCTGTTTTTATGGCGACAGATTATGTCACAAGTCCGTTGACGGCGCGCGGAAAGCTGATTTTCGGTATCGGCTGCGGATTGATTACGGCTGTTATCCGAATCTGGGGCTCCAACGCCGAGGGTGTTTCTTATGCCATTGTGTTTATGAATGTGCTGACGCCGCTGATCGACCGTGCAACCATGCGTCGCAGCCCGTTTGCTTCTTCAAAAAAGAAACGGGAGGTGCAGGGGGCGTGAAACAGCTTTTGAAACCGATTGCGGTGCTGACGCTGATTGCCTTTGTTTGTACCGCGGCGCTTGCCGGGGTCAATCTTTTGACCCGCGACATTATCAGAATTTCCGAGGAAAAAGCTGCGCAGGCAGCTATGCATGAAATGCTGGAGGATCCAAAAGGGTTTGAAACGCTCTCAGTCAGCGAGGAGCTTTTGAAGCAGTATCATGTTCAATCGGTCTGCCGCGCTAAAAGCGGACTGGGCTATATTGTACAGTCCTCTGCAAAGGGTTATGGCGGAGAAATGCGGCTGATGCTGTCTTTTTCGCCGACGGGAGAGGTGCTTTCGCTTCGGGTGCTTTCGCATGAGGAGACCAACGGCGTCGGGACACGCGCTGTTGAAAGCCGGGAATTTCTTGACCGTTTTTGCGGGAAAAACGCAGCGCAGGGCGGCGAGATTGCGGCAGTGGCCGGTGCAACCGTTTCTTCGACGGCGGTTGTGAATGCCGTTAACGGCGCCGCAAACTTCTTGATAGCCGCAGGCCTTGCGGCCGGGGAATAGGAGGGGATACGATATGAAAAACGAAAAATTGTCGGTTCTCCTAAACGGGATCCTTCGCCAAAATCCGGTGTTGGTTTTGGTGCTGGGCACCTGTCCGACGCTGGCGGTCACTACGCAGGCAAAAAATGCCATCGGTATGGGGCTTGCGACCATTTTTGTGCTGATTTGTTCCAATTTTGTTATTTCTTTGCTGCGTCGGCTGATTCCGGACACGGTCCGGATCCCCTGTTACATTGTGGTCATTTCCACCTTTGTAACGATTGTCGGCCTTATTATGCAGGCCTTTGTTCCGGCTATTTACAGTGCGTTGGGCGTCTTTTTGCCCTTGATTGTTGTGAACTGTATTATTCTCGGGCGCGCCGAGATGTTCGCCAGCAAAAACCCGCCGCTGCTTTCGGCCATTGACGGGCTTTCCATGGGTCTCGGCTTTACGCTGACCTTGTTCTTGATGGCTTCTACTCGTGAAATTCTGGGCTTTGGCACCTTTTTCGGGATGGATATTACCTGCGGCGTATTTCAGCCGTTATCAATCCTGACGCAGCCGGCCGGCGGATTCTTTGTGTTCGGTGTGCTGATGGCTTTGTCGATTCTGTTCCAGCAAAAACGCGGGAAAAAGGATATTAAAAGGTCGGTCGACTGCGCATCCTGCGGGCTCTGTGAGCAGGGGTGTGCCGGATGTTCCGGCAAAAAGGAGGCGGAGGCATGAGGGCATTTTTGATTATTTTGTTCGGCGCGATTTTAACCGACAATGTAGTGCTGTCCAAATTCATGGGCATTTGCCCGTTTCTCGGCGTTTCCAATAAAACCGACTCTGCCATCGGCATGGGTCTTGCGGTGACGGCGGTTATCACCATTTCCACGGCAGTCACCTATCCGCTGGCAACGTTGGTGCTGATTCCGAACGGCCTTTCGTTTTTAAATACAATTGTGTTTATTTTGGTGATTGCATCGTTTGTCCAAATGCTGGAAATGGTGTTGAAAAAGTTCTTGCCGGCGCTGTACGCGGCGCTGGGAATCTATCTGCCGTTAATTACCACCAACTGTGCCGTGCTGGGCATAACACTGCTGAATATTGAGAACTACGCTGGGATGAGCGAATACCCGTCGGCGTTGGTGAATGCGGTTGGTGCGGGGCTGGGGTTTTTGATGGCCATGGTGATTTTCTCGGGTGTACGTACCCGGCTCTGCAGTGAAAAAATTCCGAAATGCTTTCAAGGACTGCCTATTACGCTGGTGGCCGCTTCCATTGTGGCGGTTTCGTTTATGGGCTTTTCCGGTGTTATTGACGGCATTTTCGGCCAGTCGGCGGCTATGGCGCCTTTCTTTCTGAAGTAAGGAGAATGTGATATGAAGGATTTGTTATTACCGATTGCGGTGGTATCGGCGCTGGGGCTTTTGTTTGGCATTCTGTTAAGCTTTGTACAGAAAAAGCTGGCTGTCCCGGAGGATGAGCGAGTCGCAAAGATTCGTGAGGCGCTGCCGGGCGCCAATTGCGGCGGATGCGGATTTGCCTCCTGCGACAGCTATGCTCAGGCGGTGGTTCAGGATGGAGCGGCCGTCAACATTTGTCGGGTCGGCGGTGAAAAAGCGGCCGAAAAGATCGCGGCGGTCATGGGGGTGGACGCCGGCGAGCAGCGTCGCTTGCGCGCTTACGTGCGCTGCCGCGGATGTGCCGAAAGCCCACAGGACTTGCTGGATTATCGCGGGATTCAAAGCTGTAAGGCGGTTTCCGCTTTTTACGGCGGCCGGCTCAACTGCACCTACGGCTGCACCGGGTATGGGGATTGCGTTGCAGCCTGCAGTTTTAACGCGATTTCGGTGCAGAACGCCGTTGCGGTGGTGGATCCGTCGCGTTGCACCGGATGCCTTGCCTGCGTGGAGGCTTGCCCTAAGGGAATCATTGAGCCGATTGAAGCAACACCCGGTTATATGGTTGCCTGTCGCAACCGGGAGCAGGGCAAGTACACCCGAGTGGAGTGTTCCCACGGTTGTATCGGTTGCAAAAAATGCGAAAAGAATTGTCCGTCCGGCGCCGTGACGGTAGACGGATTTTTGGCGCGGATAGACCGTCAAAAATGCACCTTGTGCGGAAAGTGCGCGCAGGATTGTCCGGTCGGATGTATTCAATTTTGCTAAAGCTTAAGGCGGCGCCCCTATGGGGCGGCCGCCGTTTTTTTTGAGATCCGGTTACCACCCCGCGCTGCGTGTCCGAATGATGGATGGGGCGGCCGCCGTTTTTTTGAGACCCGTTTACCGGAAATTCGGAAAAATGCGCAAATTTTCTTTACAAAACTCATTTAAATTGGTATAATGGAAAAAATACGGAAACCGAAACGGAGAGGATCAAATGAACGTTAAGACCGTTACCGTAATCGGCGCAAACGGCACGATGGGAGCAAATGTCTCGGGCATTTTTGCCGCTTTCGGCAATGCCCGGGTTTATATGGTCTGCCGGGATATTGAAAAGGCGCGAAAGGCTGCGGCTGCCGCCGGGAAATCGGTGCGTGCTGAAAGCATTGTCCGCAATTTAATTCCGGCGGATTACAGTCAGCTGGAGGCCTGTGTGGCGCAATCGGACTTTGTTTTTGAGAGTGTTGCCGAGGACATGGCGCTTAAAAAGGAAATCAATCAAAAAATCGCAGGGTCGCTGCGCCCCGGCGCCTTGGTCGGTACCGGGACCTCCGGTTTGTCGGTGACCGAGCTGGCCGGCTGTTTTCCGGAGGAGCTGCGCACGCATTACTTTGGGGTGCATTTTTTTAACCCGCCGTATAATCTGACACTTTGCGAGGTCATTCCGACTCGGTTTTCGGATCGGACGATTTTGTCACAGCTGTGCGATTACCTGCATAAGGCTTTGTATCGGACGGTTGTGGTGGTGGATGACAGCTCGGCGTTTCTTGCCAACCGTATCGGCTTTGAGTTTATTAACCGGGCGGCACAATATGCCGACCGGTATCGGGATAACGGCGGCGTGGATTATATGGATGCGCTGCTCGGACCATTTACCGGGCGGGCGATGGCACCGCTTGTGACGCTGGATTTTGTCGGTCTGGATGTGCACCGTGCCATTGTCGATAACATTTATCAAAATTCTTGTGACCGTGCGCATGAAACATTTCTCCTGCCGGACTATATCAAGCAGCTGATTTCCGACGGTCGGCTCGGCCGAAAGGCCGGCGAGGGCCTATATAAGCGGGAGGTGCGCGATGACGGAAGCCGGCACAGCTTGGTTTATGATATTGCCGCCGGGCAGTATCGGGAGCCGGTGCAGTATCACTTTTTGTTTGCGCAGGAAATGCAGGGACAACTTCGGGTCGGAAATTATGAAAAGGCGCTGCGTGTGCTTGTTTTGAATCGTTCGGCGGAAGCCGAAATCTGTCTGAGTTTTCTGTTGGAATATATTGCTTACTCGGTTGAAACGGCATTGGCCGTCAGTGAGGATATTGCGGCTGCGGATGACTGTATGGCGACCGGCTTTAACTGGTGTCCTCCGTTGGCGCTTGCCGGCGCATTGGGACAGGTTTGCGAGCTTTCGGCGCTGTTTGAAGAGCGCCTGCCGGGGCGCGTAGGCGAAGAGGTGCTGGCGGCGTTGAAACCGTCTCGATATGATTTCCGGTCCTATTTTAAGGCCAGAGGCTGACCTGCGGGAGGAAAAAAGATGAATCAGGTTTATGTGTTGGGTGGAGCTCAAAGTGACTTTGAGCGAAATTTCTCCAAGGAAGGAAAAAACGTCATCGCCCTTTTGAAAGAAACTATTTCGGACGCGCTTTCGTCTGTCGGGCTCTCTTTTGAGGATGTGGCGGCGCTGAATCGGGACAACCGTGTGGCGTGTTACGTCGGCAACTTCATCGGCGAGCTGTACATTGATCAGGGGCATTGCGGCGCCTTGCTTACCGAGGTTGATCCGGCTTTTTACGGAGTCCCCTCCGGCCGATTTGAGGCGGCTTGCGCCTCCGGGTCGGTCGCACTGGATGCGGCAATTACCAAAATTCGTGCGGATGAGTACGATGTAGCCATTGTCATTGGCTGGGAGCTGATGAAAACGGTAAGCTCCAAGGTTTGCGGCGATATTTTGGGGCGCGCCTCTCTTTACGAGGCCGAGGGAAAAGGAATTGATTTTCCGTTTCCCAAGCTGTTCGGCCGCCTGGCAGACGAGCTTTTAAAAAAGTATCCGGTTGACGAGGGCCGGTTTATGGAAGCGTTGGCGGCGATTTCGGCAATCAATTACGGAAACGCCAAGAAAAACCCGCTGGCGCAGACTCGGAAGTGGTTTATGAGCTACGAACAGGCGTGTATGCGCGGCACCGAGACCAATCCGACGGTGGGCGGACGTCTGGCAGTTTCGGATTGTTCTCAGGTGACCGACGGCGCCGCTGTTGTCGTGCTGGCCTCCAAACGGTTTGCAGACCGGATGGGCGGCGGGTTTCCGGTGGTCAAGGGATATGGACACCGGGTGGCGCCGATGCGCTTTGATAAAAAAATGGAAGAAGCGTCAAATTCTCCGTACGTCCTGCCCTGGACCCGCCAGGCAGTGCTGGATGCTTACCGGCGAAGCGGGCTTACGGTGGCGGATATTGACGTTTTTGAGACGCATGACTGCTTTACCTCCAGCGAGTATGCCGCAATCTCGGCGTTTGGAATCACTCCGCCGGGCGAGGAATGGCGTGCGGTGGAGGACGGAACCATTTCCATGCAGGGCGCCAAGCCCATCAATCCGTCGGGCGGGCTTATCGGGTGCGGGCATCCGGTGGGAGCCAGCGGCGTGCGAATGTTTTTGGATCTTTTCCGCCAGACCGCGCAAAAAGCCGGCGGATATCAGGTGCCCGGCGCGAAAAACGGCATGATGTTGAATATCGGCGGCAGTGCTGTTACCAACTATGTTTATATCATCGGAAAAGAGTAAAATCATGGAAATTTTGTTTTTGGACAAAACACAGCTTTCGCAGCGGGCGGAAGATTTTTGCGACCTGTATCGCAGCTGTTTTTCCGACCCGATTACGCCGGAAACAGTGCAGCACCGGTATCTTGAAAACCCTCTGCAGGACGATTTGCTGATGGTTTGCGCACAGCAGGACGGTCGGCTGGTTGCCAACTATGCGGCGGTGCCGATGCGGGCGATGTATTTCGGCCGAGAGGTGCGTTGTGCCCTATCTCTCAACACCATGACCCACCCCGACTTTGCGGGACAAGGCCTGTTTTTGCGGCTGTCCGGGCTGCTCTATGAGGAAATGCGTCGCCGTGGGTACGCGTTTGTTTACGGATTTCCCAATCGGTTTTCCAACAACGCGTTCATATCCCGGCATCATTGGCAGGATATTTATGAGATTCCGACCATGACGCTGGAGCTTTCCGAAAGGTCGCAGCCGGCCTCGTGCGGCTCGGTAGAGGCTTGCACGGCGCAGCAGGTGCATGTGCAGCCGCATGTACCGATCAGCCTTGTGAAGGACGCTGCTTTTCTTGCTTGGCGTTACGGTGCGCCGGAGTACCGCTTTATGCGCTTGGATGCGGAAAACTTCATGATCTGCAAGAAGTATCGGGATGAGCTGAATCTGCCGGAGCTGCATGCACAGGGCAAGGAACCGCTGGGAAAGCTGCTGGACGCAGCCGTTTGTACGGCGGTATCTCTGGGCTGTACCCGGGTGACGACTTGGTCACATTCCAACACCGAGCAGCACAGCCTGCTGGAAAAGCGCGGCTTTTTCAATGCGGCGCCGGTGCGTTACTTGGCGGCACTTGCGCTGCAGGACGTTTCGGAGCGGGATCTTTACGATTATCGCTGTTGGGATGTCAGTATGGGCGACGATAATGTGTATTAAAAAAATATCGAAACACCCGCGGAAAGCAGCTGCTTTCCGCGGGTGTTTTTTGAAAAGATGCTCTGTTTAAACGGAATTTAAAAAGTGCTTTCTTAAAAAGGTCAAAACGTCTTTTAAGAGGGCTTTAAAACAAGATGCCTTTTTAAAAGCGCTCCTAAAACAGGCAATTTTGGGGCTAAATAAGGCGCCTTGATACGGACACGTTTCAACCTTTTCCGGTTGAGATCAGCGGCAGCGGCCGTAGAGACGGTTGCGGGCAAGCAGTGCGCCGCGGTTCAAGGATCGCAGCTGCTCGTCGGTAATACGAAAGGCCCAGTTGCCTTCGGCACGGCCGGGGGTGTTGAAACGAGTATCTGCGCCGAAGCCGAGCAGATCCTGAATCGGGAAGATCACCAGGCCGGCGCTGCTCAGCAGCATAATTCGCAGAATGGTGTCATAGCAGCGATCCCAGTTGTCTCCTGAAAAGCCGATATAGGAAAGGACCTGACGGCGTACCGCCTCCGGCAGCTCCCACATGAAGCCCAGCAGGGTGTTGTTATCATGTGTGCCGGTGTAGGCAATCAGATTGTTGTGATAATTGTGCGGCAGGTGCGGGTTGTCGGCGTTGCCGTCAAAGCCAAACTGGAAAACCGCCATGCCGGGGCAGCCGCTTTGCGCAAGCAGCCTATCGACCCGCCGGTCGATAATACCGAGATTTTCGGCAAAGATCGGCCGACCGTTTGCCGCCTTGCGAATGACGGAAAGCAGCTGCATGCCCGGCCCGGGCTCCCAATGCCCCTCTCGGGCGGTTTTGGCGCCGGCCGGAATACAGTAGTAGTCTGAAATGGCGCGAAAATGGTCAAGCCGGACAGCATCGAACAAAGAAAAGGCATGCTCGACGCGCTTTTTCCAAAAGGAAAAGCCGTCCTCTGCCATTTTTTTAAAATTGTATACCGGATTTCCCCAAAGCTGCCCGTCTTTGGCAAAGTAATCCGGCGGGACACCGGCAATAAAGGCGCTTTTCCCGTCCGCGTCCAGCAAAAACTGGTCCGGTGCAAAAAAGACGTCGCTGCTGTCGCCGGCGACATAAAAAGGCAGGTCGCCGATAACCGAGATGTTTTTTTCTCGGAGATAGCGATGCAATGCGTCCCATTGCCTGTAAAATTCGTACTGGATAAACCGCCAGGTGCGCAAAATCGCAGGGTCGGGCTGCTGCCAAGTCCATTGCTGCCAGGGGAGAAAGCCGTTTTTGGCCTTCAGCGCGAGAAAGGTGCAGCAGTCGGCAAGCGCCGGGTTTTGTGCAAGAAAAGCGTCAACGGCGTCGGTATCCTTGCAGGCGGCAGCAGCCTTTTGCAATAAGGAAAAGCGCTGCCGGGAAAGACGATTGTATTCACAGGTATAGGGGGTTTGCTGCCGCGCGTCCGTCAGGTCCGCCCGGGACAGCAGGCCCTTTTCAAAAAGAGCATTCAAATCAATAAAAAAAGGATTTCCGCCAAAGGAAGCGCAGGAAAGATAAGGAGAAAAGTACGGATCCGGCATACAAAAGGGGAGCACCTGCCAATAAGAAAAGCCGCTATCGCTCAAAAAATCGGCAAACGCATAGGCGCCGCGACCGAAATCACCGCAGGAAAAATCGCCGGGAAGAGCCGAAATCGGCATTAAAACGCCGCCGGAACGCTGCATATCAGTCGCCTCTTTCAATCAAAAATAAACGGTTTGCCGCAGTCGACTGCGTTTGTCGCAAAAGTCGACGCTTTTAAAAGCTTGTCTGCAAGCAAACTCATTATTATCATAATCGATTTTTGCAAAAAAAGCAAATAAAAAATTTTTAAAAAATTTGCAAAAAAATTCAAAAAAACATTTAAAAACGCAATGAAACATTGTATAATATATACAAACAAAAAAGTTTTACAAAAATAAGTCATCGGAGGACGTTATGATTTGCACCCTGCCACAGGACATGGAAAAATTTTATACCGGCGATTGTGATAATGCTTATGCGTTCATGGGTTGCCATCCGGGCGAAAAAAACGGTCAAACGGGCTGGGTTTTTCGGGTTTGGGCTCCTTGTGCGCGGGCAGTCAGCGTTGTCGGCGATTTTAATTTCTGGAATACCGAGGATCTGCCCATGCAGCGCGACGAGCGCGGCGTGTGGGAGGCTTTCTCTTGCTATGCGGCGGCGGGGCAGCGGTATAAATATTATCTCTGCCGGCAGGACGGCAGCTATTGTTATAAAAGTGACCCGTATGCGCTGCGCTTTGCGCCGCTGCCCGACACGGCGGGGCTGATCACATCGATAGAGGGGTATTCTTGGCATGATGAGCAGTACCTTATCGATAAGCGCCAACGCAATG
Source organism: uncultured Oscillospiraceae bacterium (assembly GCA_934488695.1). Lineage (GTDB taxonomy): Bacteria > Bacillota > Clostridia > Oscillospirales > Ruminococcaceae > SIG578. The sequence goes on from CAKSSH010000002.1 coordinate 65,958, forward strand.
TGATTGAGCAGCCGGTCAATATTTATGAGCTGCACCTGGGTTCCTGGCGCCTTAAAGAGGACGGCAGTGTCTATAATTATCGTGAGATCGCCGATCGATTGGTCCCGTACGTGCTGCGGATGGGGTACACGCATATCGAGCTGATGCCGGTGACCGAGTACCCCTTTGATCCCTCCTGGGGGTATCAGGTGACGGGGTATTTTGCACCGACATTTCGGTATGGCAGTCCGCACGACTTCATGGAGCTTATCGACCGATGTCATCTTGCCGGAATCGGCGTGATTTTAGACTGGGTCCCGGCGCACTTCCCGAAGGACGAGGGCGGTCTTTACGAATTTGATGGGTCTTGCTGTTACGAGGTGCCCGATCCCATGATGAACGAACATCCGGATTGGAACACTCGGATTTTCGATTATGCTCGTTACGAGGTGCAGTCGTTCTTGATTTCCAGCGCTGTTTTTTGGCTGCGGGAGTATCACGTGGACGGTATCCGGGTGGACGCTGTGGCCTCTATGCTGTATTTGGATTACGGTCGGGAGCAGTACCGCCCCAACCGTAACGGCGGCAGAGAAAATCTGGACGCGATCGCCTTTTTGCAAAAGCTGAATCGACACGCCTTTGCGGCCGAGCCGGCGGCACTGATGATCGCCGAGGAATCCACGGCGTTTCCGCTGGTGACCCGGCCGGACAGCTGCGGCGGGCTGGGCTTCAATTTTAAATGGAACATGGGCTGGATGAATGATATGCTGGGGTATATGTCGACAGACCCGCTGTTTCGCAAGGGCCGGCATAATGACCTGACCTTTTCGATGACCTATGCTTTTTCCGAGAACTTTATTCTGCCGCTGTCTCATGATGAAATTGTGCACGGAAAATGCTCTATGATCGGCAAAATGCCGGGTGCCTACGAGGATAAATTTAATAATTTACGGGCGTTTTACGGGTATATGATGGCTCATCCCGGTAAAAAGCTGTCCTTTATGGGCAATGAATTTGCCCAGTTTATCGAATGGGATTTCAAAAAAGAGCTGGACTGGTTTTTGCTCAAATACGAGCGCCACGCCCAAATGCAGCTGATGGTGCGGGAGCTGAACCGATTTTATCGGGAAACGCCTGCCTTTTGGGAGCAGGATGACGGATGGGACGGGTTTTCTTGGATCAGTGCGGACGATAATAGTCAGAGCGTGATTGCTTTCCGCCGGATTGACCGCAGCGGCAGCGAGGTGGTCTGTATCTTTAATTTCTGCCCGGTGCTGCGGGAGGATTACCGGCTGGGGCTTGCAAAGGCGGCCGGTTATCGGTGCGTTTTCAACACCGATAAAAAAAAGTACGGCGGCAGCGGCGTTCGGCTGAAAACGGTTCGGGCGACCGAAGGGCCGATGCACGGCCTTGCACAGTCCGGACGCTTTACAATTCCGCCGATGTCGGCGACGTTCTGGGTTTCTCAAAAATAATCAATTGGGGGGCTATGTATGCTGTTTCGGAAAAAAGACTGTGTGGCTATGATTTTGGCAGGAGGGCAGGGCAGCCGCCTGACGGTGCTGACCGAAAGCACCGCTAAGCCGGCGGTGCCGTTCGGCGGAAAGTATCGACTGATTGATTTTCCGCTGTCCAACTGTGTCAACTCCGGAATTGATACGGTCGGAATTTTGACGCAGTATCAGCCGCTTCAGCTCAATGAGTATATCGGCAACGGCATGCCGTGGGGGCTTAACAGCAATCACGGCGGGATCCATTTGCTCTCGCCTTATTCCAAGGCGGAAAGCTCGGAATGGTATAAGGGAACAGCTAACGCTATTTTTCAGAACATTTCGTTTATTGATCGATATAACCCTACCCATGTGTTGATTCTGTCGGGCGATCATATTTATAAAATGGATTACGCCGAGATGATGGAGTATCATAAAGAGAAAAATGCCGACTGTACCATCGCGGTGCTTACCGTGACGCCGCAGGAGGCCTCCCGATTCGGCATTATGAACACCCGGGAGGACGGCCGGATTTACGAGTTTGAAGAAAAGCCGGCTCATCCTAAAAGCTGTCAGGCGTCCATGGGGATTTACGTATTCCGATGGGATGTCCTGAAAAAATATCTGATTGCCGATAACGAGGACCCGGAATCCAGCAACGATTTCGGTAAAAATATTATTCCGCGCATGATTGCCGATTCATATCATCTGCAGGCGTACCCCTTCACGGGGTACTGGAGGGACGTCGGGACCATTGACAGCTTGTGGCAGGCAAACATGGACATTCTCGGCAAGGAGCCGGCCTTGAATATGAGCGACAAAACAGGCAGGATTTATGCCCGCAACTATGCCAACCCTGCCAGCTTCGTTGCGGATACGGCGCAGATCGAGGAATCCTTTGTGGCTGAGGGCAGCAGCGTTTTCGGAACGGTGCGCCATTCGGTTATTTCAACCGGGTGCACCATTGAGGAGGGCGCCGAAATTGACCACAGCTTTATTATGCCGGACACCGTGATTCGGAAGGGCGCCCGGGTGGGCTATGCCATTGTCGGCGAGGAAACCGTGGTCGGATCGGAGGCGGATATCGGCGCCCGGACGTCGCAGGAGGCGGCGGATAAAGGGATTGCCGTGGTCGGCAAGGGTCGGGAGGTTCCCGCAAAAACGCGGGTGGCTCCCCGGGAGAAATTTTAAGACGTCGGGAGGAGGCTTGAGCTTATGAAAGCAACGGGGATTGTTTTTTCAAATATTTATGACAGCACCCTGGGAGAACTGACCAATCATCGCACCGTGGCGTCTTTGCCGTTCGGCAGCCGTTATCGTCAGATTGATTTTATTCTTTCCAATATGTCTAATTCTTACATTTACCGGGTCGGGCTGATCACGAAATATAATTACCGCTCCCTGATGGACCATTTGGGCGATTGCAGTGAATGGGATCTCAACCGAAAAAATGAGGGCCTGTTCTTTTTGCCGCCGTTTGTCAGCGGAAACACCGGTATTTACAAGGGCAAGCTGGAGGCTCTTTACACCGCCGTTAATTATTTGGATCAACCGGATTATGATGTAGTGGTGGTTGCAGACTCGACGGTGCTGTGTAATTTGGATTTTCGTCCGGCAATTTCGCAGCATTTGCAGTCCGGTGCCGATGTAACGATTATCTGCAACCGGGAAGCGTCCGGGCGGACACATCCGCTGGTAGTGCGCACCGGGGAGGATGGGCAAATTCGGGAGATACTGATTGATGCGCAGCCGGAGCCGGGAGACCTGGTCGGTATGGGTATGTTTGTGTTCAGCCGCGAACGGCTGGTACAGGCGCTTCACTGTGCGCATCGGTCCGGCTTGGTGCATTTAGAAAGGGATCTTTTGCAGGCGGCTTTTCGGGAAAATAAGCTTCGCCTGTCGACATATTGCTTTGACGGGGTGGTGCTTCGCAACGAAAATATCCAGACCTATTTTATGAACAATATGGCATTGCTGCGTCCCGAGGTGCGCGCCGGGCTGTTCCGCCCGCATCATCCGATTTACACCAAGGTTCGGGACGAGATCCCGACTTATTTTGAAAAAGGCAGCCGTATTTGCAACTGCCTGATGGCTGACGGCTGTACATTGCGCGGGCAGGCGGAGAAAAGCATTTTGTTTCGCGGCGTGACGCTGGAGGCCGGCGCCCAGATTTCTTCCTGCATTGTTATGCAGGGAACCCGAATCGGCAAAAATGCCCGGTTGAGCGGCGTTATTTTGGATAAAAACGTGACGGTGCGCGACGGTGCGATTCTGCAAGGAACGCCGGAGCACCCGGTTATTATTAAAAAAGGGGAAACAGTATGAAAATTGTTTTTGCGGCCAGTGAGGCGGCACCGTTTTTAAAAACCGGCGGGCTGGGAGACGTTGCCGAAGCGCTTCCTCGGGCGCTGTCCGACCTTGCGGGAAACGAAGTGGCGCTTTTTCTGCCGTATTACAAGAAAATCAAATACAATCCGGAAATCAAGGCCGATTTTATCAAAAGCTTTTCGGTGGACCTTTCTTGGCGCCGGCAGCATGTCGGCGTGTTTCGCCTGCACAGCCGCCGGCGGAAGCTGCAGGTTTATTTTTTGGATAATGATTATTATATCGGCGGCCGGGACAGTATTTACGGCGACGCCGATGACGGGGAACGTTTTGCCTATTTTTCTAAGGCGGTGCTGCAAACCTTGTGCGAGCTTAATATGCAGCCGGACATTTTGCATTGTAACGATTGGCAGACGGCGCTCATTCCGGTGCTGCTGCGCGCCTTTTATCAGCAGCCGCTCGGACAGGCTAAAACGGTTTTCACCATTCATAATATTGAGTACCAGGGCAAGGCTGACCCTTATTTTTTAGGCGATATGCTGGCACTGCCGCCGTCTTATCGGAATACCATGATGTATGATGATTGCGTCAATTTTATGAAAGGCGCTATTTTAATGACCGATGCGCTGACTACGGTTTCGCGTAGCTATGCGCAGGAGATTCGGTACCCGTATTATGCGCATGGGCTTGCACCGGTCATTGAGGAGCACGCTTTTAAGCTCAGCGGGGTTGTCAACGGAATCAATACAACAAGCAATGACCCGAATACCGACCCGGCGCTTTGGGCAAACTACGATGTGTTGACCGCCCGGGAAGGAAAGAGCCAAAACAAGGCCGCTTTGCAGCAATGGCTGGGCTTGCCGGTTCGGCAGGATGCGGCTATGATCGGGATGGTGTCGCGTCTGGTCACCCATAAGGGAATGGATCTCGTCTGCGAGGCGCTGGAGGAGCTGTCTCATTGGCAGGTGCAGGTGGTTTTGTTGGGCACGGGCGATGCCGTCTATGAACAGCGGCTGCGCAGCTGTGCCGAACGCCATCCGGATAAAATCGCACTGCGGCTTTGCTTTGATTCGGCGCTGGCGTCTCGGATTTATGCCGCGTCCGATTTGTACCTGATGCCTTCCAAAAGCGAGCCCTGCGGGCTTTCTCAGCTTATTGCTATGCGCTATGGCGCTATCCCGGTGGTGCATAAGACCGGCGGCCTTGCCGACACGGTTTTGCCGTTTAATCCGGAAACGCAGCAGGGCACCGGTTTTGATTTTCAACAATACCATGTCGGCGATATGCTGGATGCGCTGCGCCGTGCCCTTTCCTTGTACGGCGGCGACCCGCCGGCTTTCGGCCGGCTTATTCAAAACGCCATGA
>CAKSSH010000003.1 GCA_934488695.1 uncultured Oscillospiraceae bacterium
GACTGTGACAGGTGCTAAAAAATGCTGTCGAGGCTCGAAAGCCATCGGCGCCCTCAAGGGCAATTGACTTACATAAGCCGTCAGTCCTAAAAATGATAGGCGCACCGAAGACGAAACAAGGCAGCTGCCCGCATGGGCAGCTGCCTTGTTTTTCATGCTCAATTTTTTATCCGACCAGACCGCTGCGTTCAATTCCTTCCATAAACTTGCGTTGCAGGAAAAGATAGGCAATCATCGGCGGCAACAGTGAAATCACCGTTCCGGCCATCGAAACGCCATCATGGAAGGTCGTAGCGTCCGCCTTCATCATGTTGGTGCCCTCCATCATTTCCTTCTGCATAACGCTGATCAATGTTTTAATTGATTCAACGATTTGCGGCAACAGCATGCGGCTGAAATCCGACAAATACAAGCTCGGCTCATAATAATCGTTCCAGTGCCAAACCATTGAAAGCACGATACAAACAATGGTGGTTGATCCGGCCGACGGAAGTGCAATCCTAAAGAAGGTCTTAAGCGGACCGCAGCCGTCAATACTGGCGGCTTCCTCCAGCGATTTCGGAATTCCGAGGAAGTACTGCCGGTATAGGAAGATAAATAAGCCACCCTTGAGGCCGTACCCCAAAAAGCAGGGGAAAATCAGCGGCAGGTAGGTGCCCAGCACCTTAAAGTTAAAGGAGCCGATTGTAAAGGCCAGCTTAGAATAAGTGATGTACATCGGAATAATCAGACTCTGAACCGGCATCAAAATAGACAGAACAACCATACCGACCCGCAGACTCTTGAGCGGGAAATTATACCGCGAAAATCCGTATGCCACAAAAGAACAGGAAAACACGTGACCGATTGTCGCAAACACAACAACAATCAAGGAATTCGGCAACGTCTGCTGCAGGCGCATGACCGACAAGGCCGTTTGGCAGCTTTGCAGCGTCAGGTTTTTCGGAATCCACTTAACTGTCACGTTAATCAGGTCGGCATAGCTCTTAAGCGAGGTGGTAATCATATAGGCAAACGGATACAGAAAAACGAATGCCATCAGAATCAACATAACATAGACAAAGAGGTCGACCAGTTTAATCGGAGATTTTTTATAAATTCTCAAAAAATCTTCTTTAGTAGGAAGCTTTGCTTTTAATTTTTCCATGCGGATCCCCCCTTATCTATCCTTGACCCGGTTGGTGAACGGGCGCATGATCAGGAAGATCAAGGCGACCAACACGATAATCCAAACAAAGAACAGCCATGCCATGGCAGCGGCGTACTCAAATTCATAGTTGCCGGTAAAGCTAATCCGATTGATGTACCGCAGCAGCCAGTTCTGCGAGTCATTATAATTATCAATGACGGTATAAACAAGGTTGAGCAGCATCATCGGGGTAATCATCGGCAAAGTAATGAGCCAGAACATTTCCCACTCGGTTGCTGCGTCCACACGAGCCGCCTCATACAACGAGCTCGGAACACCCTGCAGGCCGGCTAAATAAATGATAATCGGAACGCCGGATTTCCACAAAATGGTACTGATCATATCCAGGAAGGTGGAAATAGCGGCAGTTGCTTTTGCCCCGAGATAAATAGCAATCTCTCTCGGAATCAGCACCTCTTTCACCGTCTGCATGGCCTCTTCGTTGACCGTCTGATTCATCAGCTGGCTCATTGCATAACCGGAGCCGAGAATTACCGGCAGGAAGAAAATAGCACGGAACACGGTTCTGCCTTTGAATTTTCGATTCAACATGACCGCGATCAACAGGGAAAACACGTTAATGAACGGGACGCTCTGCAACATGTTTTTGAGATTACTAAAATACAATCTCAAATACTCGGTGTCACCGGTCAAGGCACGGCGATAATGCTCCAAGCCCGCAAATTCAACTGCGTAATTGGTGTAGTTTGTGATGTTGGAAAAGCTCAGCTGTATGGACCGGTAAATCGGGAATGCAAACAAAAGCGCCGTACCGATAATCCAAGGAAGAATGAACAAATAGCCGTTCATGGATTCCTTGCGCTTCAGGTTCCAAAATTTATCGCCTGACGCCTTGGAAGTTTTCTTAACTTTTTCAGCCATTGTTTTTCTCCTCTCTACCGGACAACGCTGCCGTCGGCATGGACCACAGTATAGCCCTCGGCCGCAACAGGAACATTGTCTACAGTTACTTCTTTCTCATTGTGATTGACATAGACCCGACTGCCGTTTTCATAACGGACACAAACGACCTTATCGCTCAGAACAGTATGCTCGATGATGGTGCAGTTCGCGGTAAAAGCTAATTTTTCGTTGAATTGCTCTGTAAGCGAAACAGCCTTATCAAGCCAGTTGGAAAGCTCGGTCGAAAATGCGTTTTCAACCTTAGAGTCCTTGAACTTTTCGCTCATCTCCTGCGTCAACAGGAAATTCGGCTCAGCACCGCACTCAATCCAGTTCAGAATTTCGTTTTGATAATCAACCGACATATTGCCGGGCGTGTCGGTGCTGTACGGAATATATCCGTGAATGACCAGCTGATAGAACGGAATCTCAACATCGATCAATTCCAGGCTGGAGCCGCGAGAAGGCACGTCATAAATATAATCCGTTTGAGACAGAATATACGAATTGCCTCGCTGAACCGCATTTTTCATACCGTTCTCATGCGCCAGATTGAGCATGGCACGGTATGCGGAAATCGTATCATACCGGCTGAGCTCCACACGCTTCTGATAATCATCAAAAACGTACCACCCCAGCTTATCAAAGCCGAGTCCGCTGACCCCCATCTTTTTGTAGGAGGGCATCCGCTTGGCAAGCTTGACATACTCCTTGTACGGGTTTCGTACATAGGTATCACCAACCGAGTTGGTAACCGGCAGCCTTGCCTCGTTATACACCGCGTCGCTCTGCTTGGAAAATTTGGGCGAATCGGTGGTCGCTTGAATCAAATCATTCACCAAATAGGTTTCGATGTTCTGTTCTTTAAGATGACTGAACAGATTTTTCAGACTGCCGATTTCTCCGGCAACCTTCCCGGAATCGGGATAAACGTTATAACCCGAGCTCTGCCAGCCCAGCAGCATAATACGAAGCTCACTGCGCAGACTTTCCTCCTGCTTGTCGACTATCTTTTGAATGTCGCTGCACTTGGTCATTGCCTGCAGATATTCGGCGATCATGGTTTCGGTTTTGACCGTCATGAGCATTTGCAGATTACTGCGGATTTTAGCCTCTTTGGCTGTTTCGGTCTGTACCAGACGGTCGGTATCAACCAGGTACTTCCGAAGGGTATTGGCCATGGCGCTATAAGTCACACTGCCGTTTTTCGGCGCCGAAATAAAGCTGTAATGCACCGAAAAATCGCCGGCAGAAATGGCACTTTCGGTCTCGGTAATTTCCTTACCGGCCGGATTCAAATAGGTGTACGATTTCCGATAACTGATGGATGGCTCCACCCGGTTCAGATAATACACCGCACCGCTCGGATTGAGCGTAATGCTGCTGTTCATCTCACCCTCGGTGATATAGCCGACAAAGCCCTCATCCCCTCTGGAAAGGCCGAAGAACGGCATCATAGCATTTTTAACGCCCTGTTTATTATTGCTCTCAATATCATCCAGATCAAAATCTCTCGGGAAATAAATATCGGTGGTTAACGGGCTCTGCCGCCCTGTCACCGGCTTAAAGTTATAAATGCCGCCGGTGGTGTCCGGAAACAGAATAAAGCCGTTTTCATACTGGTCGGTGCTGGCGCCGAACATCGGCAGCAGCTTTAAGCTGAGAAGACCATAGGTGCTATCCGCTTCCTTGACTTTATCGCGCGGAACGCGAACATTCAGCCCGTCCTCATCCAGCCAAAACTCCACCGTGACACCGATTCCGCAGCTGGAAAACTCCGTCTCCACAGCGACGCCGTTCTGCAGTTTATGCAGGTTGACGGTCGCGTAGTCATTTTCCGCAATACTGGTGTTCAAATCAAGCTCACCGAAATTGGTGTAGCCGATTTCAAAAAGCCGGCGGAATTTTTTGAGAACTGCCTCGGTGTTGGCCGTCATTCCGTTTTTTGCATTATGGATATAATCGTCATCCGTAACCATACTCGACCACACATACCCGGTCTTTACATTCCGGACACGAATCGTGTAATCCGACGGATTAAAGAGAAGCTCGTTATCTCCGCAGGCGCCGACAAGGCTGTAGCCCGTCTCCGAAAGCGTCAATTCTTCATCCAGGTAAACCGCTTTGGCGCTTGGCTGAACACTGTTCTTTTGGAGCAGGTCCCGGTCTACCGAGATTTTGGGAGAAAACGCAAAGATGCAGGTAAAAATCAGCACGATCGCGACAATTACCGCGGTAATCGTTAATTTCTTTTTCATGTTTGATTTTCCTCCCTAACGCAAGAAGAAGTTGATCTCGGAGGCAATTTCCTGAATAAACCGAACAATCTGAGCACCCAAACCGAATGCCAACAGGACTGTTGCGGCAATCAAAATCATCACAAGGATGGCCACCAAGCCCAAGCCGACTGCGTGCGAAAACTTCATCCCGTTGGACTGCATAAAGCCGACGAACAGCAAAACCACCATCCAGGCAATTACGATTGAGCGCATGCCCACAAAAAAGCCCAGTTCCGAACGGGAAAGCACTTGCGATACCAAAATCATGATCGGGGTGAACACAATGTACGGTGTCATGCTGTATGCCGAAATGGTCAGCGTTTCACCGAAGGTTGCCTCACCGCCGCAAACCGTCATCAACGCGTAGCTGGCGATTGCCCAGAGCAGAACCGGCACCAAAACGATGCCAATTTCCAAAAAGGCGTTCGCGGTTGCGGAGGAAACGGTTGCAACCGTATAATTCACCGTGTAAACATATAATACCTTAATGGCCGCCGCAGCAAAAAAAAGCAAAAATACAGCTAATTTAGAAAGCTGCTTCCGGTCTTTTTTGATGAGATAAAAGGTGTCCACAGGGTGAAACAAAGTCAATATAAAATATTTCAGCCACTTCATCTTTTATCCCTCCAATCTATCCCAGAATTCTTTTTTCATTTTGCGCACGTATTTGTTCAGGTATTTCATGCCCAAGATAATCAAAATCAGGGCAGCCACTGCAGCAAACGTAACGAAATAAAAATACTTTTGCATGAATTCATAACGCAGCTTTTCAAAGGCTTTGCCGTAGTTGACCTTATCCTCGCTCTGCTTGAAATCTGCCAAAACCGACTTGTACTCGCCTTTTTTCATGTTAATCTTGCCGATAAATTCACGGGCAAGACCGTAGCTGGCGTTACTCGATTTGATTTCTTCCCAGGAATTAAGAGAATCGTCATAACGGCCCTCGGAATAAGCGACAACTGCCTTTTGAACATTTAAAATAAACTCGGTCGGCTCAAAAACCTGAATCCGGTTGGACGCCGCGTCCAGCGTAACAATACGGCCGTTTCCGGCGTAGACCAGCGAAGACGGCAGATTGAAATAACCGGCCGAATCACCCGCGCCGCCGAAAATGCACAACAGGTTCCCTTCGGGGTCGTATTGATACAAACAGCGGGTATTTCGCTCGATGACCGTGATGATCTCATTTTCGTCGACACAAATATCGGCAAACTCCGGCGTTGTTTCAGCACCGTTATCCTTAAAAATACTCTCGCCGTAGACCTTAGCGGGATAAGTATTTTTACCAACCGTGTTGATCACACTGATACGCTTGGATTTCTCAGCGCCCACAGCATAAATTTTACCGCCGTTGGCAATGCAGAAATTATAATATGCCTCCGGCTCTATCTTGGACATCTGATCCTTCTGTTCGTCGGTAGCAAACGTCATAACAATATAGTTAAAGATATTAAAGCCGACCTTATTGGTGCCGATGTAGCCCTTAAAATTGTTTGCGGCATCAATCGTCATAAACTGCTTGCCCTGTACAACGTACAGATAATTGTTGACCGGGTTGATCGCCACCTTGGTAGGCGAGAAATATGTGACATTATAAAGCAGGTCGGATTTCGGCATTACGAAGTCCTCCACCCACTCCCCATTCGGGTCTAAGTGCGCAATGCGCGCATTAGCCGAGTCGGTCACATACATATCTCCGTCTTTGGTGACAAAAACGCCTTCAGGCGCCGCGAGGGTCCCTCCCGCGGTATACTCGGCAACAAATTCAAAATTATTATTGAGTCGAAGGACCCGCCGATTATCCGTGTCCGCCACGTAAAAATCGCCGGCCGGACTCATGAAAATATCCTGCGGGTTATTGAATGTCGTTACCTCCGGCCCTGCAACAGAAGAAATGACTCTTTCGCAGGTATAAGGCTTCGGCATGGCCAATCTTGTCTTGCCCTTCGGTGCAAGAATGTATCCGCTGTCCCAATAGTTAAAGGCAGAGGCCTGAGACACCAGAAGCACTGCAAGCACGGCTGTGACAAGGGCACAGCGTAAAAACTTTTTCATCTGACCTTCTCCTATTCTTATTTGATTCCCGTATGAGCCATGGTCTCGATTACGCGACGCTGCATCAGGGTGTAGATAATGACGGTCGGCGCAGTCATGATAAAGGTACCGGCCGCCATCGCGCCCGACCGGGCAAGGCTTCCGCCGTCCGAAATTGCATGAATGGCAAACGGCAGCGTCCGCATGGCCTCATTGGTGATATAAATCAGCTGAGCGCTGTAATCGTTCCAGCTGGAAACAAAGGAGAACACGATCAGGGTCGCCCACGCGGGCGCCAAAAACGGAAACACGATCCGCGTAAAAATGCGCAGCTCGTTGGCACCGTCAATCCGGGCCGCTTCCAATAGCGGCGTCGGGAACTGCTCACAAAACTGCTTCATTAAGAAGAAGTTGAAGGCAACACCGACTTTCGGGATGATCAGAGACCAATACGTGTTTAACAGCCCGAGGTTTTTAACGATTAAGTAGGTCGGAATCGTCGTCACAGACGACGGGAACATCAGGGCAGCAATGATGACCGAAAAAATGACGTTCTTATACGGAAGGTCCATCTTTGCCATGGAATATGCACCCATTGACGAAACAATAACCGTCAGAAAAACGGTAACAACCGTAACAAACAGACTGTTAACCACGTTTCTCAAAAAGGGAACGCTGGAGCTGCTGACCGCCGTAATCAAGTCCTTAAAGTTCTGACCGGTCGGTTTTTTAACAAAAAACTGCGGCGGGAATTTCAAAAGCTCGTCGATTGGCTTGAACGAGGTAGTAACAACATATACAAGCGGCAACGCCGTAAAACACACCAAAGCAATGATGAAAATATACAGCAGTACCCGGCTTGCGGAAATCTGCACCTGGGTTTTACCCAACTTGAGGTGCAGGCCTTTTCTTACCATCATATCGAGTACACTATCCTTTCAATTTAGAATTGTTTGAGCGGTGGGTTATTCTTTTTCCGTAAGCATCCACATGCAAAGCTTACCGACCAAGAAGGTAATCGCAAACAGAATAACGGCGATTGCCGACGCATAGCCCATCTCAAACTTGATGAAAGCATAGTCGTACAGGTGCATGACCAGGGTATGACCGGCATAGTTCGGAGTCGGCATACCGGCAAAGCTGGTAATAACATCCATCACGCCGAAGGAACTGGAAATCGTCGTGATGGCACCAAACAGCAGCTGCGGCTTCATCTGCGGCAGCGTGATGTAAAACAGTTCTTGAAAACGGCTCTTAATACCGTCCAGTGAGCCGGCCTCGATCAGCTCACGGTCCTGATTCTGGAGTCCGGCCATGAAGACCAGGAAGCCCGTGCCCATGCTCATCCAAATCTGAATGAAAATACAGACCGGCATGATGGTGGACGGATTCTGATTCCAGAGAATCGGCTCGCTGATAATACCGAGATTGGTCAATGCATTGTTGATAAGACCGTAACGGTCCGAGGAGAAGAAATAGCCCCAAACCACCGACATTGCCACACTACTGGTAATGGACGGCGCGTAAAATGCCAGGGCAAAAATATTTCTTCCTTTCATATCATTGAGGACCCAAGCCATGACAAAGGACATCAAATAGCCGATCGGCCCTGCAATGCAGGCAAAGGCAAAGGTGTTTTTGACGGCTAACAAGAACAGCTCGTCATCCAAAAACAAACCTTTGTAGTTATCAATACCCACAAATTTCGGGGTTTGAATCAGGTCATAGTTGGTAACGCTGTAATACAGCGAATTGATGACCGGACCCATGGTAAAAACACAAAACAACACCAAAAACGGCAGGAAGAAGAAAATTGCTGTCATGGTAGCGCTTTTAGAACCGACGCCGCCGCCTTTAATTTTTTTCTTCGAGGCTTGTTTTTGTGGCGTTTTGCTTGCAATTGTTGCTGTAGCCATAATAACCTCCGTTAATTACTGCAATTTTCTTATTCCAGACCTTTGGGGTTGACGCCGTACATCTTCTGTTTCCGGCGCAACTCGACATTAATATCTTCTGCCGCCTGTTCCAGAGATTCCCGAACAGTCATACCGCTGATAACGCAACGGTTGAAAGCATTGGTGGTATGACGGCCGGTAAAATAGCCGCCCAGAACGCCAGGCACTTCTTTAACCCACTGCCAGGAATCCTCAATGACCTCCAGTTCATCACGGCTCCAGGGCAAACGCTTGAAGGCCTCTATATTTGCCGTGCCCCAACGCGATGAAATGCCCAAAATGGATTCAACCTGACGGCCGTATGCCGCTTGTGTATCAACATCGGTAAACCACTTCAGGAAGGTCCACGAAGCTTCCGGATGTTCGGTGGTGCTCAGGATTGCGTCAACCGTGCCGAGCGTACCGCCGCAGCAGCGGTTAAGGCTACCGTCCTCCCGTACCGTAGCCGGAATCGGAACCATCTTCCATCTGCCGGTCAGCTCAGGGGCCGCAAATGCAAATTGCAGATAGGTATCAAATCCGCCAATGGTAATCGGCATTTCGCCGGAACGGAAACGGTTAAGCACGCTGGCAGAAACCGGGCATCCATAATCGGTATACATTTTAACCAAGTTTGAAAAGCCCTTCATGCTTTTAGGATCATCAAGTCGGCTGCTATAACCGGTCTCGCTGTAATAGCTGCCGCCCGCCTGGTATACCATCATGGTGCTGTCATTCACCATAGAAAACTGCATATTGTATTGATACAGCTGCGGCAGCAACGTATTGCAGACATCATCCCAGGTATTGGGAACCTTCATGTCCAGCTGTTCAAAAATATCGGTCCGATAAAACATTGCCTTAAAGCCCATGGTTTCCGGGACACCGTAAACACCGCCCTCATAAGTCAGCGGGACGAAGGACTCGGACAGGAACCGTTTTTTCACATCTTTGAAATCACTGAATTTGGAAACATCATACACCGCGTTACGAATCGCGTATTCCACCACCGTACTGGCCTGCATGCTGAGCACGACATCCGGCTCGGTTCCTGCATTGATGGCAAGCAGCAACGGGCTGGTGCCGCCACCCAGTGCGCCGGAGGGCAGGATATTGATGTTAATGTTGATGTTATACTTGCTCGAAAAGTCCGCATCGATCATTTCTTTCAGGATTTCGCACCATTCTTTACCTTTGCCGACCCAGACCTCGATAGTCTCGTTATTGGCATCGGTATTTCCCAATGTGCCGATGGCGTTATAATCCTTCTGATAGGACAAAATAAAGCTTGCAAACACCGAATACAGCGTATCCCAAATGGTGTTTTTCTCGTTTTTAATCTTCTCTGCAGGCGGTGCAAAACGAATATAGTCAATTGCCAGGGGCTGCGACTTTAAGCTGGTAAGCCAGCTGCCGATACTGGTCAGCGACGAGCTCATGTTTGACAGACCCGCAGGAATTTTAGAGGGTTTTGCAATCAGCTTTTCAATCTGCTGATAGCACATGGTAAAGTTATTCTGAACCGGTGTAGTCTTGATGGCAAAGTCGGAAATCTGCTTGTTGCAGTCCTTAAGCAGGTCCACGATCTTCTGCAAATCGCCCAACAGCGTCGGGATCTGACGCTCCAGCCGGTAATCATAGTTTCGGTCCGGCGTTTGTCCGGTCACCATGGTGATGTTCCGGATCGCATTGGACAAAAGCGAGCTCACCTCGGTGACCTGGTGGATCACCGGCGTCATCTTCCCCATGACAACTCTCATGGAAATGGTGTGCTTGCCCTTTTCAAGATAGACCAAATAGGGATTGCCGTCGGCATCCGAAAGAGGCCGGGTCAACCATTCCTCTTTAAAGGTAAAAACATATTCATTAAACTCTTCAAAAGGCACTTTTCCGTCAATCTTGATTTGACGGGTAGAAGACAATCCGCTGTTGAATCCCTGATAAATCCGGGGAGCCAGCTGATAGTATCCGCTTTCCGGTGCTTCAAAGCTCCACTCGATTTCTTTTCCGCCGGAGCCCCAGCTGCTCGAACCGATGTGGTTGTATTTTTTAGAGGTGATTCCTACCGGCGTCAGCGTGCTGTCGGCGGAGGTGTCTATCGTAATGCCGGAATCGGTCTTGTAAGCGATATAATCCTTGTCCTCTGCCTCAAAGCGAATATCCCGCGTTGCGTCCTTGCGGACTTCCCGGTCACGAGCCAACTCGCTGTAAGGAACAAGCCTTTCCGGTGCCTCCAGCGACAGCGAGGACAGCGCCAACGGCTGGTCAATATAAACCATCGTCAGCGTGTGCACGCCGGCTTTTAAAGCCACCTTCAAAGGATTTGCATATTCGCCCTGCGCGTCATACAGTGCGGTTTCGGTCCATTCCTGAATCTCGGTCTGCGAGGGGCGCACCTCATCGCCGAGACTGTTGACCCGCGGTTTCTGGGAATCCACCCAGTGACGCAGGAACTTGATATTCATCAGCTCGTCGTACAGATATTCTCCGTCGATCTTAAGGCCTCTGGAAACAGGCAAACCGTTTCCGTCAACCGGCAGATACGTGGTGTTCAGCTGATAAAACCCGTCTTTTTCAACCTTGAACTGCCAGGTGACGCTTTTATTTTCGTCGCCGACATAAAATACGTGCTCCCGGCCCTCCAGCGTACGCATTTCGGGTGCCTCTCCCTCAAAGGAAGTGTAGGCGCCCAGGTCAATCTGAATACGCGTGTCCTGTACGTCGGAAAATTCCGCCGACTTTTTTTCTAAATAATCATCGTAATAATTATTGTTGTACAGAACGTCGTCCAGCTTAATTTGCTCTTGAAAGTGCGTGCTTTCAGCAAGCGTCTTTCCGGCAAGCGCCGTTGTACCGGAGGACAATAAGAGAATTGCCGCTAACGCCACGGCAGTTGCTCTTGAAACAACCGATGTTCTTTTTCTTTGCTTCATATAAATCCCCAATCTACCGCATTTAGCGGCCGCGCTTTCGGCACGGCACGAAACGGTGATCATTTTTTTGCCCGGCAGCCCCGGCAGAATTGCCGCAGGTTTTTGCGGCAGCCGTCTTAAGCGCGGCGTTGCCGAAACCCTTTGCTGCATCTCCTCTGAGTCTGCTCGGCAGGACTGCTGCCAACAAAGAGCTCCGGGTGGACACGACACTCCCGCCGTGTCCGGCTTTCGTTTTTTGGAAAAGGTATCTGCAGAAACGAAAACAACAAGATACCCGCGGCTGATACCCATCCCGCCGTCTTCTCGTCCCCATCGGGCGTTTTTGCATAGCGACTTTTCTGTGCGGCTGTTTGCCTTTTGGCAAAGGGCCCTCTGGCCCGACACAGCACTATCCTCTATACAGACAAGACAACGCCGGTTCGGTGACATCACGCAATATGCATCGTTGCGCGATGCCTCTACCGGACACGGACAGGCAAACTTATCAAAGCAGAGCGGACAGCTCTCTTTAAATCATATTTCTTTTCGGAACTGTACATGCAGGGGTTTTTCGTTTATTGGTCTATATGCATGAAAAAAGCAGTATGTTTTTGTGCATACTGCACATTGTTAATCCGCAAAAGAAAAGAATTTGCCGTATTATTCAGTATAGCACGCAATTCACAAAATGTAAAGCAGTTTTCTGTGATTTTTGACGAAAAAATTTGTCAAACTTTGTCGACTTTCCCAAAACGTCATCCGGCCAAAACAATCGGCGCCATGGCCGGCGCCGGCAGTACCGATACAGGCGAACTGACCTGACCTTAACCGAACCAAACTAAGCTGAATCCGGCAGCCCGGATACGGACGGCAGCCGTCAGCAGCTTCGCCTGACAGGAACAAGGCGTTTTTTACAGCCGTCGCACCGACACCCGACAAATGCATTAGAACAAAGCAATCGATACCACGGAAACAGTGAGCAATGCCAAAAACGGCATCCGGCTCAAAACGAAACGGACAACTGAAAGCGAGCAGCCGAATGCACACAAAACAAAAAGGGGCGGCCTTTAAGGCCGCCCCCATAGGGCAATATTTAATAAAACAAGTTTTTAGACCTGATTAAACAGTGAACAAGTAGGCTTTGTTACGGTCGACAATCTGCTGCCACAACGCAACATATTTATCCAGACCCTTAGCACTCAACTCATTCAGGTAAGTCGTGTGTGTATTGATGTCTTTCCAGCCGGTCACGTAAGAAGAGGCCAGACCGGAAGTTGCCACCAAAGACTCAAACTTACGCATCTGCGAAATCTCAGACGCTGTCTTGATAACCTCCGGCAAACGGTAACTCTTATTCTCGGCATTCGCCTTTTTATAAGTTGCATTTGCAGCCGCAGAATAGTTCCGATAAACCTTACCGCCGACATTGCCCGCATCCGGCTTCTTCGACAAGGAGGTAATGGCAGGGATACCCAGGTTCCAGGTCGGAGCCTGAACGCCGGCCGCCGCATTGTCGCTGAGCTTGTAGCTTCCGTCGCTCAGCTTCTTGTAATAACCGGTAGATTCCGGACCATAGTTACCGAACATAATGCCCTCGTCGGTGTAAAGGTAATCATACCAACGCAGAAGAGCCGGAACGTTGGGGCACTTCTTGGTGATAATCTTACTGCCGCGTTTAGGCGTGCTGTTATAGGGCTGTGCCGAGGCCGGAAGCTTCAGCGCAGCATTGCTGAAGTTCGCCGTCGGATACGGAATAGCAACAAACTGCTCAAGCAAATCCGCAGGGAAAGCAGGCTCACTCAGATAAGACCAATGGAAACAGCCAACCTTACCGGACTTAATGTGGTTAACAAAAGCCGACCAGAAGCCGTCCTGCTTACCGACGATATCGCCTTGCATCAGGCCCTTTTCAGCCAGGAAGTCATGCCAGTACTGGCAAGCTGCCTTAAAGTTCGGGGTTGCGCGGTTGTAATAGGCCTTGCCGGTATTATCAACACCAATACCGGAGCCAATATCACGGATACCCCAGCCGGAAACGATGAAAGCCTCACCCCAGTTCCACATAGCAAACGGAATTTCATCGGCCTGGCCGTTACCGTTCGGGTCACCGTCCCGGAAAGCACGCATGGTGGTCAAAAACTCCTGCGTGGTTTTGGGAATCGGCAGGCCCAGCGCATCCAGCCATTTCTTGTTGATATTGAGCCAGTGATCATAGCTCTCTGCATCAGACCGAAGCGGCTTGCCGGGGATAATATACACCGAGCCGTCAGACATCTGGTTCAGCGCAACCTGCACCGGATCGTCAAAGGATTTATAGATGTTCGGAGCATACTTCTTCAAATCATCCTTAATATTGACAAAGGTGCCCTCGGAAGTGTACTTAGAAAGCTCGAAATCCGAGAAGGAGTTGTTGTAGAAGCAGAACATGGACGGCAGGTCGCCGCTCTGCAGCGCCAACGCTTTCCGCTCGCCGATTTTTCCCTCGGCGACCGAAATGCATTTAATGGCAATGTTGCTCTTTTTCTCGTATTCCTTAAAGAACGCCATTTTAGCTAGGTCCGCAGTCAGGGTCGAAACATGCATGATCGACAGGGTGATCTTCTTATTGACGATCGGCCAGCCGGTCGCATTAAAGTCCGCATCCTGCCTGTTGCTGGATCTGCTCCTGGTGCTCTTGGTGCTTGAAGTCTTATCCGACTTTGTTTTGCTGGAATTATTATTTTTGTCATCGTCGTTAGGATTACCGCTCTCGGTATCCGGATCCACTTCGCTCTCGGTGAGAACGGAGGAAGAGCCGATAACATCCTTCTTCTTACCACAACCGGCAAAAACGCCCAGCGTCAGCAAGACAGCAAGCATAAGTGCAAGAACTTTTAAGGTCTTACTCATACTCTCTTTTCTCCTTTTCTGAAACTTGTTTTATCAATATTTTTTGAAAAAAATATCGACACGGGAGCTGTTTGTGCAGATAAAACAATTTTGCCAGCTCCGATTTGGCAATGATTCACAAGAAAAATTGTTCTATGAGCGCACAACCCCCATATACACCTGTATTATATAACAGAACACAAAAATAGTCAATGTTTTTTCATACTTTTTTTACATTTTGCCAAGCGGAAAAATCTTCCTTTCGACGAAAAAATACCCGGGTCGTGACAGCCTTTTTAAAAGGGGAAAAACGACACGGCTCAGCAATCGCCGACGGCTCGCAAAGGCAGCCTTGCGAAGACGGCACGGCAAGACGTTTGCATGGCCGGCGGCGCCCTTATGAGGGCGGCGCCGGCGGCAAAGCATGGCGGGAAAGCGCTCCCTTTCGGCAGCCGGGCACAGCGCAGATGTGGCCTTGCGGCCGGGGCAGGCGGCAGAGCCGGCCTTACGGCCGGGCACAGCGCAGGGGTGGCCTTGCGGCGGGGCGTTTGCACAGGTGTGGCCTTGCAGCCGGGGCAGGCGACAGAGCCGGCCTTACGGCGGGGCGTTTGCGCGGGGCGCTTTTTCGGCGATCCCAAAATGCCGCATGGCCGGCGGCAAAGCATGGCGGGAAAGCGCTCCCTTTCGGCAGCCGGGCACAGCGCAGGGGTGGCCTTGCAGCCGGGCACAGCGCAGGGGTGGCCTTGCGCGGGAGTGTTTGCACGGGAGTGTTTGCGCGGGGCGCTTTTCGGCGATCCCAAAATGCCGCATGGCCGGCGGCAAAGCATGGCGGGAAAGCGCTCCCTTTCGGCGGCCGGGCACAGCGCAGGGGTGGCCTTACGGCCGGGGCAGGCGACAGGGGTGGCCTTGCACGGGAGTGTTTGCGCGGGAGTGTTTGCGCGGGGCGCTTTTCGGCGATCCCAAAATGCCGCATGGCCGGCGGCGTGGTATTTACTTTTCAGCGGGGCTGCCCGGGGGGGAGCGCCCGAAGGGCGCTTTTTGCAGCGGGCGCCGTTTCTGGCGCCCGCTGCATGGGCAGCGACCGTCTGCCCCCGGGCAGGGTGCAAAAAGCCGGGCACCGAGAAAACTCCCGGCGCCCGGCCAAACAGAAGCCTTGAAACGCTTTAGCGAATATCAATATCCCGCAGCTGCGCAGACACCTTTTCGAGACACGTCTCCAGCCGATTCCAACGCTGCGGATTTTGGTCACTGAGATAATAATCCAAACCGCGTGCATTCAGCCTCCAGCTTTTATAAGTATAGCAATGCAGTCCACCGGGGTTTTTCTGTTCCAGCAAAAGCTTTGCCATTCCTTCGAGGTGTGCAATGCAATAATCCTCGTCGGTTTCGCCGCCGCCCCAGCGTCCACAGTGGTAGGTGCAGGGGTACAGCCAAATCCGAGCCTCTTTTTCGCCCATCAACTGCTGCATCCGTTTAATAAAAAACCGATAGTAATCCTCGGTGCTGCACACCCCGTCAAAGCCCTCTTCCCGCAGCGTAGCGAAGCGGCCCTCAAGACCCTCGCCGGCCGGCTTGCGGAAATCATAGCCGTAGCTGTCATACCCGATATCGGTGATAAATTCACAGGCAAACGGCTGGAGCATTCTGTCCGAGTCCGGATCGTCCATATTCCCCTTTGCACCAATCAATTCCTGTGACGAGAACACCGGATAATTGCGCAGACCGTATTCCTCGTACAATGCCCGAGTCATGGCCAAAAAGTCCTCATTGGTATGATCCGGTTTAGAAAGCGGCTCATCCCAGTGAAAGCCGACCACCTGTTCAAAGGTCCCGTCCTCCTTCAGTTTCTCCACAAAGCCCCTCAGCTTATCCATATAATCCGAAAGAGAGTCTCTGCAGCTGCAATACGGACCGTCAGGCCCCAGCCAGATTTGGCCTCCCTGCTCGGCAATCATTTTAGCGGCATCCCGGGAGGTGCCATAGCCGCATCCCAAAATATAGGAATTGAAGATGTTTTTGTCCAGTATTTTCTTAAAGTCGGCAAATCTGCACCAACGCGGCTGCAGATGATACAGGCCGAAGCCCAGTTTATTTTTCGCGTTATAGCTCATGGATTGCACTCCTTTCCACTCCGTCCGCCTCATTCTTGGATTTCAATATCTTTAATGCGGTCGTAGGTCTCACGCAAGGCCTCTTCATAACGGGTCCAGCGCTGTGGGTTGTCGGCCGCAAGATGAATGTCCATGCCGGGCTCAGACTGACGCCAGGTTTTATAGGTGTAGCCGAAGATACCGCCCGGACGGTCATCCGCAAGCAGAATATCCGTCAAGCCTTTCAGGTGCGCAATGCAATAATCCTCATCGCACACAAAGCCGCCCCAGGTATAAACCGTATAAGCACACGGGAACACCCACATACGCGCCTTTTTATTCTGAATCCGGTTTTTCAGGGTATAGAGATAGTAGTGATAATAGCTTTCGGTCGAATGAATCTCAGGATACTGCTCCTGCAGCGTCTTGAATCGGCCGAGCTGTGCTTGTGTGCTCTTTCGGAAATCGTAGCCGTAAGAATCAAAACCGTAATCGGTGATATACGGCGTTGCGAAATCCTCCAAAACCAGCATACCCTCGGGGTCGTTCCAGTTTCCTTTGCGGCCGGTCGTCTCATAGCCCGAAAAGACCGGGAAAATACGCAGGCCGTACTCCTCATGCAGCGCGCGGGTCATGGTCAAAAAGTCCTCATTGGTGTGCGGCTTATGCAGCAGCGGCTCATCCCAGTGAAAGCCGACCACACGGTCAAATGCGTCACGCTCTTTCAGCGCGGTGATCCGCTTGTCAATTTTCTTCATGTACTCGGAAAGCGTTTCCTTTGCGCTGAAATAGGGCGACGTCCCCAGCCAGATCTGTCCGCCGATCTCGCGAATCTTTTGGGCAGCGCCGGAGCAGGTCCCGATTTCCGAAGCCAGAATGAAGGAATTGAAGTATCCCCGGTCAACAATTTCGTTAAAATTCTCAAAGGAATCCCAACGCGGGTCGAAATGATACAGTCCGAGACCCAGTTTGTTTTTTGCGTCATAATTTGCCATAAGCTCACTCCTTTTTCAGGGGCATTTTGAAATGTCACCCCCCAAAGCACGCGACTATTATACCAAGCCCAAAATCAATTGCAACCCCTTTTTGGGAATTCCTGATTTTTTTCGGCTATTTATCCAAAATTTTCTTTGTTGTTTGTCACTTTTGCCCAAACACTTTTTGCCGTAATGTTATAAAAAGATTGGCAGAAAAGTCGGATAAATTAAAACCGCTTTCGCTGCCGGAGCGGTTACAGCACGTCCCAAGCCATTAAACCCAAAAGTGTTATTTTTATTCTTCGCCGAGCAAAACCGAAAGCCCTGCGAGGACGCACGTCCACTTCCGGCGGAGCAAACATCCCCCGCACCCCGGAAATTCAAAACGATGCCTTTTATAGACAACAAAGCGCGCCAACATAAAAAGCCCTGCGGGACCTCGGGTCCCGCAGGGCAGTTTTTTAAGATAGCCTATTTTTTGGCCGCAAATTACACATTCAGCTTAGAAAGCTTTGCCTTAACGCCGCTGAACTGCTTGCAGATTTCTTTCAAGCGTTCACTATACGTCTCCCACTTCGTGCCGTAGGTAATCATGTAGTTTCCGGCAGAATCCTTCACGTTCATGTGACCCTCGAAGCCGACAACGTCTTTGAACCTCGGGAAGGTGTAAATACACAGACCGCCGGGATATTCCTGCTTCAAGAGATCCTCGGCCATGAAGTTCAAATGATCAAGGCAGAATCTTTCATCCGCATAGGTTCCGGCCCAGGTGTAAGTCTCATAAGAGGTCGGGAAATACCAGAAGTTCACCGGGTGCCCGACATGCTTTTGCAGCACTTCTCGCATGGTCGTGTAATAGCTCTTGCCGTCCACGATTTGCGGATACTTTTGGTTCATCCGGTTAATATAAGTGCCGTTGCCGACACCGCCGTCCTTGATCTCGCGAACATCGACCGAATAGGAGTCAAAGCCAGCGTCGGTCAAATACTTACAGGCGTACGGCAGGCACTTGCCGATCTTCTGTGCGCCCTGACCTAACTGCTGCTCGTTACCTTCAATATCGGTAAACTCACCGGTGGCAAAAACCGGATAGATCCGTTTGCCGAAAGCTTTGTACAGGTGTTCGGATTGATACAGGAAGTCGTCACTGGTCATGGCGCCGTAACAAGGCTCATCCCAGTGGAAGCCTAAAAAGATGTCGCCGTAGCCGGCCTCATTCAGCATATCCACATAGAATTTGATATCCTTAATATAAGCATTGATATCATTAAGATCCTTTTTAAAGGTCTTAGAAGCGCCAAGCCAGAAGGTTCCGCCGGCCTTGGCAATGATCTCCGCCTCTGTCAACAAATAATTATTGGTGGACAGAAAATAACTGTTGAAATATCCCGCATTGACAATATCCTGAAACTCCGCCTTGCGGCTTTCAAAATCCTCGCCGTACCCGGTGCACCAATTCATGCTCAGATGGTAAGACATCATCATGACATTACCGGGATTCTTATATTGCTTGACCGACTTGCTGACTGTCGCGGCAACCTTAGCCTCTGCAGAATCTCTGAAATAATTGTCCCGCTTACGAACGGACCATTTATAATGTGCCAGCTGCTCGTCGTTGTCGTTGTCGTTGTCGTCATCATCGTCTTCGTCATCATCGCCATTTTGATCATCCCAGGCAAGGGACGAGGACACGTCTTCAGAATCCGAAACAACGGAAGAAATCTTACTGGAGGAAGATGATTTTTTCGGCTTTTTGCTGCTACTGCTCTCGCTTCCTTTGCCCTTACAGCCGGCTGCAAAAGCAAGAACCATCAGCAACGCAAAAACAACCGCCAAAATTTTTCTGCTCATGAACATTTTCTCCTTTTATCTAAAAATCTGTTTACAGAGTTTGTTCAAAAACCAATAAACCACTCTACCAAATACATCATATCATAATCCGACGGTGTTTTCAAGAAGAAAAGCAGCCGATAACCTCTTTTTGTGAAAAAGTGACAGGATTTGCCGATTGTTTTTGAGCAATATTACAACCCCTGTGCCGAATCAATCAAAAACGAGGCGATGCGCGGTGGTTTTATATTTTTCGGTCAACTCTTTCAGACGGGTTGAATAATACGTCCATTTTTCCTCATCGGGACGCAGCTTGTAAACCTTTTCGCCAGATGCGTCGGTTTTATCGGCAAAGACCTCAAGATGCGACTGCAATCCAAGCTCGGCCTTGTTGCTGAACTGCTGATAAGTATAAAGGAACATACCGCCGGGGAACTCCTCCGCATCAAGCAGCTCATCAAAGAAATTGAGATGTGCCAGACAATAGGCCTCGTCGGCGCGGCTTTGGCCGTTCAGCCCGCCCCACAGACCGGTGGTGTAAGCGCAGGGGAAAAACCACACATTGGCCGGACGGCCGCAAAGGCGTTTAAGCAGACGCGTCATTTCAATGTAATAGGTTTTCCCGTCCTTAATGCTGGGCAGCTCCTTCTGCATCCGTGCGATAAAGCTGCCGTTGAGCGCTCCGTCGCGCACGTCGACCGAATAGGAGTCAAAGCTGATATCGGTCATATATTGGAAAGAGCTCGGATGAATCTTCTTCATGTTTTCGGCCGAGGTGTTGATTTGCTGTTCATTGCCCTCTACCCCGGTAAATTCTCCGGTGGCCAGCACCACAAAGTTGCGCTTGCCGTACTTCTGATACAGTGCTTTAGCCTCAGCGGCAAAGTCATCATTGCTCTGGCCGCGCCAAATGCACTCTTCAAAGTGAAAGCCGTTAAAGCTGTCCCACCAATCAGCATGCTGACGAATAATCGACACGCTTTTATCCACTTTTGCAATATAATTTTCAAGCGTGGTTTTTTGGCTTTGGAAATAGGAGTACAGACTGACCCAAACCGTCACACGGTATTTCAGGCAAATCTCCCAAAACCGTTCCTTCTCAGCCCATTCCTGCGACGTAATAACGGTGTTGAAATACCCTGCCGAAAGGACGTCCTCAAACTCCTCGTACCGCTTGTTTTCTTCTTTTCCGTAATTGTACGTCCAACCCGGGCTGAAATGGTAAACGCCGACACCGGCAGTCAGCTTGGGATTGACGGGCAGCTTAACTGAGGAGCTTTCGGTTTCCATGTTGGGCAGACTGGGCGTCCGGCTGATAATGCTGATTGTCCGAGAAGAGGTCTTGTCCGACGCATTCTTGCTCGTGGAATCGCCTTTTCCGGAGCTGTTTGCAGAATCGGTCTCACCGGAGCGAGTCACCTCGGAATAATATTTTTCGGACGATGCGATCGTGCTGCTTCCGCCGGAGGTCCCCCCCCGCGTCCCTTTACAGGCGCAGAGCATCGGCAGCAGCAGTAACACAGAAAGCAGTCCTGCAGTAATTTTTCGGGCCATGTTCTTTCCTCCGTGCTTTATTTTACTTCCCACACCAGGTCGGTCTCGGTGTTTTTAAAGCGTGTGCACCACTCGCGCAGCTTGCGGGAATATTCCGGCCATTTAGGCTCATCCGGGCGAATGCGCTGAGCTCCGGTGCGATCCGGCACAACCAGATGCGATTGCAGCCCCAACTCATTGGGATTTCTGAACTGATAATAGGTATACAGGCAAAGGCCACCGGGATGTTTTTGCTCAAGCATCAGCTCGGCCATGTAATCAAGATGGCCGATGCAGAAGCCCTCGTCAATGCGCGGACCGGCCCAAGTGTTGCAGGTATACGCCGTCGGGAACATCCAAACATTGACGTCATGGCCGACCATATCCAGCAGGATTTTGAGCAGCTCGCTGTAATAGGTCTTTCCGTCCACAATTCCCGGCACAAAGCCATGCATTTTGTCAACGTGGGTGCCGTTGCCGAAGCCGTCCTCCCGAACATCGACACTGTAACTGTCAAAGGCGACGTCGGTGACATAGGCCAGTGCCTTGCTGCACAAACGACGATCGTCAGTCATTTCAATATTGATCATCAGGGCGTTGCCTTCCTGCTGAGTAAACTCACTGGTGGCAAAAACCGGGAAGATACGCTTATGGTACATCTCGGTCAAAAGCCGCGTCTCGGTGAGAAAATCGTCATTACTCTGCCCGCGCCACACCGGCTCGTCAAAATGGAAGCCCATAAACCGGTCCCACCGCTCGGGATTCTCGCGCAAAATCGACAGCTCCTTATCAAACGGGGCAATCCAGTCCTCCCATGTATGTTTTTTGGAGATGAAGGAGTCATAAATATTCAGCCAAACAACAGCGTCATTCTCAAAAATAATTCGCCAAAATTCATCATTATTAAGATAAGCGTTTTCTACGATGATACTGTTAAAGTACCCCACGCGCATGACATCCTCAAACTCGGCAAGGCGGTCTTCTATGCTATCACCGTAATTATCGGTCCAACGCGGATGAAAATGATAGCAGCTCATACCGACTGCCTTTTTCGGGTCTATTTTTTTGTTCATTGTAAAGCTCCTTTTCTTTCTGAAAACATATTTTAAAAGCGACGGCAGGCGCCCTCGCCTTTTGCAAACACTCTCGACCTCGGGCTACTCAATAATCAATTTCCCGAAATACTGCGGCCGATGAAACTGCGGAATGACGGCAATGGAACGGCACCACATACCGTAATGCTCAAACTCGGTTTCGTCTCCGCATTTAAAAAAGTTGCCGGTAAAGCAAAAGCCGGGCGCCAGCCGGACACCGGGAAACATTTTCGCAATATCCTCCACATCTAAACGAAGCTCGACCGACCAACATTCCGGCAACACCTCGGCAAGAACCTGCGGCATATGCCCCAGCACCTCGGAAAGCGGCCGCCGCTCCCCATCAAATCGTCCCAGAGACATCAAGGATGCCCCGGCGGCATTCATTTCGCAATTGATATACAAATCATCCGACGAAAAGCTTGCGAAAAATTCAAGACAGCTGTCTTTATAAACGTCCTCGCCGTCCTGCCGATAATCCGCTTTCGGATTTTTTTCATAGCAGGTCATCTTCACCCTCAGCTGCTGATTTTCAAGCAGCACGACCTGTGCAAAAGCACGCGGATGATAGTCGTAACACCAGCAATAAACATCAATCGGCGCACAAGCAATATCCGACCAGTCGAACCCTTCGGAAACCCGGCGGATACGATAACTTTTTTCTTGCTTTTCCAGCATTTTCTTTCCTCCTAAGACAACGCCGTTTGACGTCCACTTGTATTATAAAAAAGCTCTCTCCTTTTTGCAATGCTTTTTTCAAAAAGAAGGGTCATGTTTGGCGAATATGCCAAACATGACCCTTTGGATTTGGTTATTTTGCCAAAATCAGTTGCACTCTGCCACCAACGGACCGGCCAGTTCTCCGAGGAAGAACAGTCTGCCCGGCAGCGTCGGCATAAAGCTGGAGGTGATCCACATGTCGGGACCGTGCCGCAGCGTCATCCAAAAGCTCATGCCCTGCCACTGCATACCGCGGCCCAAGGTGCCGTCGCAGCCGCCGATCGCCCAATCCGCTTGCAAAAAGAGGCCGGGGCCGATCGTATTGGCGCGGCAAGGAACCAGCGTTGTGCGGGATTTAAAGCTGGTCAGCGCATTCTGCTCCACCGTCAGCGGATGGATCTTGGCCGCAATGCGATACGGCGCCTGCTTCCATTCCTCAACGCTCTTGAAGTCCGCTGCAAAATGAGGCTCCCAGAAAGCCACATGGCACATTCTGCCGATACCGTAAACCAGCACCAGCTTGGCACCGCGAGCCTTGAGGGCGGCAATTTTTTCGGGATAGGTCGGCAGGTTGTCTCGGGTGGCAAAATTGCGCTGTGACACCGGCACCGTCAACTCGCCGAGCGGATTATACAGTGCATGCTCCATCGCATACTGGAACGAGGCGGGGTTATCGGAGGAAAGGGTGTTTCCCTCACTGTCGGCCCACTCATCCATATTAAAGCAATGGACATGGTCGCACTTGCAGTTCCACTCCTTCAGGAAGTAAACCGCCCACTTATACATCCCCATCGGACCGACCGGCAGGATGAAGGCGATTTCCTCTCCGGCCTCACGCGCTTTTTTAATCTGCCAGGCAATTTCATGACCCATATAGGTATCAAAGTCGCCCAGACTGTCGCACTTAATCGGCGTAAAATCGCGATTCCAGAAATCCTGGCGGTCAAAAACCTCTTCGGGCGCATGCTGCATGCAAGCGTCAATCTTCTGCATATCCCAGCCGGCAGGATAGAAGCCCTCCAGCAGAGAACCTTTCACGGTGCTTGAAAAATCCATTGTCTATTCCTCCTAAAAAATATAATACAAAAGTTACGGCAGCAGGCGGCGAGTCGTCCCCTTTAGGTAGACCCGGCACTGACGAAAGCCCTCGGCATAATCGGCGCCGCATTGATAGCCGCGGTAGCGCGAGCAGGTGCGCACCATATCGGCAAAATCGATGTGGTCATGCTCCCGCATCCAGACCAGCTGGCTCTCATGGCACTCCAGCATCTGAATCTTCAGGTCAATAAACTCCGAAATATCCACAAACTCGGTGGGATTAAACTCCACCCCGGCCAGCGTGTCCATATAATAAATCGGGACCAGCTTTGCCGGCTCGCCGTCCGGATCACTGAAGCGATGCGGATAATTTGTGTAATTCGGCAGTGTTGCCGCAAAGCTGGCGTCAAACACCAGCCGGGAAACCGCCGTATGGTCGGGCATATAATCCTCCGGATTGTGCGTAATGATAAAGTCGGGGTTGGCATACCGAATGACGTCTACGATCTTATCCCGTGCTTCCTTGTTGTTATCGTAAATATCCAAATCGTTAAAGCCGGCCGAAATAACCTCGATACCGGCCATGGCGCCGGCCCGCTTTGCCTCATTGGCGCGGATCACCGTCAACTCGTCGGGCGGGATAATAACATGCCCGAGATTTCCGGTGGAAACGTGGCAAACCGTCACCTTGTCGCCTCGTTTTACGCATTTTGCAAGCGTTCCGGCACAGGCAATTTCCACATCGTCCGGATGGCAGCCGATTGCAAGAACATTCATTAAAAAGGCCTCCTTTTATTATTCCGAAAACTTACCGAACGTCAACGCAGATCCCCTTATCCGACGCCTCATAAGCGGCACGGACAACCTTTTGAATATGGACCGCATCCGACATCGGCACCTGCACCGGCGCACCGGTCAGCACCGAATCGGAGAAGGACTCGATCTCCTTGGTGTACATATTGCCGAACTCGACGTCGATCTTCAGCGGAGCAACCTCATTGCGGTTCTGGTCGGCGTCATAGCCCGATGCATCCGAAACCACCACTTCGATTTTGCCGCCCTCAACCTGACCAATCGTGCCCTCGGCAATTATGCTGCCACGAGTCCCGTAAAATTCCATGCGGCATTTTGCGGCCGCATCCGGAATATTAAAGTTGCTGTCCACATAACCGGTAACACCGTTGTCCAGCTTGATAAGCACGTTGGAGGAGTCATCCACGTCATAGCTGAAGGTCTTGGTGTCGTTAAAGGCCACGGTTTTGATCGTCTTACCACCGGTGATATACTCAATGAGGTCGATGCAGTGCACGCCCATATCAATCAGTGCGCCGCCGCCCGACAAAGCCTTTTTCTGCCGCCAAGCTCCCTCCATTTCGGGGTACCAGCAGGTCAACTGCGCACGGGCGGAAACCACCTGACCCAACGCGCCCTCGGCAATCAGCTCGTGCATTTTCTGATGATAAGCGTGATAACGCATCATAAAGCCGGTGGCTGTTTTCACGCCGCAATCGTCACAAATCTTTTGAATTTCCTCGGCCTCCTCGACCGTCATGGCAATCGGCTTTTCGCACAGAATATGCTTGCCGGCACGCGCCGCCGCAATAACCTGGTCTTTATGGAAGGTCACCGGAGAGGCGATGTACACTACCTCGACCTCCGGGTTGGCAATCAGCTCAAAAGCATCGGTATAAGCATATTTCGCATGATATTTGTCACAAAGCCGCTGCGCCACGTCGGGATTGACCTCCATCACGGCCACCAGCTCAGCATTTTTGGCCAGCATCATTCCCGGCAGGGTTCTGCGGTCCGCAATACCGCCGGCCCCGATAACGCCCCATTTAACTTTTTGCATTAAAAACACTCCTTTTAATTAGTATGATTTTATTTTGTATGACGTTTTTCAAGCATGACCTGACTGAAATTGCGCCCTTTACAGCCGCGCTCCCGACAGAAGCTTGCAGCCTCCAGCACAATTTGCTCAAACTCCGGAATATAATTCATATAATCGGAATAGAAATACTCCTCGTGAATCATAATCTCCAAAAAGCCGGCGCGGTGCGGGTCCTTACAAATTTCCTCCAGCCGCGGACGGATCTCGGAAAGCGGGTACAGGTTCAAGACCAAATCGATTCGCCCGTAAACCAAGTCCTCCTCGGTGTCCACCCAAAAGTCCCGTCCGCCGACATGGGCAACCAAATCCTTCGGGTAATAATAAGAAACCAGGGTCGACCCGTCCGGATTAAACTCGAAATACCCGGCGGCGCCCTGCACGCCGACCTCGCGGAGCGCACGCATTCCTTCGGCAGTACATTCGCCCCAGTGCACCGTCGTCACGTCAGACAGCGTCTGTCTGCCGGCAAACCGGATGATCTCGTTTTGAACCTGCAGGCAATCCTCCCGGATGGTCTTGCGATCGGTCTCCCGATAGGGCATATCGGGATGATTGGTCCGGGCATGAAAAGAAAGCCGCAGCCAGTCCGAATTGGCAATCCACTCATCGCGGAATTTATCGGTCATCATTGACAGATTAAAGCTGCCGCGATCCTCTGCAAAATCATCCATTTCGTCAAAGGCATAAAACAAATTCAGGTGCACCGTTATCCCGTACAAATCGTGCGCCTTTTTATAAACCGCCAAATACGGATTTTCAAAGATGGACCGATAGGTGTCCCGGTGCTGATGAATGTCCCACAAAAAAATAATATTATCATCGCTCGACAGCCGGCAGCCGCCGACGGCATCATTGAGACGAAACACCGTTACCCGGGCTGTGTGCTCGGGATTTCTCCGATCCTGTGCCACCAGCGCACAGCGATAGCCGAACAGGGGCACGGTTGCCTCGAAAACACCCGGGGCGGTTTCCCGCGCATCCGTTTCGTTGACAACGATTTGTGCGCCCGGCTGACCGGTCAGCCGAACCGGCAGATACAAAACGCCGTCCCGCAGCTCACCGTCATACTCATTCACACAGTCCCCGTCGATAGGAAAGCTGAAATTGAGCCCGACTCCGTTGACAAAGTAGTTTTTCAATTGTAAGACCCCTTTTATGCAAAAATATCTCCGTGAAAATCCAAAGCAAAAATGCATTCGCACAGACTTTGAGCCATGCCCTCGGTCATCATGGCGTCACTGATATCCGTCGTTTCAAAGGTGACATGTGCGGCCAAAGCCGAAAACGTGCGCAGCCGCGCCGTTTCAATCGCTTTATCAAGCACCTGCGGGCATTGCAGATACTGACCGGCATTGAGCACGACCATGTCCGGATTGAGCACATTGACCGCATTGGCAATGCCAATGCCGAGATACTCGCCGGCCCGCTGCAAAAGCCGCACCGCCACCGGCTCCCCGACCAGGCTGCCGTTTTTTACATCGGTCAGATCCTCTCCCTTGCCGGCCGCACGGTACTGCGCTACGACCCTTTCCATAGAGCACATAATCTCAAGACAGCCGTGGTTGCCGCAAAAGCAGGCGTCTCCGTCCTTTTCCACCGTTGTGTGCCCGATCTCACCGAGAACGCTCCGATTGCAGTGCCCGTCATAAAAATGCACTGCGCCAACACCGTCCATCAAATCAATAAAAAGCATGCTGTGCATATGCCCGCCGCAAGTGTTTTGGTTGCAATAATGCGCCCGGGCAACCGAAGTATTCGTAATAAAAACCGGTTTTTGAAATTTCTGTGACAGCTCGGTTTTGAGGTCCGGCCGATCCCAATGCAGCCGGGTCGACACCGCCACCGATCCGTCCGGCAGCACCAGCGCCGACACGGCAATACCGATCGCCAGCACCCGCTGCGCCTCACAGCGCGCCAGCAGCACCGTAATGTCCCGCTGAATTTGCCGCAGCGCCTCGTCGGCCGTTTGATCCGAAAAAACGCTTTCGCTGACCTCCAGCCGGCGGCCGTCCAAATCGGTCAACGCTGTGATAATGCGATGAGCGGACAACGTCACGCAAATCAAATAATATGCCGAGGGGCAGAATTTCAGCAGCACCGCTTTTCGACCGATTCGGTCCGCATTTTCAAAGCCGGTCTCGGAAACAAGCCCCTTCTCAATCAAAAAAGAAACAATATTCGTAATAGAGGACAACGACAATCCGGTCTGCTCGGCAACGGCGGGTCGCACAATTCCGGGATTTCTCCGGATACAGTCCAATACCTTGAGCCGATTGATTTTTTGCATCAGCTGCACATTCCCGACCTGCTTGTTCACGGTGTTCTCCTCTCAATTAATTCATCCTTTGCATTATTTATACAACGTCTACATCGGATTTAAAAACATTATAACACAGCAACTTTTCAAAATCAATAAAAAACCAGCAGTTTTTTGTAAGGTTATTTCGGGGTTTTGAATTGACTTCGGGTTTTTCGGTATGATATACTATAGGAAAAGCCGGGAAAGAAGGACCTGTAAATGAAAATTATTTTTTTAGGAAAATCCACCTGTATTCCGGAAAAAAATTCCGACTCCTCCTGCTATCTCATTGATAAAACCCTGTTGGTTGATACCGGCTGGAAAAGCGATCTCACCCTACGCAACCTTGATATCGATCCGCTGTCCATCCGGCACATATTCATCACCCACTTTCATTATGACCATTACATGGGGCTGGCCGGTCTGCTGGCTGACCGGATTTTTAAAAAGCGTGACATGTCCGAGCTGACGATATACGGTGAAGCGACCACGCTGGAGCCGGTCTTCAACAAAATTTTAAACTTTGTGGACGACGCCGACATTCACAGCAGTCATCTTGACAAAATCCCCCGTCCCAAGCTTGTTCCGCTGAGCGGCGGCGAATGTTTATCGGTCGAGGGATATCGCGTCACCTGCACGCCGTCCCATCATGCCGTTCCGGGGCTTTGCTACCGGTTTGAAAAGGACGGTTGCATTTTAGGTGCCTCGGGCGACACCACTTATATGGATTCCATCACCGAATTTTACAAGGGCTGCACTGCCATAGTGCATGAGTATTCCATCGGCACTGCCGACCCGATTCCGGACTGGAACAACATCTGCCTGCATTCTACGGCACAGTGTGCCTCCAAAACCGCACGGCTGTGCGGTGCAAAACAGCTCTTTATGATTCACGGGGCCGATGCGAACATTCCCGCCTGCAAAGAGGTCTGTGCACGGGATTTCCCCGGCGAGACCGTTTTCCCGCAGCTGCTGCAGGAATATGAAGTTGCTTGTAAGGATTAACCGATTCAGAAGGGGGACAAAAAATGTCTGCACTAAAAACAATTGTTCACGATACCGATATCTGCGTGGTCGGCGGCGGCTTAGCCGGCATTTGCGCGGCTGTTTCTGCAGCCCGCCGCGGCAGCCGGGTGGTCATTATGCAGGATCGCCCCATGTTCGGCGGAAACGCTTCCAGCGAAATTCGCATGTGGGTCTGCGGCGCGCAGGGTAAAGACGTTCGCGAAACCGGTATTGTGGAAGAAATCGAAATGGATAATTTCTATCGCAATCCCGAAAAAAATCATTGTATTTATGACAGTATTTTCTTTGAAAAGGTTTTTCTTGAGAAAAATATCACCATGCTGCTCAACTGCAGCTGCATGGACGCACAGATGAACGGCAGTGAAATTGTCTCCGTCACCGGCTGGCAGCTGACGACCCAGCAATTTCACAAGGTGAACGCCAAAATCTTCATTGACTGCTCGGGCGACAGCATTTTGGCGCCGCTGACCGGCGCCGAATACCGCTTTGGGCGGGAGTCGTGTCATGAATTTCAGGAGGACATTGCCCCGGAGCAGGCCGATCGGCACACCATGGGAATGAGCTGTCTGATCCAGGCGCGTGAGTCTACCGAGCCGTCCTACTTTACCCCGCCCTCCTGGGCCGAAAAATACACCCATGACGGGCTGAGCCGTCGCCCTCATTTGGAAGACGCCGGCGAAAACTTCTGGTACCTGGAGCTGGGCGGCATGGGCAATACGATTGACGACACCGAAAAGGTCCGCAATGAACTGCTTGCCGTCGGCTACGGTATGTGGGATTATTGCAAAAACGACCCTGTCGTTGCCGAAAAAAACCGCAACTGGCACTTTGACTGGATGGGCATGCTGCCCGGCAAGCGCGAAAGCCGCCGGTATGTCGGCGATTACATCATGAATCAGAACGATGTTCGCTCCGAGGGTCGTTTTGAAGACCTGATTGCTTATGGCGGCTGGTCGATGGACGACCATCATCCCGCCGCATTCCGGACAGACGAGCCGCCGACCATTTTTCATCCGGCGCCGTCGCCCTACGGAATTCCCTATCGCTGCCTCTATTCCAAAAACATTGACAATTTGATGTTTGCGGGTCGAAATATCAGCGTCACCCACTCAGCCCTGTCCTCCACCCGCGTCATGCTGACCTGCGGCATTTTAGGACAGGCTGCCGGCACCGCCGCCGAGCTTGCCTTAGAAAAGGGCGTCACGGTGCGCGAGGTGTACACCAAAGGGCTGGTTCCCCAGCTGCAGCGTCGGCTGATGGAGGACGACTGCTATCTGCCCTTCCGTGTCCGTCCGATTTCCGAGCTTACGCAAAAAGCGCAGCTCGTTTGCACGTCTTCCGACGCCGAGAATTTACGAAACGGCATTGACCGCTCTATCGGCGATCAGGATAACGGCTGGCAGGCCGCGCCGGGGCAGACCGCGGAATATCGTTTTGCGTCTCCCGAGCACCTGACCCGTGTCCGCATTGTTTTTGACAGCGACTTAAATCGGCAGACGCTGCCCGAAGCCGAGGTCCGGCTGAAACGGGATATGATCCACAACCGACCGCTGAGCTTTGAGCCTTCGTATGTTCCCAAGACCATGACCCGTGCGTACCGTCTGGAGGCCGTTTTGCCGGACGGCAGCGTTCAGGTGCTTGCAGAGGTTCAAAATAACCACCATCGTCTGTGCCGGCATGAAATCGACGTTACGGCGACGGCTATCCGCCTGACGCCGCTGCAAAGCTGGGGCAATGACGCCTGCCATGTTTTCGCGCTGGACGTGGAATAATCCGCATTTTTTTGCTGCACCCCGAAAAGGGGTGCAGCTTTGCCCGTTTTTAAAGGAGAGGAGAAAACCATGAATTTTGAAAACGGTTTTAGGAAATCTTTGCTGCGACCTGTCCTGACCGGTGTCACAGCCGTTGCCTTTTCCCTGGTTTTCCTGTTCGGCTGCCTGCCGGAGCTTATCTACCATCAAACGGCGACGACTGTGGTCATCCTGCTCTTGTGTCTGCTGCCGTTTGTTGTGCTGCCCCGACTTGCGCGCCGGATAAACAGCGATTTGCTGTACCTCGGCCTGCTGCTGGTCCTGTCTGCCGCCCTGATGCTGCGCCTGTACCTGTTTGACGCCGCCTCCAACGATTATGAGGCTTTCCTGCACCCCTGGGTCACCAAAATGCAGTCTCTTCCGGGCGTCAATGCCATCACCACCCCCATTGGGGACTACAATATGCCCTATCTGTATTTTCTGTTTCTGCTCTCCCGCACCCGGCTGTACGATTTATACCTGATCAAAATGTTTTCGGTGCTTTTCGACCTGCTGCTGGCCTTTGCCGCCGCACGGCTTGTGCGCACCCTCGACGGAAACGAAAACCGAGTCTTTACCGCCTTTTGTATAATGATGTTTCTGCCGACCGTCTTTTTAAATTCCGCCTACTGGGCACAGTGCGACAGCATTTGGGCAGCCTTTTGCCTGCTGGCCTTAAACGATGCTCTTTCGTGTCATCCGACCCGTAGCTGCGTTTTTTTTGCCCTGGCCTTTTCGTTTAAAATTCAGACCGTTTTTATATTACCGATTCTCATATTCCTTTGGGTCCGGCATAAAATAAGTCTGAAAGACCTGCTGTTTTTCCCGGTCACCTTTCTGTTGACCCTGCTGCCGGCCATTGCCTGCGGCCGAGCGCCGGCAGACACCTTCAACATTTATCTCAACCAAACAGCCAATTACCCCGAGCTTTCTCTGAACTGCCCGAGCTTTTGGGTCCTTTTCCCGAACAGCGACTTTTCTTATTTCGGCACTGCGGCGCTGTTTTTTGCCGGCGGGATTCTTTCGGCCTGCGGCGTCCTGCTGCTGCGCCGGCGTCGGGAGCTTTGCGACAATCGGCTGTTTGATATTGCTTTTCTGTGCAGCCTGCTCATGCCGTTTTTGCTGCCGAGAATGCATGAACGTTATTTTTACTTGGCCGAGGCTCTCTGCGTGGTATACGCTTTATGCCGTCGGCGGCCGCTTGCTTTTTTCTTCTGCCTTTCCGGATTTTTAAGCTACGGGCCGTACCTGTTCGGTCGCATACCGATTTCCATGCAGCAGCTGGCGATTCTGTGCGGGATCGTGATTATATACTGCATATGGCAATTCATAAAGGATCTTTCATTTGAAAAAAAATCTACCGCAAAAGCGGCCGGTGAGGAGCGACAAGTATGACCTTTACCGATATTCGGGATTTCTTTGAAAAAATTAAAGGCAGGGACATTGCTTTTATCGGCACCGGCGTCAGCCATGACGCGCTGATCCGTTGCTGTGCCCGAGCCGGCGCGCGGGTTTTGCTGTGCGACCGGCGTCCGGCCGAAAAGGTGGATCCGGAGCGAGAATTGCGCGGCTTGGGCGTTCGGCTGCAAACCGGCGAAAACTATCTGTCCGGCATAGAGGCAGACATGATTTTCCGAACTCCCGGCATGTATTTTTATCACCCGATGCTGAACGAATACCGTCGCCGCGGCGTTTGCGTCACCAGTGAGACCGAACTTTTTTTAGAGCTTTGCCCTTGTCGGGTTTATGCTGTCACCGGCAGCGACGGAAAAACCACCACCTCAAATATTATTGCCCGTCTGCTGACCGAGTCCGGAAAAACCGTGCATCTCGGCGGCAATCTCGGTCGCGCTCTGCTGCCGATCTGCGAACAGATTTCGCCACAGGATGTTGCGGTGGTAGAGCTTTCCAGCTTTCAGCTGATCTCCATGCGCCGCAGCCCGGACGTTGCCGTGATTACCAATATTGCGCCCAATCACCTGGATGTGCACCGAAATATGCAGGAGTATATTGACGCCAAACGCAATATCTATCTGCACCAAAACGCCTTTTCCCGACTTGTGGTAAATTATGACAACGAGATCACCCGTCCCATGGCCGACGAGGCGCGCGGCCGGGCTGTGTTCTTTTCTTTCGGACATCCGCAGGCTTTTTCGGGAGAAAACGCCTTGTACGGATCCTTTCTGAGTCCCGACGGATATCTCAATTTAAAAACGCCGGCCGGCGAGACACGGCTCTTTCACAAAAGCGAAATCCGGATTCCCGGAGAACACAATGTAGAAAATTATCTGACTGCCGTCGCCGCGGTTGGCAATGAGGTCTCCCCCGATGTCATGGCACGGGTTGCTCGGGAATTCGGCGGTGTCGAGCACCGCATTGAGCTGTGTCGAACGCTGCACGGAGTGCGTTATTATAACGACTCCATCGCCTCCAGCCCGACCCGCACCATCGCCGGTCTGCGCGCGATGGATCACAAGGTCATTCTGATTGCCGGCGGCTATGACAAGCATATTCCGTATGCACCGCTGGCTCCCGTTATCAAGGAAAAAGCAGCGCTGCTGATTACGCTGGGTGCTACGGCAGACAAAATAGAGGCTGCCCTCGGGGAAGACTCTTCTCCGCTGCCGATTCCGGAAATCTGCCGAGTGGAGACGCTGGAGCAGGCTGTTGCACTGGCACACAGCCGCGCACGGGACGGCGATATTGTGCTGCTCTCCCCCGCCTCGGCCAGCTTTGACCAATACCGAAATTTTGAGGAGCGCGGCCGACATTTCAAAGCGTTGGTCAACGCGCTTCATTAAAGGAGAAGCTATGGAACTGTCCCTTCTTTTAACCCGCCTATGCACGGCGCCCGGCGTCAGCGGCCGGGAACGTGCCCTGCACGACCGGCTCATTGAACTGGCGCCGACCTGCGCTTCGGTCGAGCGGGACGCGGCAAGCAATCTAACGCTGACCCTGGAGCCGTCCGGCACGGCAAACCGCACCGTCACCCTCTGTGCACATGCGGACCGGATCGGTTTTGTTGTGACCGATTTTTGTGAAAACGGCTTTCTGCGAGTTGCCCCGGTCGGCGGTATTGATCCGCGCACGCTGCCGGCGTCCAGAGTAACGGTATACGGCCGGGAAACGCTGACCGGCATTTTTGCTACCGTCCCGCCGCATTTGCAGCGGGAGGAAGACGAAAAAGTTTATCCGGAGGTTGACAGGTCGGCCATTGATATCGGCCTTTCACTGCAGCAAGCGCAAGCGCTGGTCTCCCGCGGGGACTTTGTCACACTGCAGGAAACGCCGGCCGCACTGTCCGAGCATGCCTTTTCGGCTCCTGCATTGGACAATCGCGCCGGCTGCGCCGTTTTACTGGCAGTTGCCGATCGGTTTGCCGAAAATCCGCCGAAAAGCACCCGTCTTGTCCTGTTGTTCAGTGCGCAGGAGGAACTGGGCTGCCGCGGTGCACGCGTTAACCGCGCCGCAGCCGTGTCCGACGCCGTCATTGCCGTAGATACAAGCTTTTCTTCGTTCCCCGGCACACCGCCGGAAAAAACCGGCACGCCGGGCGCCGGCCCCATGCTGGGGATTTCGCCGATTCTATCCGAAGACCTTACCCATACATTGCAAACACTTGCCCGGCAGCAGCTGCTGCCGATTCAATCAGAAATCCTGCCGGGGCTGACCGGAACCGACGCGGACGTGCTGACCCTTTTTCCGGGCGGAGAAGCCTGTGCGCTCCTGTCACTGCCGCTTAAAAATATGCACTCGGCAGCCGAAATAGCGGATCTGCGGGATATTGCGGCCTGCGTCCGGCTGCTGGAGGCCTATTTACAAAAGGAGGACCTCGCATGATTTCACTGCTCCGCCAGCTTTGCGCCCCTATCGCCGTATCCGGCCGAGAAAAGGCGCTTCGCTGCTTACTGATTTCTCTTTTAACGCCGCACTGCCGCCTTGAAACCGACCGTGCCGGCAATCTCATTGCCCGCAAAAACGGCGCCGGACCGGCGCCGGCACGGGTGGTGCTTTTTGCACATATGGATGAGGTCGGCCTGATGATTACCGACATCACCGATCGGGGATTTCTGCGCTTTGCCGCCGTCGGCGGAATTGACCCGCGTATTTTCCCCGGCAAGTCAGTCACCCTGCAAGGGACCGACGGACCGGTTTCGGGTGTGATCGGCATTGTGCCGCCGCACTTTTTAAAAGGAGAGGACGCTCGTCGTGTTCCCCGGGAAGAAGACCTTTTGATTGATATCGGCGCCGAAAATGCCGAGGAGGCCGAAAGCCGCGTGCGCCGCGGCGACGTCGGTGTCCTAAACGGAGACTTCACTACTCTCGGGTCGGATAAAATCCTTTCGCGCGCATTGGATGACCGTGCAGGCTGCGCCGTGCTGGTCTGGCTGCTGCAACAGCCGCTCCCATATGACATTACAGCAGTTTTTACCGTTCAGGAGGAGCTTGGCTGTCGTGGCGCAGCCGCGGCAGCGGCCGCGCTCTGCCCGGAAATCTCACTGGTGCTGGATGCAACCACCGCCTGTGACCTGCCGGATGTCTCTTCGGATAAAACTGTCTGCTGTCTGCACGCGGGCGGCGTTGTATCCTTTATGGACCGCGGCTGTGTTTATGACAAACAGCTGTTTGACCTGCTGCTCGAAACCGCCGAGCGCTCCCGGATTCCGGTCCAGGTAAAGCGCGCTGTTGCCGGCGCGAACGACTCTGCCGGCATTTTTCGCGCCCCCGGCGGCGTGCGTACCGCCTCGCTTTGTCTCCCCTGTCGTTATCTGCACACCCCCGGCTGTGTCATTGACCGGCAAGATCTTACGTCTGTCGGGCAGCTTGCCCTGGCTCTGCTGCCCCGCCTTTCAGAGCTATGATCCGGGTCCTTTCTGTCGAAGAGTTTTGCGCATTTCTGTCCTCGCTGCCGCCTTGTCGAAATCGGCCGGACCCTTTTTTGATTCGGCTGTCTGCAGACGCACGCTGCACTGCTTCGCACGGTCTATGCCGGCTGTATCTGCTGTCAGACGCCAAAGAGACGCCGCAACCGCTCTATTCGCCGCAGAGCTGTGTGTCGGACTGTGCCTTATTGCAGTCCTCAACGCGAATCGCTTTATCGCAGCAAGCAAAAGCGCCCGGGTTGCATAATGCCCGGCCGGCCGCAGATAAAAACGAAAAAAAGCTGCCGGACAACCCTTATGCCCTGCTGGGACTGTATGGCGGAACACTGACCCTGTTTGTCTCGGCGCCCCTTTCCGCCAATGCCCGCCAAGAGCTTGTTTTCTTTATACAAAGCCTCGGCAGCTCGGTCACCACTCTTTTGGGGCCGCGCTCTTTATTAAAAAAACTGTCGCGTCCTCTTTCCGGAAAAGCCGTTTTCGGCCATATTCTGTGCCTGACCTCCTCCGACCGGCTTCCGATTCCGGGGTGCCGGCGCGTACGGCAGCAAGCGGACCTGCCTGCTTTTTATGAGCTTCTTTGTCGGGCGGACGGTGCGCATGCGCACCCCTCTTATGACGCCTTTTACTGTGACGCCTTTTACCGCCGCGCTCTTCCGCTGCAGCTTTTTGTCGCAGAGCACTACGGTTTGCCGGTCGGCTGTCTCGGTATCTTTCATATTCGGGAAAACGAGGCTTTGATTTCAGACGTTGCCGTGCTGCCGGAGGAACGGCGCCGCGGCGTCGCAACCGATCTTGTTTCCCAAGTCTGCCGCCGACTTTTAGAGGAGGGACAGGTCCCCTGTCTTCTCTGCCGAAGTCCTGCGGCCGCCGCTCTTTACCGAAAACTCGGGTTCCGGAAAATCGGATCCTTCGGGCTGATTGAGCTATCTTAGCGTTTCCGCCGCTATCTTTCGCGGTATATGGCACAAAAATTTTTTCACAAAGGAATGGACCTTATGAACGAACAGCAGCTTTTCCACCTGGATCCCCGGCTTATCGAACGCGCCGAAAAAGCCCTTGCGTCCAGCCAAAATATCTTTGAAAAAATTGACACTGTCCGGGCGCAGAACCAGCTTAAAGTGCTGGCGGCTTTTCGGGATCAGGGGGTCGGCACCGCCCATTTGGTCGGCTCAACCGGTTACGGCTATGATGATACCGGCCGAGACGCGCTGGACCGCGTTTTTGCCCAGATTTTCGGTGCCGAGGCCGCCTTGGTCCGTGCAAACTTCATGTCGGGCACGCACACCATTTCCACCGCGCTGACCGCTTTACTGCGCCCGGGAGACTGCATGGTTTCCCTGACCGGAGCGCCTTACGACACGCTGCATGCCGTTATCGGGCTGCACCGCAAAAAAGGAGACGGGTCCTTACTGGATCTCGGCGTGCGTTACCGGGAGATTCCGCTCGGAGCCGATGCGTTGCCTGACCTTGACGCCATTCGCACCGCCTGTCGTGAAAATATTCAGATGGCTTACATCCAACGTTCCCGCGGGTACTCGCTGCGTCCGTCTCTGACGCAGGAGCAGACCCGAGCCGTTATTGAAGCGGTGCGTTCGGTCAACGAACAGGTGCCTATCGTGGTAGACAACTGTTATTGCGAATTTGTGGAGACAAAAGAGCCGACCGATTACGGCGCCGACCTGGCTATCGGGTCCCTTATTAAAAACGCCGGCGGCGGCATTGCCCGTACCGGCGGATACATCGTCGGCCGGCAAGACCTTGTCGAACGCTGTGCCGACCGCCTTTGTTATGTCGGCGTCGGCCGGGAAATCGGCTGCACGCTGGATATGAATCGCGAGCTGTTTTTAGGCCTTTTCATGGCGCCGCAAACAGTATCCAATGCCGTGAAAACCGCCGTTTTCGCTGCCCGACTGTTTACCGATCTCGGCTTTGAGGTCACGCCGAGCGCCGACCAGACGCGTGCCGACATTGTACAGTGCCTGCTGCTTAAAAACAGAGAGCGACTTTGCGCATTTTGCCGCGGGATTCAAAGTGCCTCCCCGGTGGATGCACACGTCCTGCCGGAGCCGGCGCCTATGCCGGGCTATGAAAGCGACGTCATCATGGCAGCCGGCGCCTTCACCCTCGGCGCGTCCATTGAGTTGTCGGCGGACGCCCCGCTGCGGGATCCTTACGCCGTTTTCGTACAAGGCGCGCTGACCTTTGACGCCGGCCGAATCGGCCTTTTATCGGCTGCCCAAAGCCTGCTTGACGCAGGTATGCTGACGCTTGAATAATCCATAGGAGCGCTCTTGATGAACCGCAAAAATCTATCCGGAAATTTGTTATTGTTGCTGGCTGCGCTCATTTGGGGACTTGCCTTTGTCGTTCAGGACGCTGCCGCCGACCTTATCGGCCCTCTTTCGCTCAATGCCGCCCGTTCTCTGCTTGCCACGCTGGTGTTGCTGCCGATTTTGATATTAAATAACCGCAAAAACGGCTGCCTTGCTGCCCTAAACGTGCCGCAAGCGCGCCGAAGATTGCTGTTTTTCGGCCTTAGCTGCGGCGTGTTTTTGTTTTTTGCCGTCAACTTACAGCAGCTGGGACTGACGCTTTATCCGCCGCAGGCAGCCTCTTCCAGCCGCGCCGGCTTTCTAACTGCCCTGTATGTCATCTTTGTCCCGCTGCTCTCGGCATTTGGCCGAAAACGACCGGGCCTGCAGATTTGGGTCGCGGTTGCTCTGACCACCTTGGCGCTGTATCTTCTCTGTCTTTCCGGCGGGTTATCCGGTCTTTATCTCGGAGACCTTGTCATGCTGAGCTGTTCTCTTGCCTTTTCCCTGCAAATTCTACAGGTTGACCGCGCCGTGCAGCAAATAGACGGCGTTTTGCTTTCCGCCGTTCAATTTTTTGTCTGCGGGATCCTCTCGCTGATTTTTGCCTTTTTTATTGAAAAGCCCGCCCTTTCAAATTTTGCCGCAGCCTACAAAAGTATTTTGTATCTGGGTGTTTTGTCCAGTGGTATCGGCTACACGCTGCAGATCATCGGACAAAAAAAGGCCGGCAATCCGACGGTTGCCGCCATTTTAATGAGCATGGAATCGGTCTTTGCCGCTTTGGGCGGCGCGTGGCTCTTGTCCGAGCGACTAAGTCCACGAGAGGCTGCCGGCTGCCTTGTTCTGCTGGTTGCCATCATTTTAGCGCAGTTGCCCTCCGCACTTTTTTGTCCGCACCGCCAGTCGGACACGACGGCAGCCGAAAATAAAAAATATTGAGAGCTTTTCAAAAATCACAACCATATTCCGTCGGCTGCTTTATCCTGCACATTCTTCCATTGCCGCAACAACTTTCGGCGCATGAAAACCGCGATTTTAGCGTCAAACAAGCTCTGTGCACAAACGAAAAGTGCAGCGCAGCCAGCGCCCGACGCAGGTAGAAAAGCGCCCGGGATCAAGCCATAAAACAAACCCCCGGCCGGCACAAAGTGCCGGCCGGGGGTGTTAAACTATAAAAACGAGCGTATCAGGGCCTTTATGAAGGCTTATAACCCGAAAGCTGCGTCAGGCCGGTGTACACTGAAGAGGGCACCGAAAAATACGCGCTTCCCTGCGGACTGTGCACCGACATCCAAAAAATTCCCTCATGCTCTGTTTCCAAATTAACGTGCAAATTCTTATCAAAGTAAATCATCATTCCGGGCAAAGATTTCACCGAAAACCGCTTGGCTTCCCATTTTTGCAGCTTCAGGCTATCCCGGAACTGCTGAATTTCTTTTTCTCCGGTCTTACGGGCAAAAGGCTGAACGTCGACAAATTTTGAGATTTCTTCAATCGATCTGTACCCACTGACCGCAGCCGGCGTGTCCCGAACATCATAAAAAATCAATTCGGCCGGCT
This sequence comes from uncultured Oscillospiraceae bacterium, assembly GCA_934488695.1. Classification (GTDB taxonomy): domain Bacteria; phylum Bacillota; class Clostridia; order Oscillospirales; family Ruminococcaceae; genus SIG578. The sequence goes on from CAKSSH010000003.1 coordinate 39,166, forward strand.
GTGCCTTTTGTACCTGCTCCAGCAGCCTCTGCGCCAATGCGCGCGCTTCCGAGGACAATTCGTCGTTTGCGTTGGATTCGTTCTCCTCGGAGCCCTTTACCGATACATCCCGCTCAGCACTTTGGGTTGTTTCAGAAGGCACCACGGCACCTGTGCTGCTCTTGTCTCCGCCGGACTCGGTTTTAACGCCGCCGCAGCCCGCAAGCAAAACAGACATCATCAACATCATTAAAAAAACTGCAATTGCCTTGTTCCTCAAGATAATCCTCCTCTCAAAATACCGTCACCGAACATTTTCGCCTCCTCTCTTCATTTGATTGTAAAACCATTTTTTGTTTTTACAATTTATATTATACCCTTTTTTCGTTAATATGTCAATTATAAGCTTGCAGAACGCATAGTTTTTATTTATTTATTTTGTGCATTAATTGTCGAAATATCATGATTTTTGAGTTTTTCAACAGTTTTTGACCAAAGGAAAAAGCCGTCCCGAAAGACGGCTTTCATCATTAAAATTTTTCCCAAGGGATATTCACCGTTGTTTTTCCGGACATCAGCTCCTGCACATGCATGAACAGCGGCACGGTATTCAAATCAAACTCACCGCGCGCGCTTTTTTTAAAAAGCGCATCCGCCAGTGCCTGTACCGCGCTAACCGACTCCAAGGTCATGCCGTGCAATCGCTCCAGTGCCTCATGAACGGTCAATCCTCGACCGAGCAGCACTCCGATTTCACGGTTTCGACCGCTTTCAATGGTAATATACAGATCCGAAACACCGTAAACAATATTTTCGGCCTGTCCGCCAAAGCCGGTGATGATCAGCTGCATTTCGCGAATGCTTTGAGCAAAAAGCCCCGACTGTGCATTATAATGCGGCCGACAGCCCAAGCCGTCCTGCGCTTCGGCAACGCCAACAGCCATTGACACCGCCAGCGCATAAATATTCTTGATTGCCGAGGCCATCTCGAAGCCCTCAACATCCGTTGTTGTATTAATGTGATAATACTCTGTCGTGAGCAACCCGCGAATCCACGCAAGGGTTTCGGCGCAGTGCCCGCAAATGCCGACAAAGGTGTTATGTCGATCCGCCAGCTCGTGACTGATACAAGGACCGCCGATCGCGTAAAAAGGCACGCGGCCACCGCATTTTTCCTCAAAATAGTCCACAAACGAGCAAAGGTCTCCGTTTCCTTTGCTATGCAGACCCTTGGTGACCAACAACACCGGGATACCGTCCGGAATCTGCGGCAACACCTCTTTTGCAAACCACTCAACGCCGAATGAGCTGATACCGGCAACGACCATCTCGGCTTTCAAAAGCTGTTTCGGAATGGCTTGCGCCTGCTCAAAGGCAATTCCCTCCGGCAACTGACGTTTCAGGCCGAGGTGATAACGGTCCCGCTGCAGCCGTGCAATGGTTTCACGGTCATACGGCGTTCCGATAATAGTGACCGAGTGCCCGTTGTCCCGCGCGGGAAATGCAATGGTGCTCCCCATCACACCGGCACCGATCACGGTGATTTCTGCCATAATGTTTTCCTCTCTTTTGCAAAGTCATCCTGCCATCTGATGCCTTTCTATTATAAGCTATTTTTTCACAAAAAGCAAGAGCCGCCTATACAAGACGGCTCTTCTTATTTTATGCCAAAAACGGCATGATGCATGCGCTGCAAAGCCAATAAAGCCGGTGCGCCCCCGAATATCAAATAACCGTAGACGCCGCTCAAGCTTTCACCAAACGCACGCCCGCCGTGCAGGCATTCTTCGGGAATTATCCCAGGTCAAATCGAGAGCTGAAAACGCTGTGGGTCCCATGAGAGCTTTCCACCGTGGTGTAGACCATGTAATACCGCCGGCCTGTTTCCCGCTCATAAAAAGCTCTGGCTCTCTGATCGGAAATCGTAAATCTCGTCTGATCAATTTTCTGCGCAGCCGACGCAAAAGCAGCCTGACGGTCCGTTTCAGACACCACAGAAAAGGGCTGTTCCGCCTTCTGAACGCTGAGGGCGTTATCCGACGATGTCCTGTCAAAAATCTCGGTAATTTTCCCGTCCTCATAAAACAGCACGTAAGCGTTATCCGTGCAATATTCGCCGACCTTTTCGATCGCCGTTACAGTGGCACGGCCGCCATCCTGCCGGGCGACATCCAACTGAAGATCCGCAAAGGCATAATTTGAAAATGTGTTTTTCAAGACATTTTCAATTGCAGTCTTGTCCTCGATAAGGTCATATCTTAATTTCGTCGCCGGTCTTTTTACTGTAGCCGTGTCATTCATTTGCGTCATCAACTCCGACGCGGAAGAAGAAGAGGCATGCTTGAGCACCAAATCTCCGTTTCCATACAAGCGATAATTTTTACAGGTATTATCACCATAGTTAAAGCTGTTCGCATAATTGATAGCAGCCTGAATGGTATAGCCCAACGCAATGCAGTTGTTGAACTTGTTTTTCCATTCATACATACAGTCCACCCCGACGCTGACTGTCCAACCGAGCCCCGCTTTCGCTCCGCGGTTTACAACCGTTCTGGCAACATTGGTGTTACCGGCAGCGGTCTCACAACCATCAAAAATAAACAGCTTGACATTATTCATGTTATAATTCTGAACAATTATACAACCGTTGGCGGATTGATTGTTCGTCACCCAAAACTCGTAAATGCCGCCCTGTCCCTCAGAATTAAAATAAATCCCGCCGGCATTACCGTGACCGCTAAGCATAATAATGTCACTTTCCATCAGCTTTGTGCCATGAAAGGACTGCTGGAGTTTGGTGGTGGAAGGATTGCAGCTATAGCGGGAAGTGTAACCGGCCAATGCATAATAATCGCAGGATTTCAAGGCATCTCGCGATGTATCAATATCGTCGTGCTGCCCGTAAGAATAATTGCATCCAACCGAATAGGCAAGGTTTCCGGCAGCAGATGCCGAAAATGAGGGTAACATGGTGGTCAATGTCGAAACAGCCACCAGAACGGATAAACTTTTCTTCAAAAAACGGACATTGATTTTCTTCATGTACATTCTCCTTTACTTTTTTAGACTGTGTTTTCTCATCCCCTCCGACTTCACGGCTTCGTACTGCTGCCGAAATTTATGTTTTTGGGCCGCGAATACAAAACTCGTAAAATATCGGATCGTACTCGGCGCCACTATTTTCGCCGTCGTTTTTAAAACACAAACTTTTTCATAAAGGCCCCCTTTCTTTTTGTTTTCAGCCTTTTAAAACCATTGGAATCCCCTCCTCCTATAAATAATTGTTTTTTGCCAACATCATCTTAGCAGATAGACGATATTTTGTAAATATCATTCGACTTTTATCGACAAAACGTTAAAAAATTGTTTACAATTACCAATTTTTCTAAAAACAATCGGAGAACAGTCCCAACCTCTTTTTTTACGCAAATAAGCCTTGCATAACGCAAATGCGTTACGCAAGGCTCGGAAACGAATCAGCTAAATGTGTCCTTTGTCATGGCAGGCAGGTTTTGGATTACGCCCGCCTTGCATTCTTTTCTCCGCTCCCGCGCGGCAGGCGTTTCAGCGCCTGCCGCGCGGGAGCAAAACAGATTATCCGTTCATCAAATTTTTAAGGAATTGAACCGCCTTGCCGATGTCCCCCTCTCGGTCGGCGCCGGCCTCACGCTCCACCGTAAGATATCCGGTGTAGCCGATTTCCTCCAACGCCTTGAGATAACGGACAAAGTCAACCTTCCCCTCGCCAAGCGGCGTCTCTCGGAAATAATCGGCAAGATTCAGGTCCTCAATGCCGCCCTCGGCAAAATAATCGTAAATGACCTGCGGGTCTGTTTTTTTCAGCATAATCCCGTCTTTGGCATGGGTATGTACAATATAATCCCGCAGGGTATACACCGCTGCGACCGGGTCATCGTCAGTCACCATCACAAGATTGGCCGGATCCAAATTGACAGCGACTTTGCGGCTCGACAAGCTATCTAAAAACCGTTTCAGCCGCTCGGCCTTTTCGGGGCCGGTTTCGATGGCAAAAAATGCTCCGCAGCGGTGCGCATAGGCTGCCAGCTCCTCGCACGCCGTATGCAGTGCCTCGTAGGCAGGGGTATGCTCATCTTCGGGGACAACACCGATATGCGTCGTCACAATAGAAGCGCCCATTTCCCGTGCCAAGTCCACAATTCGCTTGGATTTTTCAATCTTTTGCGCATTATCGGCCGCCCGGGTAAACCCATGACCGCCCAAATCCCCGCAAAGAGCCGATACCTCCAGACCGTTATCGGCAAGAATCCTCTTTTTTTCGGCAAGGCTCTGTACCGTCATGTTTTCCGGGGCAAGCTCACCCGACACGGCATAAAGCTGGACACCGTTCGCGCCAAGTCGCGCACTGGTTTCAATGCTTTGCCGGAAGGGCATTTTCAACATATCGGCAATAATTCCGATCGGAAATTTTTTCATACAAGCGCCTCCTTACAGGCACACCCACTCATCGGGTGTGTTTTTTGCACGAATACAGGCCTCTCGCACTGCCATCACGGCCAGGGACTGTTCATGCAAAATGAGCACCTCGCCGGTTTTATAAAACAGAATCAGATTTCGGATAAAATTGCGAAAAAAGTCCGATTGAATCGGCACGACCTTACAGCGCGAATCGTTATAATTTACAGTCATCTGAAACGGACACTGTGCTTTGCAGCAAGCAAAGGTGACTCGATTTTTATCTGCATACTCCATCGTAAAAACCGGAATTTCCACCGTGCCGACGTTGCGCACCCGGCGGATCGCCGTCCCGAACAGCATCACAAGCGGCTCGATTTGATGGATCATATAAATATCCGGGTACCCGCCGCCGATACTGACTGCCGAGACCATTCCCTGGCGATCCAGCTGCTCGTATTCCTCAGCATACCGCAGGGCAGAGGTGGTCATGCAGGGCGTTTTGTTGGCGTCCGCAAGCGCAAAAATACGTTTGGCAGTCGCAAGATCCGGCGCAAAGGTTTTGTCGATATATGTAATCTTCCCGGATCGGAGTGCTTTTTCGGAAAGCCGCTCATGCGTCTCCGGGTTATCCGGCGCCAACACACAAAGCACATCACTCTTCTCAATCAGCTCCTCCTGCGTTTGGCAAAGCTGAACCCCGTGCCGCTTTGCCCAATCGGCATTGGTCATACCGCCGGCAGGATGATCTATCTCGCCCCACGCGAAAGCAACCGCCAGCTCCCCGCCGGACTCCTGCAAAATCCAGTCCGGGTAATTATTTGCATGCCATTCGTCCAAATAATAGTCAATGAATCCGATTTTAAGCATCATAATCCCTCCTTCAACGATTCTTCCCGTTTATAAAATAACACATCTCATTTTTATTGGCAAGGGCGTCTCAAAACAGCGGCAAAATTGATAAATCTTCCGTGACTTTTGCTAAGTTTCTGCTTGACGAAGCCGTAAAAAACATGTTAAAATAGGAAAAAGGCGGTGATGTAAATGCGGTCTAAAAACACCCGGCTTCATTTTGACAATCTTTTTTTAGCAAAGCCGTTTTCCTTTGAGCAGTTTATGCTGTATCAGACAGGAGACTGTCTTACGCGATCCGGCTTTGAGGCGCCGGAGCACCGACAGGTCTGCGACGAGATTTCCTATATCGTTTCCGGCGAGGCAGACTTTTATTTGAACGGCTGCCGATATCCGCTGCAAACCGGCGACCTGTTTTTCTGTCCGAGCAGCTCGACGCACCGCATTGTTTCCAGCGTCGAAAATCCGGTCCGTTATTATTATTTAGGCTACAAGTTGGTGCAACAACAGCCGGCATACAGTCGCTGGAAAGAGATCGACGAAGCGCTGCATGCGCTTTCCGACCCGGTCTGCCACCGCGCCTTTAACATGAATCACCTGTTCAGTGACCTGCTGTGCGAATTTCAACAGGATTTTCATTTACGCGACCGGATGATTGAGGTCGCTGTTTCTCAAATCATTCTGCACACCTACAAATACTACATGGTTCGCACCGAAAACGCCGCCGTTTATGAAAAGCGAATTCCAGATCACAGCGAGCTGGCTTACGAAATGGTCAATTTTATCGATAATAATGTTTTACGTCTTCACTCACTCAATGACGTCAGCACCTATATCGGTTTCAGTTATTCATATACCGCCCAAATTTTCTCCGAGGTCATGCACCAAAGTCTCAATGACTACTACCAAAAACGTCGTTTTGAAGAGGCGGTCAGGCTTTTAAAAAGCGGAATGCCAATCACCAAAACCGCCGAAATTTTGGGGTTTGACACGGTCCATTCCTTCAGTCGTGCCTTTAAATCCCGTTTTGGATGCGCACCCCGGCAATACCTGCAGGAAAATTCAAAATCATAAAAAAGGCTGTAAAAACCTAAGGTTTTTACAGCCTTTTTCTGTTGCAGACCTATTTTTAAAGCTGTGCCAAAATGTCCCGACAATAGTCCTCGGCGCGAGCACCGGAGGAAAGGCCGGTCGGCACATGAGACGGCTCCACAGCATCCATCGCCGCCGTCAGGCGGTCGGCCTGCTGCATAAGTCCGACGTGGCGCAGCAGCATCTCGGCGGCCTTTAAAATGCTTTGCGGGTTGGCATACTCTCCCAGTCCCTGCTCGATCATCCGCGGAGCAGAGCCGTGAATTGCCTCAAACATGGCGCAGCTGTCCCCGATATTGGCACTGCCGGCCGTCCCGACGCCGCCCTGAATCTGGGCAGCCTCATCGGTGATAATATCTCCGTACAAATTGGGCAGCAAAAACACTTGAAAATCACTCCGAATGCTTTCATTGACCAAATTGGCCGCCATAATATCAATATACCATTCATCCGTCTCGATTTCGGGATACTGCTCGGCGACTTCATGACAAATCTTGGAAAACATTCCGTCGGTCTTTTTCATAATATTGGCTTTAGTGACAATTGAAACCCGCTTTTTACCGTTGGCACGGGCAAATTCAAAAGCCGCGCGGGCAATCCGGCGGGTGCCGCAATTGGTCGTGACCTTAAAATCCATCGCAAGCTCGCCGGGAATCTCGATCCCCCGAGAGCCTAAAACATACTCGCCTTCGGTATTTTCCCTGAAAAAGGTCCAATCGATCCCCTCTCGGGCAATGGCGACCGGCCGGACATTGGCATACAAATCCAGCTCCCGGCGCAGCGTCACATTGGCGCTTTCCATCGTGCCGCCCTTAGGTGTTGTCGTAGGACCCTTAAGCAGCACATCACAAGCCCGAATCGCCTCCAGCACGTCCGACGGCACCGAAACGCCTTGTGCCAACCGGTTTTCCAGCGTCAACCCCTCAATACGCCGCAGCTCCACGCGCTCGTCGGCAATCTCCCGGGCAAGCAGCCGGCTCAGAACCCGCTCGGCAGCTTTCAGAATAATGGGACCGATTCCGTCTCCGTCAATCAGACCGATAACAATTTTCTCGGTCTTTTTAGAAACGGTCGATCCTGCCCGCATTTTTGTCTGACGGGCAAGCTGCTCCCGCAGCAAGGTCTCAAAAGCGGCGGACGCCGCTGCGATTTCCTTTTCAAACTCAGGCATTTTTTGCTTCCTCCTTGGCAAACGGCAGCAAACCGCCGGCGCGCAAAATCTTTTTCTGACGCTCGGTAAAGTTACCGCTCAGTGCAAAGCTTTGACCGGTCGTTTCATCCTTCAGGGTAAAGCTGCCGGTTTCCAGTCCCTCAAAAATGTGCTCCAGCCGCAGCGCGTCCCCTTGACTGAGCACATCGTAATCCGCCTCATTTACAAAGCAAAGCGGCAGAATCCCGGCGTTGATCAGGTTTGCAACATGAATACGCGCAAAGCTCTTGACAATAACAGCCCGAACGCCCAGATACATCGGCACCAGTGCGGCGTGCTCCCGCGAAGAGCCCTGACCGTAATTGGCGCCGCCGACGATAATACTCTGTCCCGCTGCACGCGCCCGCTCCGGGAAGCTTTCGTCGCAAACCGCAAAGCAAAAATCGGAAAGGCGGGGAATGTTGGAGCGGTAAGGCAGGATTTTGGCACCGGCAGGCATAATATGGTCCGTTGTAATATGGTCGCCGACCTTTAAGATCAAAGGAGCCGACAAGGTGTCCGCCGGCACGACCGGATCGGGGAATTTTTTGATATTCGGCCCGCGCAAAACCTGCACCGACGCCGCCTCGGCCTCCTCGGCCGGCGGCAAAACGGCACTGTCATCCAGCTTAAAGCTCTCCGGGATCGTCACCGTCGGCATTTGACCTAAGCTGCGCGGATCGGTGATCTCCCCGGTCAGAGCCGCTGCAACAGCGGTTTCGGGCGATACCAGATAAACCTGCCCGTCCGCCGTTCCGCTTCGTCCCTCAAAATTACGGTTAAAGGTCCGCAGGCTGACGCCGCCCGAGTTGGGCGAAAAGCCCATTCCGATACACGGGCCGCAGGCACACTCCAGCACCCGCGCACCGGCAGCAAGCAGGTCACTGAGCGCACCGCAATCCGCCAGCATAGAAAGCACCTGCTTAGAGCCGGGGCTAACCGACAGACTGACGCTCGGAGCAATCGTCTTGCCGCGCAGCAACGCCGCAACCTTTAAAAGATCCAGCAGAGACGAATTGGTGCAGGAACCGATACAAACCTGATCCACTTTTTTGCCGGCAATCGACTGCACCGTCACCACCCGATCCGGGCTGTGCGGGCAAGCAATCAACGGTTCCAGAGAAGACAGGTCAATTTCAATTACGCGGTCATAAACAGCGTCTGCGTCGCTTGCAAGCGGCTGATAGTCCTCTTCCCGACCCTCTCGCCGCAAAAAGTCGCGGGTGATCTCGTCCGACGGGAAAATCGACGTCGTGGCGCCCAGCTCGGTGCCCATATTGGTAATGGTCGCCCGCTCCGGCACCGAAAGGCTCAAAACGCCCTCGCCGCCCCACTCGATAATCGCACCGACGCCGCCCTTGACCGAAAGCAGCCGCAGCAGCTCAAGGCTTATGTCCTTCGCCGTCACAAAAGGACGCAGCCGCCCTTTGAGCGCAACCTTGTACATCCGGGGCATGGTGATATAATACGCACCGCCGCCCATTGCCGCCGCAACGTCCAATCCGCCGGCGCCAAAGGCCAGCATTCCGATACCGCCACCGGTCGGTGTGTGCGAATCCGACCCGATTAAGGTCTTGCCCGGCTTGCCAAAGCGCTCCAAATGCACCTGATGGCAAATTCCGTTACCGGGACGGGAGAAATAAATCCCGTGCTTGCGGGCCACCGATTGAATGTACAGATGGTCATCCGCATTTTCAAAGCCGGACTGCAGGGTGTTATGGTCAATGTAAGCCACACTTTTTTCGGTTTTGACCCGGGCGGTTCCCATGGTTTCAAATTCCAGATACGCCATCGTGCCGGTTGCGTCCTGCGTCAAGGTCTGGTCAATTCGCAGCCCGATTTCATGGCCGGGAATCATCTCGCCCGAAACCAAATGTGCCTGAATGATTTTTTGTGCTAATGTCATGCCCATGTTATTTTTCCTCCGTCACAATATGAAATGCAGCATTCTTGGTATGCAGCTGTGCGGCACGCCGCGCGCCCTCGGCATCATGCGCCGCAACGCATTCAAAGATCGCCCGATGCTCGGCGCAAGAGGCCGCCGCCCGACTCTCGTTCTGAATCGATGCACGACGATACCGCTGTGCTTTTTTATGCAGCGTGTCCAAAATGTCCTCATAAATCGTGCTGCCGCTGAATCGGTACAACAGATGATGAAACCGACTATCATTGGCCTTAATGTGCTCGGCGTCTTTTTTCTGCACATAAAATTCCTGCAGCTCCAGAGCTTCGCGCAGCTGCTCGATTTCCTCCGGAGTAATGCGCTGTGCTGCACGAGCCACCGCCTCGCTCTCGATTTTAAGCCGGATATCAAAAATATCCCGCACATCCTCATTGGTGATTCCGATGACCACCGCGCCCTTGGCGCGTTCCTCAATAAGGTGCTCTTGAGACAACATTCGCAGCGCCTCACGCACCGGTGTGCGGCTGACGCCCAGCTCGGAGGACAGCCCCAGCTCGGTGAGAATTTCGCCGCGCCGATATTTTCCGCAAAGAATATCGGTTTCGATTTTTTCAAACACCTGATCTGCAAGTGAAACCGGTTTATGGTCGAACATGCCTTTTCCTCCTTACGCCTCTTTTTCGTCAAATCGGCCGGGGGCCAGCCGCCGGACCTGTTCCTCTAATTCGTGGTTGGACAGCGACGTCTGGCGCCCGTTTTCGTATTCGGCGTCGACCCACTGCCGGAGCGCCTCGACCAGCGGGTCCCGCTTATCGACCTCCCGCTCTTTGGGCAAGCGATAGTGTTCATTGACCCAGTAGGCAATGCCGGCCAGTCCCGATGTTTTACCAATCATAACCGCCGGCTTCCGCCGCAGCAGCTTATCGGTGTCAAAAATATTATAAATTTCTTGGTCCTTGAGCATACCGTCAGCATGAATTCCGGCGCGGGTCGCATTAAAAGCGCTGCCGACAAAAGGTGTCATGGGCGGAATTTTATAGCCGATCTCTTTCTCAAAATACTCGGCAATTTCGGTGATGACCGTTGTGTCCATTCCGTCCAGAGAGCCACGCAGCGAGGCGTACTCGATCACCATGGCCTCCAGCGGCACGTTGCCGGTCCGCTCCCCGATTCCCAGCAGTGAGCAGTTGACCGCGGCGGCGCCGTACAGCCACGCGGTGGCCGCATTGGCGACCGCCTTATAAAAGTCATTGTGGCCGTGCCATTCCAGCATTTCACTGGGAACGTCGGAATAATGCTGCAATCCGTAAATAATGCCGGGCACGCTGCGCGGCAAGGCCACTTCACTGTACGGGACTCCGTAGCCCATGGTGTCACAGGCGCGAATCTTCACCGGAATACCGGCCTCTCGCGACAGCCGCATCAGCTCGTTGACAAAGGGCACCACAAAGCCGTAAAAATCCGCGCGGGTAATATCCTCCAAATGGCACCGCGGCATAACGCCGGCCGAGAATGCTTCCTTGACGGCTGCCAGATAATGATCCATGGCCTGCTTTCGGGTCATTTTCAGCTTTTTAAAAATATGATAGTCCGAACAGGAAACCAAAATGCCGGTTTCCCGAACGCCCAGACTCCGCACCAGCTCAAAATCCTGCTTGCTGGCACGGATCCATGTCGTGATTTCGGGGAATCTAAGCCCCAGTGCCTGGCATTTTTCAAGTGCGTCCCGGTCCTTTTTGCTGTAAACAAAAAACTCGGTCTGCCGAATAATGCCGTACGGCCCTCCGAGCCGGGACATCAGCTGATATAAATGCACAATTTGATCCACTGTGTACGGCTCTACCGACTGCTGCCCATCCCGCAGCGAAGTATCGGTAATAAAAATTTCTTCCGGCATCCCGATAGGCACCCGGCGATGATTAAATGCAATTCGCGGCACATCTTCATAACTGTAAATATCCCGATATAAATTCGGCTCGGCAACATTCTGCAGGGAATAACGATAGCTCTTTTGCTCCAGCAGGTTGGTTTTGCCCGAGATTTCCAGCATAACGGTCACTTCCTTTCTTAATGTATACAATTATACTATTGTACCCTTATTTTGTCAAGAACGAATTGCTTGGATTTTCCGAAAAAAGGAGGTAAAAAACATGAAATATGATAAATTCAGCAGCAAAAATGTCATTGTTATTTCAGAAACGGCTCATTATAATGAAAGTACAAACTATCGTCTTGAAAGGATGGTTTTTATGGAGAAAAAGCTAAAAATTGCCGTTATCGGCTGCGGAAACATCGCCAATTCGGCGCACATCCCCGCCTATGTCAAAAACGACAAAGTCGAAATTAAATACTTTTGCGATATTATTCCGGAGCGAGCCGATGCAGCCGTTCAAAAATACGGCTGCGGCCGAGCGATTTACGACTACAGGGAAGCGGTCAGCGACCCCGAAATTGATGCGGTTTCGGTCTGCACGCCCAACTATGCTCATGCGCCGATTTCCATTGACTTTCTGAAGGCCGGCAAGACCGTCCTGTGCGAAAAGCCCGCAGCGCGGACCTTTGCGGAGGCGCAAACCATGCAAAGCGCCCAGAAGGAGACCGGCAACCATTTGAGCATCGGCGTCTGCAACCGGTTTAATGACTGCATCAACGAAATCCGCCGGCTGATTTCAGAGGGTGTTTTGGGCGAAGTTTACAATGTTTATGTCAGTTTTCGCGCCCATCGTTCCATTCCGGGACTCGGCGGTGATTTTACCACCAAGTCGGTTGCCGGCGGCGGCGTGCTGATTGACTGGGGCGTTCATTACCTGGATATTGTGATGTACTGCTGCAACGACCCCGATCCCAAAACCGTTTCGGCCGAATGTTTTTCCAAGCTGGGTGCTCCCATTGAGAACTATGCTTATCGCGACATGTGGGCCGGTCCGCCGAAAAAGGACGGCGTCTATGACGTTGAAGAGGCTGTTACCGGCCTTATTCGCACCAGCGGGCCGGTCATCACCCTAAACGGCGCCTGGGCGCAAAACATCGACAAGCAGGAAACCTATATCGATTTTCTCGGCACCAGGGCCGGAATCCGGCTGATTTATTGGGGCGGCTTCACGCTCTTCGGCATTCGAGACGGCAAGTTTTTTGAAGAGGAGCACGAAAAGCCCGCAACCAATATGTATGAAAATGAAATCAATGCTTTTGTGGACAGCGTCGAAACCGGCAAGCTTCTGCCCTCTAACATTGACGTCAACATTAAGACCTCGCGTCTGATGCAGGCTATTTATGATTCGGCCGAGCAGCATCGTGAAATTGTTTTGGACTGAAACTTCGGTTCAGCAAGCTCAAAAACGGAGATTTTTTATGAAAGTATACGGCGTCGTTTTGATTGGCTGCGGCCATATCGGACAGGCACATATTTCGGACATTTACTGGCGAGACAATATTGCGATCCGAGCTGTCGTTGATCGGCAGCTTTCCCGTGCGCAGGACTTTGCAAGGCGTTACGGCGCACAGGCCGCTGACACCGACTATCGGCCTTATTTGGAACGGCAGGATGTAGATATCGTGATTATCGCGTCGCCGGTCAGCTGTCATCTGCCCATGCTGCGCGATTGTCTTGCTCATCAAAAGCATGTGCTGTGCGAAAAACCGCTCTGTGCAACCGCGGCGGACGGCGCGGAGTTTTACCGGCTGTGCAAAACCGCCTCCGCTCAGGTCGTCATCGGGCATATCCTGCGTTATAACGAAACCTTTATCCGGGTCCGGCAATTGATCGCCGCCGGCGAAATCGGTCAGCTGCGGCTGGCGCGCATGGTGCAAAACCACCACATCATTGATTCCGAGCGCTACCACTCGCTTTTGCGGGAATGTTCCCCGCTTTTGGACTGCGGCGTACATTACTTTGACCTGCTGCAATGGCTCTCCGGCGGCCGTATCACCGCTGTCAGCGGCTTCGGCACCCGTATCTCCTCGGAATTTCGGGACGTCGAAATGGATTACGGGATGGCGAATCTCTTTCTGGACAACGGCGTTGTCGGCTACTATGAAGCGGGATGGACCCGCAGCATGTCCTCCAACAACACCAAGGAATTTGTCGGTGACGCCGGCAGCATTTCCGTCACCCTCAACCAATTCCGCGGAGCACACCCGGAGGAGGGAGATCTCATTGAGGTCTACCACAATAAAGACCACCGCTACCAAAGCATCAATGTCCCCGGGAATTACAAGCCGATGTACCGCCAGCTGTCCGCTCTGATAGACAAAATCGAAGGCCGCCCCTCCGAGGCGCCCTCCATCGACGAAGCCTACAGTGCATTTCAAATCGGTCTTGCCGCCGAAGAGGCTGCCCGAACCGGCCGAAAAATCCGAGTGATACAGCCGAGCTGAGTGCAAAACCTCGTGTAGCCCGGAAACCGAATTCGGTTTCCGGGCTACACTTTTGTCGGCGCCGCATAACGCGGTGTTTTTTATTTGCTTTCTTTTTTGTCTTGGGTCAGATTCACCAGCAGATACATCATCACAACAATCACTACCGTAACGGCGAATATGCCCAGCATTCCTTTTCCCATCACCGCAAGCGAGCTTAAAAACGCCTGAATATTGAACATTTCCGTCACCTCACCCTAACATATTTAATATCATTCCGCCGGCAAGCACCGACGCGATCTGTCCGGACACGTTTACGCCGACCGTCTGCATCAACAAAAAGTTTTGCGGGTCCTCTTTCAGCCCCATTTTGTGAATGACCCGGGCAGACATCGGGAATGCCGAAATGCCCGCCGCGCCAATCATAGGATT
>CAKSSH010000004.1 GCA_934488695.1 uncultured Oscillospiraceae bacterium
AAAACAGCCGAAAAGCCCTGTTTCAAGCGGTTTTCGGGCATAGAAAAAGCCCGCCGTAATTCAATTACGGCGGGCTTTTGGCGGAGACGGAGGGATTTGAACCCTCGCACCGGTTACCCAGCCTACTCCCTTAGCAGGGGAGCCTCTTGAGCCACTTGAGTACGTCTCCATGGCCTGCTTTTTTACAATATTGTCCGACGAATCCGTTTTGGCGGAGAGGGTGGGATTCGAACCCACGGTTCCTTTCGGAATCACCGGTTTTCAAGACCGGCTCCTTAAACCACTCGGACACCTCTCCAAGTGACATGGTATATCATAGCATATTCCGGCCGCGGATGTCAAGCGTCTGCCGCAAGTTTTTAAGAAGCTTTTTTGCCGGCCGGCAGAGCCGGCAAAAAAAGCTGGCGGCGAATCGCATTTTACTCTTGACAAACCCGGACACGACCTATATAATAAATTCGTATGGATATTTGAAGTATCCGCGCTTCGGCCGTATCATGCTGCGGGTCCCCCTAAGACTGTGCGGGATGTGAGGTGTGTTGCTTTATGAAAATCGGCGTCAGGCGTTTTTTTGAGTCGGAAAACGAGCGGGAGGAATTTTCCTTTGCGCTGGATCTTTCCGATGTCGAGATTTGGGGGCACCGCCCCTTAAACGCCCCGGTCGTCATTGAAGGCGTTTTGCAAAGCAGGAGCTCTATTGTAACACTGGCATACAAGGCTTCCGCACAATTGCACACCTTCTGCGATCGGTGTCTCTGTGAGTTTGACCGTCCGATTTCCTTCTCCTTTTCCTATACGCTGGTGCGCCAGCTCCAGGATCGGGATCGGGAAGATATTCTTCCCGTGGAGGGTGACGACCTTGATCTGGACGAACTTTGCACCTCTGACATTGTGCTGAATTTGCCACTCAAATTCCTTTGTCGTGAGGACTGCAAGGGTCTGTGTCCGATCTGCGGAAAAAACAAAAATCTGTCTGACTGCGATTGTCTTAACAGCGAGACGGATCCGAGGCTTGCGGCGCTTAAGGCGCTGCTCTGACCCTAAATTATTTCGGCCCGTTATGGCCCAATTGATCAAGGAGGTGCCGTCATGGCTGTTCCCAAGAGAAGAGTGTCCAAAGCACGTCGCGATAAGAGACGTTCCAATGTCTGGAAGCTTCCCGTTCCCGCTTTTTCCAAATGCCCCCAGTGCGGTGAACTGAAAATGCCCCACAGAGTCTGCTCCAACTGCGGTTACTACAAGGGCAAAGAAGTCATCAAGAAGGAAGACTAATTTCGCAAGCGGTAGAGGAGGAGAAATCCTCCTCTATTTTTCTTCATCGGAAAGGAGGGCATGTCGTGAGTGTGCGAATTGACGGCGTAGAGGCAGCAAGCCCTGCCGGCCGTGCCGGTATTTTGGCGGGGGATATCCTGCTGAGTATCAACGGCCATGAGATCGACGATGTGCTTGATTTTCGCTTTTGGCAGCAAAACAATCGGCTGCTGCTGCGGCTGGAGGGGGCCGACGGCAAGAAACGGTCGGTGCGGATTCGTAAAAACGAGTGGGATGAGCTGGGTCTGCTGTTTGACACCTATTTGATCGACCGGCGCCATGCCTGCAAGAACCGCTGTGTGTTTTGCTTTGTGGATCAGCTCCCCCGCGGGCTGCGTTCTTCCTTGTATTTTAAGGACGATGACACCCGGCTTTCCTTTCTGTTCGGAAATTATGTTACCCTGACCAACCTTACCGAGCATGAGGTGGACCGTATTTGTCGGCTGCACATCAGTCCGCTGAACATTTCGGTGCACACTACAAACCCCGCGCTGCGTGTCCGAATGATGGGAAATCCGCAGGCCGGCGCGGCTCTGTCGTATCTGAGCCGCTTTGCCCGGGCCGGCATTGCCCTTAACGCACAGCTGGTGCTCTGTCCGGGGCTTAATGACGGCCCCGAGCTGGAGCGCAGTCTTCGGGATCTTTCCGCCCTGATGCCGGCGCTGCAAAGCGTTGCTTTGGTGCCGGTCGGCTTGACCCGGTTTCGCGAAAAGCTCACCCCCTTGTCGCCCTACACGCCGCAGCAGGCTGCCGAGGTGATCGACACGGCAAACATGTTTGGGGAGCGCTTTCTTGCACAATACGGCCGCAGGCTCGTTTATTGCGCCGACGAATTTTATTTAAAAGCCGGCCGTCCGCTGCCGCCGTCAGCGTATTATGAGGACTATGCTCAGCTGGAAAACGGGGTCGGCCTTATGCGCAATTTTGAGGAGGGCTTTCAGGCCTGTCTTTCGCAAAAGGATCCGGCGCCGCCGAGACGAACCCTTTCCTTGTCTATTGCCACCGGTGTTGCCGCCGCCGCGTTTATGGAAAAGCAGCTGCGGCTCATGGAGCAGGCGCTGCCCGGTCTGCAGGGCAACGTGTATGCTATCCGAAACGATTTTTTCGGGCCTCAGATTACGGTGGCGGGCTTGGTGACCGCTACCGACCTGCTGGCGCAGCTGCGCGGGAAACCTCTCGGAGAGGTTTTGGTTTTGCCCGAGGTCATGCTGCGTGACGAAAAGGACCGTTTTTTGGATGACCGAAGCTTAGCGGAGGTTTCGGCGGAGCTGGGCGTTCCCATCCGGCTCTCTCCCTGTGACGGCGAGGGCTTTTACGACTGTATTCGTTCGATTTACCAAGCAAAAAAGGAGGCGTAAGCCTATGGCACTTCCGGTCATTGCCGTGGTCGGCCGGCCTAACGTCGGCAAATCGACCCTGTTTAATAAACTGGTCGGGCAGCGTCTTTCGATTGTCGAGGATACGCCCGGAGTCACCCGGGATCGTATTTACGGCCGGGTCGAATGGCAAAACCGCACTGCCACCCTTATCGATACCGGCGGCATCGACCTGTTTTCCGATGACGTGCTGCTGTCTCAAATGCGGCGGCAGGCGCAAATAGCAATCGAAAGCGCGGATGTGCTGCTGTTTGTGACCGATCTGCGCGCCGGTGTTACCGCTGCGGACAGTGAGGTCGCAGCCATGCTGCAAAAAAGCGGAAAACCGGTGGTCGTCTGCGTCAATAAATGTGACAGCGTCGGCAGTATTCCCATGGAATTTTATGAATTTTATAATTTGGGACTGGGAGATCCGGTGGCAGTCTCCTCGGTGCACGGGCACGGCACCGGCGATCTTTTGGATCGGCTGTTTGCTCTGCTGCCCGAGCAGCGCGGTGAGGATTATCCAGAGGATTACATCAAGGTGGCCATTATCGGCAAGCCCAATGTCGGAAAATCGTCTCTGGTCAATCGACTGGCCGGTGAGGAGCGGGTTATCGTTTCGGATATCGCCGGCACCACCCGGGACGCGGTGGATACCGTGCTTGAAAATGAGCACGGCAAATTTGTGCTGATCGATACGGCCGGTATTCGTCGCAAGAGCAAGGTGGATGAGTCGATCGAGCGCTACAGCGTTTTGCGTTCTTATATGGCCATTGAACGTGCAGACGTTTGCCTTATTTTGATCGATGCGCTTGAGGGCTTTACGGAGCAGGACTCCAAGGTGGCCGGCTACGCTCATGAGCAGGGAAAAGGCTGCGTCATTGTCGTCAATAAGTGGGACGCGGTCGAAAAGGACGGCCGCACCATGCAGGAGTACCAGAAAAAACTGGAAAGCGACTTTTCTTTTATGCCCTATGCGCCTTTCCTTTTTATCTCGGCCAAAACCGGGCAGCGGGTCGACCGGTTGTATGAGCTTATCAGCTACGTCCGGGAACAAAACTGTCGCCGAATTCCGACCGGCCTTTTAAACGATATGTTGGCCGAGGCTACCGCGTTGGTACAGCCGCCGTCGGATAAGGGAAAACGGCTTAAAATTTACTATATCACGCAGGCGTCGGTCTGCCCGCCCAGCTTTGTTTGCTTTGTCAACAGCAACGAGCTGTTCCACTTTTCCTATCGGCGTTATCTTGAAAATCAGATTCGGAGCACCTTCGGTCTGCAGGGTACCCCGATTCGCATCATCTCCCGCGAACGCGGTGACAAAAAATAACGGCACTTGCTGCAAGTGATATCGGAGGTCATTTATGCAAATCAATCTGCCTGTTCAAGTTTTGCTGCTTTCAGTTCTTGCTGCTGGCACATCTTATCTGCTCGGCAGCCTCAGCTTTGCGATTATTATCACCCGCCTGTTTGCGCACCGCGATATTCGTGACAGCGGCAGCGGGAATGCCGGCATGACTAATGTGCTGCGCACCGTCGGGCCGTTCCCGGCAGCATTGACGCTGTTGGGCGATATTTTAAAATCGGTTGCCGCCATTTATTTTTCGCGCTGGTTGTTTTCCTTTGTCCCGGTGTCCTATGCGGCGCGGCTTGGGATGTTTCTCGGCAGTATATTTGTGCTGCTCGGCCATATTTTTCCGATCTTTTTCGGGTTTCGCGGCGGAAAGGGCGTGCTGACCTGTGCCGGCATCTTTTTTATGCTGGACTGGCAGCTGGCGCTGGTGTCACTGGCTGCGTTTCTTTTGGTCACGTTTTTAAGCGGCTACGTTTCCCTCGGCTCTATTGTCGCGCTGGCATTGGCGCCGATCAGTACGTTGGTCGCCGGCCTGACCTTTCGGGCCGACCCGCTGCCGCAGGTGTTGTGGCAGGCCGGCTTTGTGTTGATTCTTGCCGGTATTTCGATTCTGATGCACCACGAAAATATCCGCCGGTTAAAAAACGGCACCGAAAACCGTTTTTCCCGGAAACAAAAAAAATCTTAACCTCTTGGCGCGCGGCTCTTTCCGGCTGCGCGCTGTTTTTCCGGCCGCGCACACGACTTTCCGGTCGCGCGCGGCTTTTTCCGGTCGCGCATGGCACTTTCCGGTTGCGCACATAATCTTCCGGCCGCACATGGCACTTTCCGGCTGCGCGCTGTTTTTCCGGCCGCACATAGCACTTTCCGGTCGTGCACACGACTTTCCGGTCGCGATTGCAACATCCGCCCCTGCGCCGGAGGACAAAAAACAACCTTTTTGAGCAGACCGCGTCGGCCTGCTTTTTTGTTTGCCGTATTTCAGTTTGTTGTGCCCGCGCGTTTTTTACATGCTGCATTTCCCTTGACGAGACCGTGCTTTTTTGCAGCATTTTTCACGCGATTTTTGCCCCGCGGTTTTTTTGCGCGATTTTTCTTTTTCGCGCAATTTTTCCTTCTTTGTGCGGTATACTTTTCTTTGCTGCGCCCGCGGGTCGACAAAGTGAAAACAGTCTGTAAATTCTCGGCCGGACGCTTTACAAACCCGGTGGGATTTGGTATAATAGCTTTATGAATCTGCCGCGGCAGACCGCCGATTGGCAAAAAAGAACGGGGTTTTGAATATGAAAGCGTTAAATGTCTTGAAAAAAAGTCTGGCTGCCTTAACGGCGGCGGTTCTGCTTTGCTGCTGCACAGCTTGTAAAGACACCTCTTGGGTGCTTCGCGCCGGCAACGATACGATTTCCGCCGGCGTTTATTTAGGCTACATGATCGAAAGCTATTACGCGGCCGCCACCTCCGTTTCCGACAAGTCGGCCGATTTATTCTCTCAGAAGATTGACGGAGTTGCCGCTGCCGATTACATTCGGAAGCAGACGCTCGACGAGGCCAAGCAGCACTTAGCGGCCGATCGCCTTTTTGCCGAATATGAGCTGTCGCTGAGCGACGAGGACAAGGCGGCGGTGCAGTCGTCTCTGGACTCTGTTTGGAGTAGCATTTCAAAGCTTTACGAGCAAAACGGCTGCGGAAAGACCTCTTATCTCGGGATTCTGACCGCCGGCAAAAGGCGCAATAATGTTTTTGCCTATTATTATGGAAAAGACGGCAAGGAGCCGGTTGCGGAAAGTGATTTGAAGGCCTTTTTTGCTGATAATTACGTGAAATATAAGGTGATTGATTTGCAGTATTCCGCCCACTACAGCGGCGTCAACACCGCGACGGACGCCTCAAGCGAACAAAAGACCCGGCTCAAAGAGCTGGCGGAATCCTATGTCAAGCGTCTGAAAGAGGGCGCCGATATTGACCGGCTGATTGCCGAGGAAAAAGCTTTCGGCAACAGCGATAAAACGGCGGCCGAGGTCAAAGAGGTCGATCCTTCGTTTATTCAAAAGGACACGTCGGACAGTCCGAATGCAGTGAACGCTGCCATTTTTGCCGCCGAAAACGGGGTACCGACCCTGATTGAAAACAGTGCCTACGGATATTATGTGGTCGTTCGGTACCCGCTGGATCGGGACGGCAAGGATTTTACCGACCGCGCCTCCTCTATCCTTTCCGCCATGAAAAACAGCGACTTTGAAAAGGTGCTGCTCAAGACGGCCGAGGAGATGAAAATCACCGAGAACAATCAAGCTCTGCGCCGGTATAAGCCGCAGAAAATCAATTTCACCGTGGGCTAAACCCACACCCTAAAGGAGATTTTTGCATGGGACTTTTAAACACCCTGTTCGGCAGTTACAGTTCCCGCGAGCTGAAAAGGATTCGCCCGATAGCGGATAAGGTTTGCGCTTTGGAGGAAAAATATGCAGCGCTTACGGACAGTGAGCTGCGTGCCCAGACCGATAAGCTGAAGAGCCGGCTTGCTGCCGGCGAAACGACGGACGATATTTTGCCGGACGCCTTTGCCACCTGCCGTGAGGCGGCTTGGCGCGTTCTCGGCATGAAGCATTACCCGGTTCAGATTATCGGCGGCATTGTGCTGCATCAGGGGCGAATCAGCGAGATGAAGACCGGTGAGGGTAAAACGCTGGTCGCCACCCTGCCGGCTTACCTCAATGCCCTGAGCGGTCAAGGTGTGCATATTGTCACCGTCAACGATTACCTTGCCAGACGTGACTCGGAATGGATGGGCAAGGTTTACCGTTTTCTCGGCCTGTCGGTCGGCCTTATCGTGCACGGGCTGGACAACGACCAGCGCCGCGTCGCCTATGCGGCCGATATTACCTACGGAACCAATAATGAATTCGGCTTTGATTATTTGCGGGACAATATGGTTATTTATAAGGATAATCGGGTCCAGCGTCCCTTTAACTATGCGATTGTGGATGAGGTAGACTCCATCCTTATCGATGAAGCGCGCACCCCGCTGATCATCTCGGGTCAGGGAGACAGGTCGACCGACCTCTACCAGCGGGCGGACCATTTTGCCAAGTCGCTGAAAAAAACCGTCATTAAGGAGTTGGACGATCGGGAAGATCAGGAGGGCATTGAGGGCGATTATATTGTGGACGAAAAAGCCCGCACCGCTACGCTGACCGCCTCCGGTATTGCCAAGGCCGAGGCGTATTTCAAGGTGGACAATTTGATGGACGCCGAAAATCTGACCCTGCAGCACCACATCAATCAGGCCATCCGTGCCAACGGGGTCATGCGCAATGAGGTGGACTATGTCGTCAAGGACGGCGAGGTCATTATTGTAGACGAATTTACCGGCCGTCTGATGCTGGGCCGCCGCTATAACGAGGGGCTGCACCAGGCCATTGAGGCCAAGGAGGGCGTTAAGGTTGAACGCGAATCCAAAACGCTGGCGACCATCACCTTCCAAAACTATTTCCGTCTTTATAAAAAGCTGGCCGGCATGACCGGTACCGCGCTCACCGAAGAGGGAGAGTTTCGGGAAATTTATAATCTGGACGTTATTGAAATTCCGACCAACCGTCCGCTGATTCGTCGTGACCTGCCCGACGTGGTCTACAAAACTGAAAATGCTAAATTCAAGGCGGTGATCGACCAGATCGTGGCATGCCACGAAAAGGGACAGCCGGTGCTGGTCGGCACCATTTCCATTGAAAAGTCGGAATATCTTTCTTCGCTGCTGCGCCGTCGCGGTATTCGTCACGAGGTGCTCAACGCCAAGTATCACGACAAAGAGGCTGAGATCGTGGCGCAGGCCGGGAAGCTCGGCGCCGTGACCATTGCCACCAACATGGCCGGGCGCGGTACCGATATTATGCTTGGCGGTAACGCCGAATTTTTGGCCAAGGCGGAAATGCGCCGCATGGGAATCCCCGAGGTGATGATTGCCGAATCCACCGGCTTTAACGAAACCGATAATGCCGACATTCTCGAGGCGCGAAAGACCTTCCGGGAGCTTGAGGAAAAGTACCGCGGGCAGATTAAGCTGGAGGCTGACGAGGTTCGTGCGGCAGGCGGCCTGTTCATTCTCGGCACCGAGCGGCACGAGTCTCGGCGAATCGATAATCAGCTGCGCGGCCGTGCCGGTCGTCAGGGGGATCCTGGCTCCACACGCTTTTATTTGGCCTTGGAGGACGATTTGATGCGTCTGTTCGGCGGAGAGCGTATCAACGCCATGATGGACACCCTCCGAATCGACGAGGACACCCCGATTGAAAACCGGATGCTTTCCAGCGTTATCGAAAGCGCCCAGCGCCGTGTTGAGGGGCGCAATTTCTCGATTCGTAAAAACGTGCTGAATTTTGACGATGTCATGAATCGTCAGCGTGAAATTATTTACAGTCAGCGTGCCATGGTGTTGGACGGTGAGAACCTGCACGATAAGATTGTGGAAATGATTCGCGAATCTATTCAGAACAATGTGGATCTGTACCTGGCAGACGGGGATATTCACGATGATTGGAACATCGCCGGCCTGCGGGATTATTATCTCGGCTTTTTGACGGCAGATAACGACCTGAGCTTTAATGCAAAGCAGCTTGGAGACCTGTCCAAGAAGGACGTGTTCGATATGCTGTTTGACCGCGCCATGGCGCTGTACGACGAACGGGAAAAGCTGCTTGGCAGCGAGCTTATGCGTGAGCTGGAACGTGTGGTCTTGCTGCGCACCGTCGACGCGAAGTGGATGGATCATATCGACAATATGGAGGAGCTCAAGCGCGGTATTCATCTGCGCGCCTACGGACAGCATGACCCGGTGGTGGAGTACCGTGTCGAGGGCTTTGAAATGTTTGAAAGCATGATTAATTCCATCCGGGAGGACACCTCTCGTTTGGTGCTGACGGTTCAGGTTCGGACCAATGAGGCCCCCGAACGGGAGCAGGTTGCCAAGCCGACCCAGGCTATCCACGGCGAAAGTGACGGAACGGTAAAGCGTCAACCGGTTCGCCGGGCTCAAAAAATCGGCCGCAACGACCCCTGTCCTTGCGGCAGCGGCAAAAAGTACAAAAACTGCTGTTTGGGGAAAGAAGAACAAAAATAGATTGTCGGCCGGCGCTTTGCGCCGGCCTTTTCTTTTTCAAAAAGTCGGATGTTTTTTTGCAAAAAAGCATTGACGGTACCGGGATTGTGCGTGTATAATAAAATAAGTATATCTTGAAAGAGGAGGGGCATAAAATGGCCCTTTATCATGCGGTTACGGAGCTTGTCGGAAACACGCCGCTTTTGCAATTGGAGCGGCTGCAACAAAAAAGAGAGCTTTGCGCCAATTTGTTTGCAAAGCTGGAAATGGCAAATCCGGCGGGGTCTGCCAAGGATCGAATCGGGCTGGAAATGATTTTAGCCGCCGAGCGGGACGGGGTCCTGCGGCGTGGTGCTACGCTGATTGAGCCGACGTCCGGCAATACCGGAATCGGGCTGTGCGCAGCGGCGGTTGCTTTGGGTTACTCGGTGATTATCACGATGCCTGAGACAATGTCGGTGGAACGGCAGAAGCTGATGCGGGCCTACGGTGCGCAGCTGGTGCTGACGCCGGGAGACCGTGGCATGGCCGGCGCAATTGAAAAGGCGCAGCAGCTGCATGAGCAGCTGCCCGGCTCCTTTATTCCCGGCCAGTTTGATAATCCGAATAATGCTGCCGCGCACTATAAAACAACCGGCCCGGAGATTTTCAGGGACCTTTCGGGGCAGGTAGACGTTTTTGTGGCCGGTATCGGGACCGGCGGGACCATTACCGGCGTCGGCCGGTATTTGAAGGAGCAGCGGCCGTCTGTGCAAATTGTCGGGGTAGAACCGGCCGGCTCCCCGGTGCTCAGCGCCGGCCGTGCCGGGCGGCACGGGATTCAGGGGATCGGCGCCGGTTTTGTGCCGCGGGTGCTGGACACAACGGTTTATGATACCATTATGACGGTTGAGGATCAGCAGGCTCTGGATACTGCCCGGGAGCTTGTCCGTACCGAGGGGGTGCTCTGCGGAATTTCGTCGGGTGCGGCGCTTTATGCGGCAATCAAGCTCTCAAAGCAGGAGGAAAACCGCGGAAAGAATGTTGTTGTTCTGTTGCCGGACACGGGAGAACGTTACCTGTCCACAGAACTTTTCAGCGAATAATCGGGAGGAAAAAAGCATGCTTAGCAATTTGCAGGATCGTATTCTCAGTCTGAAACAGCAAAAGGATCTCTGTATCCTGGCGCACTGTTATCAACGGCAGGAAATTATCGAGGTGGCGGATTTTGTCGGCGATTCTTATGCGCTGGCCAAAAAAGCGGCAGCGGTCCGAAATCAGACCGTTATCATGTGCGGTGTGCGCTTCATGGCCGAGACAGTTAAGATTTTAGCGCCGGAAAAAAAGGTTATCCTGCCCAACGCCATGGCGGGATGCCCGATGGCGGAGCAGCTGAATCCCGAAATGCTGGCGGCGCTGCGCGAGCAGTACGCCGGGTATACGGTAGTGGCTTATATTAACACGACCGCCGAGCTGAAAACGCTGTGCGACGTTTGTGTGACCTCGTCCTCGGCCGTCAAGATTCTGCGGGCGATGCCGGAAAAGGATATTTTGTTTATTCCGGATAGAAATCTTGGCAGCTACATCCAAAAGCAGCTGCCCGAAAAGAATATTGAGCTTGTGCACGGCGGCTGCCCGACCCACATCCGAGCGACGGCGGCGGATGTTTTAAAAATGCGTCAGCGTCATCCGCAGGCGCTGCTGCTGGTGCACCCGGAATGTCTGCCGGCGGTGGTGGAACAGGCGGATTATGTCGGCTCTACGACCGGGATCATGCAATACGCCAAGGACAGCGATTGCCGGGAATTTATAATCGGTACCGAGAACAGTATTGTTGACCATTTGCAGCACGATTGTCCCGATAAGCGATTCTATCCGCTGAGTCTTGACCTTGTCTGCCACAATATGCTGATGACGACATTGACGGATTTGCTGCACGCCTGTCAGGGCGACGGCGGTGAGGAAATCGAGATGGAAGAGACGACCCGCCTTGCGGCCAAGCGCTGCATTGACCAAATGATTGCTTACGGCGGATAATGTCGGATAAGTTCTGTGTGCCAAAGCGTCTGCGCTGTTTTGCAGCAGGCCAAGCCTGTCCTGCAGCCAAGACACATTAAGCGGTTTTGTTTATGTCAAAAAAGTCCCTGCCCCGAAAAATCGGGGTAGGGACTTTTTTAAAGGGCAGCGCGGAGCTTACAAAGACTTTTGTAAGCGGCGAAAGTGCCCTTTTATAAAATAATGCAGATAAGTCCGCCGCAGCCTTCGTTAATAATGCGCTCAATGGTTTCCTGCAGCTTCATACGAGCGTCTGCCGGCATGCGATAGAGCTTGTTGTGCAAGCCCTCATTGATAAGTTCGTGCAGCGACTTGCCGAAAATATTGGAATTCCAGATATCCCGGGGATTTTCTTCAAATTCCCGGAGCAGGTACATCACCAGCTCCTCCGACTGCTTTTCGCTGCCGACAATGGGCGAGACCTCGGCGTTGATGTCGGCTCGCATCATGTGAATGGATGGCGCAGAGGCTGACAGCCGTACGCCGTACTTGCCGCCCTGCCGGACAATTTCCGGCTCGGACAGCGTCAACTCGTCAATTTGCGGCATGACAATGCCGTATCCGGTCGCTTTTACCTCCTCCAGCGCAGGCCGGACCTTTTCATATTCGCGCCGAATATCGGACAGGGCAATCATCTGCTGCATAAGCTCGCCCTCGTTTCGGATTTCCAAGCCGGAAATTTCACCGAGAATCCGGTAAAACAGGTCGGGACAGATTTCAACCCGGACCACGGCGCTTCCGCGACCGAGATCCATAGAGCTGACGGCAGCGTTGTCAATGTATTCACAGGCGGCAAGCGCCGGCATGGCACCCTCAATGTCCCGGAGGTGCTCAATGCTGCCTGCGGCCTGCAGCACACTTTCAAAAACCGATTTTTTAATCGTATGCTCTGCCGGCAGTGTGTTGATCCAGCGCGGCATTTTCAGGCTGATTTCCTTGACCGGAAAGGCAAACAAGATTTGCGTCAGAATCTCCCGGATGTCCTGCTCGGAAATATCGGCACAGCTGACCGGCAGAACAGTTACATCGTATTGCAGGGACAGGGCGTCAGCCAGTGCCCGTGTCTCGTCAGACTGCGGATGCGCGCTGTTGAGCAGCACGACAAAGGGCTTGTTGATGGCACGAAGCTCCGAGATGACCCGTTCCTCTACCTCGGCGTATTCCTGACGCGGAATTTCTGAAAAAGAGCCGTCGCAGGTCACCACCAGACCAATGGTAGAGTGTTCGTTGATGACTTTTTGGGTGCCGATTTCGGCGGCCATGTTAAAGGGAACGGCGGTGTCAAACCAAGGCGTCATCACCATCCGCGGCTGCTCGTTTTCAATGTAGCCCAGTGCGCTGGGAACAATATAACCGACGCAGTCAATCATACGTACATTGAGGGAGGCGTCATGCTCCAGCGTGATACGCACGGCGTCCTCCGGAATGAATTTCGGCTCGGTAGTCATAATGGTTCGACCGGCCGAAGCCTGCGGAAGCTCGTCGGTGGCGCGGGCGCGGGAAAAATCGCTTTCAATATTGGGAACGACCAATGTTTCCATAAAACGTTTGATCAGGGTGGATTTTCCGGTGCGCACCGGGCCGACTACACCGATATAAATATCACCGCCGGTGCGCGTGGCGATATCCTGGTAGATGTTGCTGTTTGTCATTGCTTTTCCTCCGTCCACACATTCGTTTGTATATGATTATGAGGACAAAAGCCGCTTTATGACAGCTCGCCGCAAAAAATCGGACGCCCGTTCGCCGCTTTCAAAAAGAGACTCGCGCCCGCCTGTTGTGCGTGACGCCCGCTTGCACCATATCCGTCGGGCGCCGCCCCTTGCCCTGCCGTTCTTGTTAATGAACGCAGCGCCTGCACCGGTACCTCGCACTATGTACCTGCACTGTTACCTTGCACCACACACCACGGCGGCACCTCGCACCATGTGCCCGCACTGTTACCTTGTACCACGCACCATGACGGCACCTCGCACTATGTACCTGCACTGTTACCTTGTACCACGCACCATGACGGCACCTCACACCATGTGCCCGCACCGGTTAAGGAAATTGCGGGGCGTTTGAGGTGGCTGCCGACTTTTGAGAAAGGGGCGCATACAACAAAAAGCCTGACCCGGCAGGGTCAGGCTTTAAAGAGTCAAGCATTTTTTGAGCGCCGGGCATTGCGCGTACATCAAGCAGCGCAGCTTGGGCGCGCCGGGCATTTCCCGCGCCCGCGCTACGGTCAGCGAGCACGTGCCAGCGCGGCAATTTCGGCGGGGTCGGCGACAATGGCGTCCGCCCCGGCGCGCGTGAGCTCGGCACGATCCCGAAAGCCCCAAAGAACGCCGATAGAGAATAGACCGGCATTTTTGGCGGTCTCAATATCGGTGGCGGTGTCCCCGATGTAGAGACATTCTTCCGGGGCAGCGCCCAGCGCTTTTTGCAGCTGAAAGACTGCCTGCGGGTCCGGCTTAAGCGGAACGCCGCTACGGCCGCCGCGGCACACATCAATCAGGGTGCTGCCGAACAGAGCGTCCGAAACCTTTTGGGCGGTGCTGTCCGGCTTGTTGGACAGGATCGCGGTTTTAATGCCGTTTGACTTCAGCTCTCGAAGCAGGTCACAAACGCCGTCATACGGAGCCGTCAGATACAGAAAATCGTCATCATAGCTTTTGTTGTAGAGTGCGCGAACCTGCTCATACTGCTCCCGAGTGCCGCCGACAGCGTCAATCATACGCTGCACCAGCACGTCAGCGCCGTTGCCGACCATGCGCTTATAGCGCTCGGTTTCAATGGCCGGCAGACCGTAATGCTCAAGGGCACGGTTGGCAAAGTAGGCAATGGAGTTTAAGGTGTTGACGAGAGTCCCGTCCATATCAAAAATGCAAAGCTTGACCACGTTAACCCTCCAGTGTGAAGACAGCAGAACTTTCAATGATTTCGCCCTTGACCGCCTGATAGCGTCCGGTGAGATTGAAGTAGGCCTTAAAGGTGTGATCAGAGCCGACGCGCCAGTTGTCAACCACCCGGAAACCGTTCGGATAACGCTCGGGGTCAAACAGGCCTTGCACGCGGGCATAGAAATGCTGCGCCGGTGCAAACACCTCAAAGGTAGTGGCTTTCGCATCGCCCGAGAAAATCGGATTGTCGCGGTTTTCGCTGGGATTCAGGCTGATAAAGGCCGGGTTCGGATGGGTATTGCTGGCAGCATGCGTAATAAAGCGCTGATCCCCGATTTTAAGCGGGAAGCTCATCATGATGCTTTCAAAGCGTTCGATGTTAAAGTCCTGCAGCAGCTCAAAACGGTTGTGAATCGTATAACCGTTTTGGTCAAAGGTCAAATCCTTGAAACGCAGAAAAACCGCGTCGCCGGGTGTGTCGCAGCGATCCAAATAAGACACGGTGGACAGACGAAGGTAACGGCAGGTGATGTCAAAATCCTCCTGCGGATCCATCAAACAGGCGTCCGCTAAAATGGAAAAGCTGACGCCGCGTTCATCCCCGTGATAACCGCCAATGAAATCCTTAGCGCCCTTTTCCAAAATAGCGCCTTCCCATTCAATCTGATCATACAGCTTTATCAGCTCTTTTTTTTCGGGAGATGCGAGCCGGACGGAATACATGCGCCATTGATGCATGTTTTCGCTGTCACGGTCGACACGACAGAAATGATAGTGGATGAAGTTTTCGGAAAATTTGCAGGGATAATAGATGTCGATCTCGTTTCCGGCTTTACGGACGGAAAGGGGCTTTTCACACGGTAACATAGCTTGACACTCCTTTTTGCTTACAAATCTAAAACGCCGAGCAATACAATGCCGACGACTGTAATGAAGATGGCGGCGTAATGCCGCAGGGACAGCCGTTCACGCAGCAGCAGGCGGCTCCAAACGACCGACAGGACACAGTAAGCCGAGATGATAGCGGCGGCCGGAGCAGCGTGAGCCGTGTCGCCGATGGCAAAAATATAAGCAAACTGACCGACGGTCTCGCAAAGCCCGCCGAGCAGCTTTGGCCCGTCGCGCCGAGGCATCAGCGGCTGGCGCCGAATGCCGAAAACGTAGATGGCGGCGAGCAGGCCCATCAGCAGAAAGGTCAACTCGTATGAGACGTTGGCCGTGGCTTCGGGCAGGGTATTCGGAAACAGACGATCCAAAAAGCTGCCGGTGTCCTCCTCGCGCAGAATGATACAGTCGATAAAGGTGCCGGCTGCGTCAATCAAGCAGTAAAAAACAGGCAGCAGAAAGGCAAGCAGACTTTTGGCATATTTGATGTTGGCTCTGTTTTGTCGTTCTGCCCGCAATGCGTCATCCTCCCGCATTTCCACAATACCGAGAGACAGCACGCCGACGCCGACCAGCGCAATCGCCGCCACGCCGAGCTGGCTGATGGGCTGCCGCAGAAAGATAAGGCAAAGAACGGCGGCAACGGCTCCCGAGGTGTTGCAGATGGGAGAGGATATGGACAGCTCTATGTAACGCAGGGAAATATAGCCTAAAACCATGGAGAAAATGTAGAAAAACGAGGCGGGCAGATAGGTGATAATGTCGTTAAGGGTGACCGATACACCGCCGAAAAGCACCTCATAAGCCGCGTGCAGACCCATGACAAGGCCGACCGCCGTCACCATTTTCCAGTGACTGTAACGGTCCTCCGGTCGAGAGCCGATTTTAGAAAACAAGTCGGAGCCGCTCCAGCAAAAAAGAGCGACAAGAGAGAGCCAAAACCACATAAAAATTTTTTTCTCCTTTACAAAAGAAGACGGCGGCTGAAAAACGGCCGCCGTCTTTTAAACAGAATTAAAGCGTTTCGGCGGCTTTTTTAGCCTGAATATCGGCCAGTGCGTCTTTACGCGACAGATTGATACGACCCTGCGCATCAATTTCAACGACCTTGACCAAAACAGTGTCGCCGACATTGACCACGTCCTCAACCCGGTCAACCCGACGGTTGTCCAGCTTGGAAATGTGCACCAGACCCTCTTTACCCGGCGCAATCTCAACAAAAGCACCGAAGTTCATCAAACGGGTGACGACGCCGTTATAGATAGCGCCGATTTCGGGGTCAAAAACAATGGTCGAGATAATGCTCTTGGCGCGGTTGCAGTTGTCAAGGTTTACGCCGGAAATAAAGACCTTGCCGTCATCCTCAATATCGATTTTGACGTCGCAGTCGGCGCAAATCTTTTGAATGACCTTGCCGCCCTGGCCGATGACCTCGCGAATCTTGTCGACCGCGATCTGCATATTGAGCATCTTGGGCGCCCATTCGTTCACGGTGTCGCGCGGCGCTGCAATGGCCTTCAGGATGATTTCATCCAGAATGTACAGACGAGCCTTGCGGGTCTTTTCAAGAGCTTCCTTGATAATGGCGGGGGTCAGTCCGTCAATTTTGAGGTCCATTTGAATGGCGGTGATACCGGTGTGCGTGCCGGCAACCTTAAAGTCCATATCGCCGTGGAAATCCTCCAGCCCCTGAATGTCCACCATGGTCATAAACCGATCTCCCTCTGTGATAAGACCGCAGGAAATGCCGGCTACCGGAGCCTTGATGGGCACGCCGGCGTCCATCAGAGCCAGGGTGGAGCCGCAGATGGAGCCTTGCGAGGTGGAACCGTTAGAGGACAGCACCTCGGACACCAGCCGCAGGGCATAGGGGAAATCTTCTACCGGCGGAATCACCGGCAGCAGCGCACGCTCCGCCAGAGCACCGTGGCCGATTTCACGACGGCCGGGTCCGCGGGAAGGCTTGGTTTCACCGACCGAATAGGACGGGAAGTTGTAGTGGTGCATATAGCGCTTGCGCTCCTCCAGGTCAATACCGTCCAGAATCTGGGCGTCGCTGACCGGGCCGAGGGTGGCGATGGTCATGACCTGGGTCTGACCACGGGTAAACAGGCCGCTTCCGTGCACTCTCGGGATTACGCCGACCTCGGCAGCCAGCGGACGAATCTCGTCAATGCCGCGCGAGTCGACTCGCTTGCCCTCATCGAGCAGCCAGTGCCGGACAATGTATTTTTGAAGCTTGTAAAGACAATCGTCGATCTTGGCGGTCTCTTCAGGATATTTTTCGTCCAGCGCTGCGTGCACTTCGTCGATGACCGGCTGCAGCCGTGCATCACGCACGTTTTTATCGTCGGTATCCAGCGCGTACTTGACCTTGTCGAGCGCCAGCGCCTTGACCTCTTCAAACATCTCCTCGGACGGCGCAGACGATTCGTAGGTGAATTTGGGCTTGCCGATTTCAGCGACAATACCGTCGATGAACGAAACGATTTTGCGGATCTCCTCGTGAGCCTGCATAATCGCGTCAAACATCACATCCTCCGGAACCTGATCGGCTCCGGCTTCAATCATATTGACCTTTTTGGCGGTGCCTGCCACCGTTACGTTCATTTTGGAGACGGCGCGCTGCTCCACCGTCGGGTTGATAACAGCCTTGCCGTCCACTAAGCCGACGCTGACGCCGGCAATCGGACCGCCCCAGGGAATATCGGAGATGGCCAGCGCGATGGAGGCGCCGATCATACCGGCAATTTCGGGCGAATTGTCCTGGTCGACAGACAGCACGGTCATGACCACTGTAACGTCATTGCGCATATCCTTGGGGAAGAGCGGACGAATGGGGCGGTCAACGACGCGCGAGGTCAACACCGCCTTTTCGGTGGGCTTGCCCTCCCGGCGCATAAAGGAGCCGGGAATGTGGCCGACCGAGTACAGCCGTTCCTCAAAGTCTACCGACAGGGGCAGAAAATCAATTCCGTCCCGCGGCTTGGCGCTGGCGGTTGCGTTGCACAGAACGCAGGTGTCCCCGTAACGGACCAGACAGGAGCCGTTGGACAGGGCACACATTTTACCGGTTTCGACCACAAAGGGTCTACCGGCAATTTCGGTTTTGAAAACCTTGTAATTTTCAAACATGTTTGTTTCCTCCTGAATTTTATTTCAAAATCAGGCGGCGGCAGTCGGTTTAGCAATAAATCCGCCTTCCGAGCTTTTTCGGACGGTCGATTTATTACTAAAACCGGAGGACAAGGGTCTTGCCGGCACCTGACCTTTGAAGCGTGATTAGGGAAAATGCAGGAAAAGGCAGACAAACCCGGTTTGTCTGCCTTTTTTCGTTCCTTATTTGCGGATACCGAGCTTTGCGATAACGGCACGATAACGTTCGATGTCTTTCCGGGTCAGATAGTTGAGAAGGTTTCTTCTCTTACCGACCATTTTCAAAAGACCTCTGCGGGAATGATGGTCATTCTTGTGGGTCTTGAGATGCTCGGTCAGGTCGTTGATCCGACGGGTCAGAATAGCAATCTGAACCTCCGGAGAACCGGTATCGGTCTCGCTCAGACGGTTGTTCTCGATAATGGCGTGCTTTTCTTCCTTTAAAAGCATGTTTTTTCACCTCGTTTGTTTTTTCGCAAACATCAGCGCGTGGGGCGGGTGAAGCTCCCGGATGGGCACAGTAATCCCCGGGCAACGATGAAAGCGTTATTAGTATAGCACGAAAACAATCCAATGTAAAGGGGTTTTCAAAAAAATTTTCTCCGTGGAGCCTTGACGGGATAAGAAAAAAATGTTATAATATGTTAGATTTAACATTTTGTCTCATTTTTGCTTTTTGAAAGGAGGGGGCGACGGATGAAAACCATTCGCCGGGAACAGATTCTGGAGCTGATTCGCGCCAAAAAAGCGGTAAGCCTCAAGGAGCTTTCTCAGATGTTTTCCGGTGTCAGCACCATGACGATTCATCGAGACCTGCAGGAGCTTGAAAGCCGCGGCTTAATTGAACGGGTGCGCGGCGGCGCGCGGGCGCTTCCGCCTCGGGAGACCTTGCGGGAGCCTGCTTTTGCCGAGCGTGTGGTGACAAGTCGGCGTCAGAAAGAGATTGTTGCCGAAAAGGCGCGCGGGCTTTTGCGCAGCGGCAGTGCCATTTATTTGGACGCGGGGACGACGGCGATGGCTCTGGCAGAGGTGCTGACAGATTTTCCGCTGAGTGTTGTGACCAACAGTCCGAATATTGCGATAGCGCTGGCGAGTCGCAGTCTTGTCAATGTAACGCTCTGCGGCGGCATGCTCAACAAGCGGGATTTGGCGCTGTACGGCAGTATGGCCGTTTCGGGCCTTGAAAAAATCAACATCGATTTGGCATTTGTGGCAGCCTCCGGCTTTTCGGCCGACGGCGGATTCACCTGCGGCAACGACGGGGAGGCGGCGCTTAAGAGACTTGTCTGCCGCAAAGCCCGCAGTGTTGCCCTGCTGATGGATTCCGGCAAATTAGACCATGCGCTGCCCTATACCTTTGCAAGGCCGGCGGATATTGATTTTTTGGTCTGCGACAAGGCGCTTCCGCCATCTCTGCAAGCACTTTTTTCGGAGAAGGGCGTTCAGGTTCTTTAAGATGTAAAAAAACTTGGTTTACGGAGGAACCCAAATGGCAAACTTATTGATTGCACAATCCGGCGGGCCGACGGCTGCCATCAACGCGACGGTGTCGGGAGCCGTGGAAGAGGCCCTTTCGTCGGGCAAATTCCAAAAAATTTACGGTGCGAAAAATGGCATTAAGGGCGTGCTGGAGGGGCGTCTTGTGGAAATCGGCGAACGGCTTGCCGATCCGCGGCAGCGCCACCTTTTGGAGACTACGCCGGCTGCGGCGCTCGGCTCCTGCCGGTTGCGGCTGAAAGCACCGGAGCAGGACGCGGAAAAGTACGAAAAAATTCTGTCGGTCCTGCGGGCGCATGACATTTCCTGCTTTATTTATATCGGCGGGAACGATTCGATGGATACCGTGCTTCGGCTTTCGCAGTATTTTGCGGAAAAAGGCATTGAGGACATTCGGGTCATGGGCGCGCCGAAGACCATTGATAACGACCTGCCGGTGACCGATCATACGCCGGGCTTCGGCAGCGCGGCCAAATATATTGCGGCCAGCTTTGCCGAAATTGGGCGGGATTGCGCAGTTTACGACATGCCTGCCGTTACGGTGGTGGAGGTTATGGGGCGCAATGCCGGCTGGTTGACGGCCTCGTCGGCGCTGGCGCGCCGAACCGGCGGCAGGGCGCCGTCGCTCATTTATTTGCCGGAAGCGCCGTTTGACGCCGAGGAATTTATAAAAGACGTTCGGGAACAGCTGGAGATAGCGCCTGCGGTGGTGGTTGCAGTCAGCGAAGGAATTCGGGATTGCGACGGGCGGTATGCCGCCGAGAGCTACCAAAGCGGTGCCACCGATGTTTTCGGGCACCGGTATTTGGCCGGGACAGCGAAGTTTTTAAGCGATTTGGTTCGGGAAAAAATCGGCTGCAAGACTCGGGCAGTGGAGCTGAACCTGATGCAGCGCTGCGCGGCACATCTGGCTTCGCAGACTGATTTGGAGGAGTCACGCAGGCTCGGCGCCGAGACGGTACGGCGGGCGCTTTCGGGTGAAAGCGGTCGAATGACGGTGCTGCGCCGGGTGTCGGAGACACCGTATCGGATCGAGCTGGATTCGGTGGATATCGCGCAGGTGGCCAACGGCGAAAAGCTGGTTCCGCGGGAGTGGATTAACGAGCGCGGCAATGATGTTTTGCCGGCTTGTGTGGAATATATTGCGCCGCTGATTTGCGGCGAGGCCGACAGCGTTTTTAAGGACGGTCTGCCGGTGCATTTTGAGATATAGGAGGACTTTTTATGAAAACAAAAGCGGTTCGTCTTTACGGAGAAAAAGATTTGCGGTTGGAGGAGTTTGAGCTTCCGCCGATTGCCGAGGATGAAATTTTGATGCGCGTGGTGTCGGACAGCCTGTGTATGTCATCCTATAAAGCAGCGCTGCAGGGTGCACGGCACAAGCGAGTGCCGAATGATGTGGCCGACAAGCCGATTATCATCGGGCATGAATTCTGCGGAGAGCTGATAGAGGTCGGCAGTCGCTGGCAGGGGCAGTTCCGGGTTGGCCAAAAGGCGTCGATTCAGCCGGCAATCCCCAACAACCACCTTGCTGCGCCGGGGTATTCTTATCCTTATGTCGGCGGTAACGCGACCTACGTCATTCTGCCGGCCAAGCTGATGGAGGAGGGGTGCCTGCTGCCTTACGAGGGCGAGGCCTTTTTCTGCGGCAGTCTTTCTGAGCCGTTGTCCTGTGTCATCGGGGCATATCATGCCTGTTATCACACCGAGGCGGGCGTGTATCAGCATAAAATGGGTATTGTTGAGGGCGGAAAGCTGGCGCTGTTGGCATCGGTCGGGCCGATGGGACTGGCGGCAATTGATTACGCTATTCACGGGAACCGCAAGCCGTCCGTGCTGGTCGTTACGGATATTGACGACGCCCGGCTGGAACGTGCGGCTCGGATTTTAACGGTTGAGGACGCTGCGAAAAACGGCGTACAGCTGACCTATTTGAATACCGGAAAGACGGAGGATCCGGCCGCGGCGCTGCGGGCGCTTTCGGGCGGGGACGGGTTTGACGATGTCTTTGTCTTTGCACCGGTTCCGGCGCTCATTGAGCAGGCGGACGATATTTTAGGGCATGACGGCTGTCTCAATTTCTTTTCCGGGCCGACCACGCCGGACTTTAAAGCAAAATTCAACTTTTATGACGTGCATTATGACGCGACCCATATTGTTGGCACCAGCGGCGGCAATACCGACGATATGAAAGAAAGTCTTGCGCTGATGGCAGCCGGACGGATGACGCCGGCGGCATTGATTACGCATGTCGGCGGACTGGACAGTGCTGCCGAGGCGACGCTGAATCTGCCGGGGATTCCGGGCGGGAAAAAGCTGATTTACACCCATGTGCAGATGCCGTTGACGGCAATTTCGGATTTTGCGGAAAAAGGCAAGACAGACCCGTTCTTCCGGGAGCTGGCGACGTTGACGCAGAAAACCGGCGGTCTTTGGAATGCCGAGGCCGAGCGGTACCTGCTTTCAAATGCAAAACCGCTGTAAGTAAGATACGATAAAAAAACACCATAAAGGAGGCAGATTTTTGTGGCAGAGGGAATTTTGATGCCCAAGCAGGGCATTACCGTGGAAAGCTGTATCATCACCAAATGGTATAAGAAGGTTGGGGACAGCGTAAAGCTCGGAGAAGCGATTTTCGGTTACGAGACCGATAAGTCGACCTTTGATTGCGAAAGCACGGCTGAGGGCGAAATTTTGGCAATCTTTTTTGAAGAGGGCGAGGAGGTCCCGGTGCTGACGAATGTTTGTGCTGTAGGACAGCCCGGAGAGGATTTTTCGGCGCTGAAGCCTCAAGGTGAGGCGTCGCCCGAGGCCGCAGGAGCGGCCTCGGGGGCGCCAAGCGCCCCGGCGCCGGCCGGCGCTGGCGACGCCGCACCCACATCAGCTCCGGCCGCACCCGCACCCGCATCCTCCGTTTCAGCCCCGGCCGTTTCGGCCGACGGAAGCGAAACCGGGCGGCTGCGCATCTCGCCGCGTGCCCGCGCGCTTGCCGATCGGCTTCGGCTGCCGGCAGAGCTTGCGCAGGGAACCGGCCCCTACGGCCGGATTTTGGAGCGGGATATTCGTGCGCTGGCCCAGCAGGGCGTCGGCGCAACCCCGGCCGCAGCAGGACAGGCCGCCGGCCGGACAGACGGAACCGCTATTGGCGGTAGAGTCGGCGTTGCCGACAGTATTGCCGCTCCGGCGCCGGAGGCAGACAGCGGTGCGGAGTATGAGGATGTCAAGTTCAGCGGAATCCGTCGGACCATTGCTCGGTCCATGGTCGCCTCGCTCAGCGAAATGGCTCAGCTGACTATGACCGCTTCCTTTGACGCCGGCGAGCTGCTGGCCTACCGCGCACAGCTCAAGGCGTCCGCCGAAGAGCTGGGACTGCCCAAAATCACCGTAAACGATCTGCTGCTCTTTGCCGTTTCCAGAACGCTGCCGTCCTTTGCAGACTTGAACGCGCACCTGTTGGAGGACAATGTCCTGCGCCGCTTCCGGGCTGTGCATCTCGGCTTTGCCGTGGATACGCCGCGCGGCTTGATGGTGCCGACGATTCGCAATGCCGACAAGAAGTCGCTTGCCGAAATCGCTCGGGAGAGCAAAGAGCTGGCTCGCAGCGCACAAGAGGGGAATATCAGCCCCGACCTGCTTGGCGGCGCGACCTTTACCGTCAGCAATTTGGGCGCCATGGGCATTGAGAGCTTCACCCCGGTCATCAATCCGCCCCAGACGGCAATTCTCGGCGTCGGGACGACGGTTTCCCGGGTTCGTGAGCAAAATGGGGCGCTGACGACCTATCCGGCCATGACCCTGTCGCTGACGGTGGATCACCGGGCAGTAGACGGCGCGCCGGGCGCCCGTTTCCTGAAAGCCCTTTGTGATAACCTGCAGGCGTTTCGTGTCCTGCTGGCAAAATAGGAGGTGCGGAGATGGATTGCTTTGATTTAATCGTAATCGGCGGCGGTCCTGCCGGATATCTGGCAGCAGAACGCGCCGGCCACGCCGGTTTGAAAACGGCTGTGGTGGAAAAACGCGCCTTGGGCGGCGTTTGCCTCAACGAGGGCTGCGTACCCTCCAAAACCTTTTTAAACTCTGCT
The DNA here is from genome assembly GCA_934488695.1 of uncultured Oscillospiraceae bacterium. GTDB lineage: Bacteria > Bacillota > Clostridia > Oscillospirales > Ruminococcaceae > SIG578. The sequence goes on from CAKSSH010000004.1 coordinate 23,658, forward strand.
AAAATCTATGAACACGCGCTGCACGGAGAGGCCTTTGGGGTCAGTGCGCAGAATGTTTGTATTGACCAGCAGAAGGTTGTCGACCGCAAAAATCGGGTGGTTGCCCAGCTGGTCGGCGGTGTCGGTATGCAAATGAAAAGAAATCATGTAACGGTGCTGACCGGCACCGGAAAAATCTGCGGCCGGTCGGAGGAGGGCTTTCGGGTCGAGGTGGACGGAACGCCCTATAGCGCCGCAAAATTGATTATTGCCAGCGGCTCCACGGCTTTCGTGCCGCCGATTCGCGGCGCTAAAGAGAGCTTGGCCGACGGTTTTGCCATGACCAACCGCGAGATTCTGGACCTGCGGGAAATCCCGCGTCGGTTGGTCGTTATCGGCGGCGGCGTTATCGGACTGGAAATGGCGTCGTATTTCAATAGTGTCGGCTCTGAGGTCACCGTGATTGAAATGCTGTCCAAAATTGCCGGCCCGACCGACGGAGAAATTTCCGAGATTTTGCTGAAAAACTACCAGAAAAAAGGCGTGACCTTTAAGCTGGGCTGCGCTGTTACGGCGATTGAAAACGGCCGCGTTATCTATACCGAAAACGGGCAGGAGCAGTCGGTGGAGGCGGATAAGGTTCTGATTGCCATCGGTCGTCGTCCGTTTGTGCAGGACTTGGGGCTGGAGAGCATCGGCGTTTATACCCAGCGCGGCGCGATTGTGACCGATGAGCACCTGCGCACCAATGTCCCCGGCGTGTACGCAACCGGCGACGTTAACGGCAAGATCATGCTGGCTCATACGGCATACCGTGAGTCGGAGGTGGCTGTCAATCATATTCTCGGGAAAAAGGATCGGATGCGCTACAGCGCCGTTCCGTCGGTTATTTATACCACGCCTGAGGTCGGCAGTGTCGGCGAAACCGAAGAAAGTGCCCGGCAGAAGGGATTGGATATTGAGGTCTCCACCGTTTCCATGCAGTACAGCGGTCGTTACGTGGCCGAAAACGAGGGCGGAGACGGGATCTGCAAGCTGATTGTAGACCGAAAATATCGGCGCTTGCTGGGCGTACACCTGATCGGCAGCTATGCCTCGGAAATTATTTACGGGGCGGCAATGATGGTGGAAAGTGAATGGCGGGTCGAGGATTTGAAGGAATTGATTTTCCCGCACCCGACGGTTTGTGAAGTCATCCGCGAGGCCCTGTTTCAGCTGTAAGGCTGTTAAAACAATATAAAGGAGCGAAAAATTATGCCAAAGTCTCAATTTGTCGACCCCGTAGAACTGCGTAAAGCAGGTAAAATAACCTTTGAGGATATTGACGTTAACGTCTATCACAAAACGCTGAAAGAGGAGCGCGGAAATTATACCGACGCAGATCTCATGCGGATTTACCGGGATATTACCATCCTGCGTGAATTTGAAACCATGATCAATCAAATCAAGGTGCAGGGTGTGTACAACGGTATTGAGCACACCTATCCCGGCCCGGCGCACCTGTCCATCGGTCAGGAGGCCTCAGCGGTCGGTCAGGCCTATATTTTGGATAAGGACGACTTTATTTTCGGCTCTCACCGCAGCCACAGCGAAATTTTGGCCAAGGCACTGTCCTGCATTGAAAAGCTGGACGACGCCGAGCTGATGGATATTATGAAAAACTTTCTCGGCGGCAAGCTGCTGCGTGCGGTCGAGGATAAGAGCGATGCGAGCGACGTCAAGGCACTGGCGCGCAACTTTATCCTTTACGGCGCTTTGACCGAGATTTTTGCCCGGGAAAACGGCTTCCATATGGGATTGGGCGGCTCCATGCACGCCTTTTTCCAGCCCTTCGGCATTTATCCCAACAACGCGATCGTCGGCGGCTCCGGGACCATTGCGACCGGCGCGGCCTTGTATAAAAAGGTCAACGGTAAAAAGGGTATCGTGGTTGCCAATATCGGCGACGGTGCGCTGGCACGCGGACCCATGTGGGAGGCCATGACCTTTGCTTCGATGGATCAGTTCCGTCAGCTTTGGGAGGAGAGCTGCCGCGGCGGTATGCCGATTCTCTTCAATTGCTTTAATAATGATTACGGAATGGGCGGCCAGACCCGCGGCGAGACCATGGGCTACAATATGCTGGCACGTATCGGCGCCGGCGTTTCTCCGAGCCAGATGCACGCGGAGCGGGTGGATGGTTACAACCCGCTGGCGGTGATCGACGCCATGCGCCGGAAAAAGGAGCTGCTGCAAAACGGCGAAGGCCCCTGCTTCCTGGACGTGGTGACCTATCGTGTGGCCGGACACTCCCCGTCCGATTCCAGCTCCTACCGCACCAAGGAGGAAATCGAGGCTTGGAAGGCTATTGACCCGATCATCACCTTCCGCAAGGACTTGGTTGCGGCCGGCGTCGGAACCGATGCGGATTATGACGCTATTTTGAAAAACACCTCTGAGCTGATGACTCGGATTTGCAAGATGGCCTCCGACCCCGAGATCTCGCCGTATGTCGACTTTGAAAAGGATCCCGCCGTCGTTGAGCGGATGATGTTCTCCAATCAAAAGATTGCCAAGATGGAGGATCGGGAGCCGAAGGTCCTGCTGCCGAAGGATCAGTGCCCGCGGGTGCAGCAGATCGCCGGTAAAGAGCGTTTTGCCTTTAAGGACGGCAAGCCGGTTCCCAAGCTCAAGGTCTTTAACTATCGCGACGCGCTGTTTGAGCCTATTTGCGATAAATTCTATGAGGATCCGACCCTGATTTCTTACGGAGAGGATGTCCGTGATTGGGGCGGCGCCTTTGCTGTGTATCGCGGCCTTACCGAGGTCCTGCCGTACTCCAGACTGTTCAACTCCCCGATTGCCGAGTCTGCCATTGTCGGTTCTGCGGTGGGCTACGCCATGTCGGGCGGTCGAGTGATTGTGGAGCTGATGTATGCCGACTTTATCGGCTGCGCCGGAGACGAGATTTTCAATCAGTTGGCCAAATGGCAGTCGATGAGCGCCGGAATTCTTAAAATGCCGGTGGTGCTGCGGGTGTCGGTCGGCTCAAAATATGGCGCGCAGCACTCGCAGGACTGGACCTCGCTGACAGCGCACATCCCCGGACTGAAGGTCGTTTTCCCGGCCACACCGTGGGAGGCGAAGGGCTTGATGGAGAGTGCGCTGAACGGCACCGACCCGGTGGTGTTCTTCGAGAGCCAGCGGCTTTACGACATGGGTGAGCAGTTCCATGAGGGCGGCGTTCCCCGTGAGCGGTATGAAATTGAAATCGGCGATACCAATTGTGTACGCACCGGCGAGGATCTGACCATTCTCACGGTTGGCGCTGCCTTGTACCGTGCAATGGACGCGGCTCGTCAGCTGGAGGAAAAGTGGAATCTCAAGGCGGAGGTTATCAACCTGCACAGCCTGTGCCCGCTTAATTATGACAAGATTTTGGAATCGGTCCGCAAGACCGGCCGGGTGGTTCTGGTGTCGGATGCCTGCGCTCGCGGCAGCTTCTTGAATGATGTGGCTCGCAACATCACCGAGCTGGCGTTTGATGATTTGGATGCACCGCCGGTTGTTGTCGGTGCTCAAAACTGGATCACACCGCCGTTTGAGTTTGACCAGTACTTCTTCCCGCAGGCTTCCTGGATTCTGGATGCCGTTCATGAAAAGCTGCTACCGCTTGCCGGCTATACGCCGGTGACCAATTGCACGCCGGTCGAGCAGCTGCGTCGCGCCAAATTCGGCGTTTAAAGCAAAAAAAGTTACCGAATTTTTCGGCTCTCCTTGTGCCGAAGCTTTCCTGAAACAAAAAGCCCCCGGCGCGTATGCGCCGGGGGCTTTTGTGGGTGCTTTATTTTGCTTGGTCGAAGAGATCTTCAATCCTGCGCTTGCCGTAAACCGATTCCCAGTCGGCATTGAAATCGTCAATGGCATACTGAGTCATGGGGTGATATGTCAAGGTCTCAAAGAGAGACGGATTGATGGTGACGCTATGACAGCCGGAAATGGCGATCTTGTGGATCTGCTCTACCGTTTTAAAGCTGGCCGCCAGCACTTTGCAATCGATGTGATGACGATCGAACAGCTCCACGATCTCGGTGACGACCTGCACACCGTCGCTGACAATATTGTCCAGACGGTTGACGTACGGTGCGACAAAATCAGCACCGGCTAAGGCAGCGATCAGCGCTTGCTGCTGGGTGAAAATGGCCGTTTCGGTAACCTTGATGCCCATATTGTGCAGCAGGCGGGTTGCCTTCAGACCCTGTGCCGAGATGGGGACCTTGACATAGAAATTGCCGCCGACAGCGTCCCGCAGCAACTGGGCTTCCCGGACAATCTGCTCTGCTGTGCTGCCGGTCGCCTGGATGTGCAGCATCCGGTCCGGACCAATCAGGGCGCGAATATCTTTGATCAACTGAATAAAATCGGTATGCTCCCTGGAAATGATGGTCGGGTTGGTGGTTACGCCGGCCACCGGATAAAATTCGATACACTTGCGAATATCTTCAAGGTTGGCAGTATCAATAATGTACATCATGACAAGGACTTCCTTTTTATATTATTTTCTTTTTTCAAGCTCCAAATAAGAGGTGACCTCGCTCAGCGCCGCCTGTCCGTCCAGCATACGGTAGAGCGTTTCAATACGAGCAACGCTGTCTGCGTCGGTCAATTCGCCGTACTTTTTCAAGGCGGCGGCAACGCCGTTTTGGCGGGCAAAGGCGGCAACCTCCTGCGACGCCGCGTCCTCTTCCGGAGAGAAGAGCAGGGCGGCGGCAATGCCCAATTCAATATAAACCGGACGAACACCCTGCTCACAGCAAAGCCGGTGCGCTCCGCAAAGGCGGTCGTTTGCCGACAGCTTTCGCACCGTATCCCGGCCGACGCGTAAGGCGGTGTCACCGAGCAGACGGTTTTCAAAGCGGTAAAGAAGATCCTCGGCATGGGCGATCAGCTCCCGGATATCAACGCCGTGCGCCCGAGAGAGCGCTTGCGACGATTCCAGCAGCGCCTGTAGGGACAGGAGCTTGACGGCAGGATCCAGCGCCGCCTCGTAAATGTAAGTGTAGCCTTTTAAGCTGCCGAGATAAGCGGTAACGGCATGGCTCATATTGTGCATAAACAGCTTGCGCTGAATGAAAAATTCAAAGGGAGAAAACGGGCACAGATTGACAATATCCGGAATTTCGCCGCGGAACGCATCCCGATCCACCGGGAGCTGACAATATTCCTCTACACAGACAGAAAGGGGATTTTCAGCCCGCAGGTCTTCCGGCGTCGCCGGCACCATACGGCCGATGGAGGCCTCGACCAGCCCGAAATACTCGTTGAAATAAGCCTGCTCCTCGTCGCTTAAATGGGCACTGACCAGGGAACGCAGGTACAAATCGGCTTCCAGCCGATTTTCACAGATGATGATATTCAGCGGAGTCCGGTTTCCGGCCTGAAAACGGCGACGAACTCCGCAGGCAATCGGCTCTGCAATGTAAGGCAGCACATTAACGCCGACAGCGGTTGCCATCACATCGGCGTTGGCAATAAGCTCGCCGACCGCTTCGGGATCCTTGCCCAAAAGGCCGGTGACGTGCTCCACGCATTGCTTTTCGTAGGTGTCGCCGCGGGTGATGTAGAGCGGATAACTGCGGTCGCGCTGCAATTGAGCCACGACCTGCTCGTTGATGTCCACAAAGGTGACCTCATAGCCGGAAAGACTGAACAACTGACCGATAAAACCGCGCCCGATATTGCCGGCGCCGTACATAACAGCATTTTTCATAAAGGTGTCTCCTTATTCTTCAAAGGGAACCTCGTCCCGGTGATCTCGCATGAATTGCAGGGTTTCCTCAATGGAAACGATACCGGTCGAGGCGCCGATTTTCATAATACAGTGGGTGCCGACGGCGTTGGCAAACTGCCCGCTCTTGCGATAACTCCAGCCCTGTGCCAAACCGGCTAAAAAGCCTGCACAGAAGGAGTCACCCGCCCCGGTAGAGTCTACCGGCTTTATCGAAAGGTAGGTCGGCAGCGTGTACCGCTCCCGGCCCTGCTCGCAGATGAGTGCGCCGTGCTTGCCGACCTTGATAATGACATTTTTCGCGCCCAGTTCAAACAACCGGTCCGCAATGGCGTCCGGCTGGTCGGCCGGCAGCCCGGTTAAACGGGCGGCTTCGTCTACACTGGGCATAAACAAATCAAGGTGCGGGAGAACCGCTTCGATTTTGGGCAGCCATACGTCGTCAAAATCCCAGGCGGTATCCATGACGGTGTACTTTCCGAGCGCTTGGGCGCGCTGCATAAGCTCGGCGCAGGGCTTGCCGTCAAAGGCGGACAGCAGCATGGCACCGGCAACAAAGACAATGTCACAGCTCTCAAGCAGCTGATCGGGAATGTCCGAAAGGCGGAAATCCGCCGCCGAGCCGGGATTATAGAGAAAGCTGCGTTCCCCCGAGGAATTGACGCAGACGATGGAAACGGTAGTGCTGACATCCCCTTGCACAACGCCCGAATCATCCACGCCGTTTTGGCGGACCGCTTGCCGGACAAACTCCCCAAAGCTGTCTCGGCCGACCTTGCAGCTCAAAGCAACCGGAACGCCGAGAGCGCCCAGGTCGTTTGCGGCATTGGCGGCACAGCCGCCGACATGGGTCGAAACCGAGTTTACCGCACGCAAGGTGCCGGGGGTGGGGACGCTGTCTACCGGGGAAACGATAACGTCGGTCGTCACGCTGCCCACGCAGAGAATTTTTTTCATGTCAAATCCGTCCTCTTTTATTTATTGATAGGTTACCGTATTGGCATTGGAAATAATGCAAACCCAGGACTTGCCCGCCTTCACGACAAGCTCTTGTCCGTCCTCGGTGTAGTACTTGAGCTGATTCTGAAAAGCACCTTTTTTCCAGCGAATGGGAATGAGCTTTCCGTCGCAGGCGTAGTAGCCGCTGCCGGAAGAGAGGTCTACATCGATTCGACTGGGATTGTCGCTGCCGTTGAGCTTGGAAATATCGGTGCGCAGAATAAAGACATTTTTGACGGACAGCGGCTCGCCGGTGGTTCCGTCAATCTGTGCCTGACCGAATTCGCCTTTTTGGTAAGTTCCGTCGGCTGCATGATAGGTAAAGGTCGCTACATCGTAGGCGGAAAAGGGCACCCTCAGCTCGGTTGCCTCGGCGCCGGAAGCCAGCAGCTCGCTGTTGTCTCCGAAACGGAAGGCCTGTGGCGTGTCGCCGCTTTTCTGAATCTTCTTTCTGTCCATGCCCTTTTCAAGGAGGGCAGCGTCGGTAAACACCGTGTGCTCAATGGGGATTTTACCGATTCGGTTTTTGTCCCGGTAGAAAGCAACGTTGGAAAGGGTCAGCCCGTTAATGGTGTCCAGGGATCGCTCCTTAATGGTTTGCAGCGCAAGCGGGCTGCCGCCGAAATGCACGAAAATGGCGTTGTGCGGCGCCGATAGGGCCAGAAAATAATGCCGTGCCGAACGGACCGAGCCGACGTCCGGGATTTGGCTTCGGTCGGCAAACAGGGCCATGATTCGGGTAATACCGCCCTCTGCCAGCACCTCATAATAGAGATCCGCCTTGGAAAGGCCGCGCTGCGGCAGAGAGATCTTAATGTTGTTTATCATGATAGAGACCGGACGCTGCCCTTTGGCGGACGGATCCATATCGGTCAGCCCCGAAAGCGGGTTTTGAGCCAGCCGGGGCGCAGGCTTTTCCGATACACTCGATTCGTCGGAAACCGGGGCGGAGGAATCGAAGCCCGCTCGACTTTTGCCGCAACCGGCGCAGAGCAAAAGCAGCAGACAAAGAAGAAGTGCGCTTGTTTTTCTCATTTCTTGTCACCTTTTTAGCACAAAATGTGCAATTTTTACGATTTCTATTATAGCCCAATCTGTCCGGCATTGCAAGGGGCAGGCGCGGTTTTTTGCGTTTCGACCAAAAAAGTTGTTCTGTGGATTTTATTTTTGGCGTACAAATGTAGAAAAGGGATCGGAAAGGAAGAACGGTATGGAGCAGGGTGAAATTCTGTGTCAAATGCTGCAAACGTTGGGGGAGGCACTCGGCGCGGCGGAGTCGCGCGCTCGGCGAGAAGCGTTGTACGAGAGGCAGCGCGAATATTATCATTTGTTGTGTCGGGCACCCGCCGGTGAAGAAAACGACAGACGACTGATTTGTGCCCGCTGCTTGGTCAGCGCGTCGCGGTCGCTTGTTGCCTCGGCGCCGGAATCGAGACAGAGCTGCAGGCCGGACGTGCAAAAGCTGCGCGCGTCGGTGCTGCGGCAGCTTCGAGCACTTTGGCAGCAGCAGGACCCGGTCAGCGAGTCGGCCGTCATTCGCTGTTTTTGCTTGTCACAGGCGGTGCAGGATGGTGGGAGGGAGAGAATTTGATGGACTCTTTTTACCGCCAGCCGCCGTTCTGGCAGGCCTATGTAAGACAGCTGTGCCTTATCAAAAAGCGGTACCCGTTTTTGCGATTAACGGCCGTCGGCCGCTCGGTGCAGGGGCGCAAGCTGTATGCGCTGTGTCTCGGCAAAACGGTCCGTCCGGTGCTGTATGCAGGGGCTTTTCACGCGCAGGAATGGCTGACGCAAAGCCTGCTTTTATATTTTTGCGAAACACTTTGCCGGGCGGTGGTCGAAAAACGGCCGATTGCCGAAAGTCTTGCAAAGCGGGGCGTGATGATCCTGCCTTGCGTAAATCCGGACGGGGTGCAGCTGGTGCTGACCGAGGGGCTTTCCGCCGGCCGCCGGCGGGAGAGCGTGCTTCAGCTCTGCGGCGGGGATTTTTCGGAATGGAACGCCAATATCCGCGGGGTGGATTTGAATCACAATTTTGACGCCGGACACGATCGTCTGCGTCTTTTGGAAAAGGCGGCGGGTATTGACGGCCCGGCGCCGCGGCGATACGGCGGCCGACGCCCCGGCAGCGAGCCGGAAACGCGCGCGTTGATGCAGCTGTGCCGGCAATGCTTGTTCAGCCGGGTGTACGCCTTTCATTCACAGGGGGAGGAAATATATTATCGCTACGGGGAAAAAACGGCGCCGGAAAGCCGACATATTGCGCAGATGCTTGCGCAAAGCAGCGGGTATGCGCTGCAAACCCAGGAGGGGCTTGCAAGTCACGGCGGGTTTAAGGACTTCTTTTTGGAAAAATTTGAACGTCCCGGCTTTACAATTGAAATCGGCAGAGGAAAAAATCCTCTGCCGATTTGGGAACTGTCGCCGATTTTTGCGCGGCTTTATGAAATGCTGCTGTTGGGGGTTTTGCTTTAGAGCCTGCGCTTGCGAATAATGCTGCGGTACCGTTGGGCGTTGACCTCCTGGCGCATCACCAGCAGCACATAAATCAGCGCAAACAGCAAAAGCAGCACCACCAGCAGCTTGAGCCAAACGGAGGTAAAAATGTTTTTAAACACCTGCAAAACGTACAAAAACTCATTGCGGGAAATATTTTCTCCGGCAATCAGGTCGGTCATGCCGATCACCTCGTCGGCCAGCTTGACTTCGACATACCCGCAGACGTCGCCCTTTTGCACCGGCGCGTCGACATAAGTGTTGACGTGCGGGATGACCTGGACGCTGGAGGGGTCGATTTCATCCGGGACAAGCCCCAGGATTTTTTGTGCGGGATATAGGAGCAGATTGTCGCGCTCGGAACAAAGACGCAGCCGTATCTGCGCGCAGCTCTCTTCGACGGGCAGCAGTGTTTTAAGCTTGAAGCGGGAAAAAGCCCAGTCGAGCAGCTTGCCGGTTTCGGCAAAGGCATAGTTGGTCTCGTAGGCCTTGCCGCTTTCGTCTTTATACGGCGCGCCGATCAAGACCGAAAGATAGTGGTACCCGCTTTTTTCGGCGTAAGCCACAAAGCAGCGGCCGGCCGGCGTGGTGGTCCCGGTTTTAAGGCCGCGGATGTACGATCGATAATAGGGCGAGCCTTTTTGCATCATTTTGTTGGTGCTGACAAGCCATTCCGGATCCCGCCGGTTGGTTTTACGCAGCTGGTAGGTATAAACCGAGGAGATTTCGAGGATTTCGGGGTGCTTGGCCGCTTCACGGGCAATGAGATACATATCGTATGCTGTCGTATAATGATTTTCGTCATGCAGACCGTGCGGGTTGACAAAATGAGTGCCGGTACAGCCCAATTGCTGCGCACGCGCATTCATCATGTCGATAAAATGATTGATGCTTTGATCCCCCAAATAGTCGGCGACAATGGCGGCCGCTTCGTTGCCGGACTGCAGCAGCATACAGTACAAAAGCTCTCTGGCACTAAGCTCCTCGCCGGCTAAGATTCCGGCCAGCGAGACGTTTTGGCCGGCAAAGGTGCCGAGAATGGACGCCTTGGCGGTGATAAAGGTGTTGTCAAGATCCGGGACAAGCTCGCACAGCAAGAGACAGGTCATGATTTTGGTCAGAGAAGCCGGGTACAGCCGCTCCTGCGGATTTTTTTCGTAAAGGACCTTGTCGGTATCAAGATTGACAAGATAAACGCCTTTGGCGGATACATCAAAGTCCGGTGTAAAAGCGGCAAAGGAGGGCAGAGAAAGTGCCGATGCAAGAACGATTACTACCATCAGCAGAGAAACAATTTTTTTCATAGACAAACGCCTCCTTTGCGTGTATAATAAAAGCAGATTATTTCCATTGTAGCACAATTTGTCCGCAAAAGAAAGAGAAAAAACAAAAAAACAGGCATTTGCGGAAAAATTTTTAAAAGGGATGAGCAATGTGATTTATGTAACGGGGGATATGCACGGGGATCCGCAGCGGTTTTCCGAGCGTGCGCTGCGGCGGCTCCGGGCAGAGGATACGCTTTTGATTCTCGGAGACTTCGGCTTTGTCTGGCAGGGCGGCGAGGAAGAGGAGCGGGCGCTGGATATGATTGGCGCCCGGCGGTATCAGGTGCTGTTTTTGCCGGGCGCCCATGAAAATTACAGCCTGCTGGAGCAGTATCCGATCGTTTCGTTCGCCGGCGGTCGGGCGCGTCAGCTGCGGCAGCGGCTTTATATGCTGTTGCCCGGAGAGATCTACGAGCTGGAGGGGCAGAAAATTTTTGCGCTCGGCGGCGGTCAGAGCGAGGATGTCGAGCTGCGGCAGGAGGGCAAAAGCTGGTGGCCGCAGGAGCTGCCGTCGGCGCAAACGCTGGAGGCTGCCGCAAAAAATCTTGCGGAAAAAGGGCCGGCGGATTTTATTTTGACCCATGAGGCTCCGCAAAAGCTGCGGACGGCTATTTTAATGCGAGAGGAAGAGCCCAATCGTCTGGGTGTTTTTTTGGATCGGGTCATGGAGCGGGAACCGTATCAAAAGTGGTATTTCGGCTGTTATCATATTGATCGAAAGGTGACCCGGAAGCACTTTGCCGTATATCGGCAGGTGCTGCGTTTGCAGGAGCCGGAGCGTCGGGGCGTTTTTGCTCGGCTGTTTCATCGCCGAAGAGGGTAGGGCACGGCAGGGGCTTGTGCTTTGAAAAAAAATATGGTACAATGAAAAAACAGAATTCGACCGTATTCTCCCATAAAAGATGATAGGAGGGTGTTATATGCAGGAAAATTTCAGAACACAGGCTTTCGGCTTTCATAAAAAGGACGTTGTCAATTATATTTACGAGCTGACCCGCGAAAAAGAAGAGAACGAAAAGGCCGCGTCGGCGCAGATTGAAGCGCTGGCGACGGAACGGGATGCGCTGCGTGCGGAGCGGGACAGGATCCAGGCCATCAAGGAAGCGTTGGAGGAGCAGGTGCATACGCTGAAGGCCGAGTTGACTGATGCAAATATGCAAAAGAGTCGGGTGTCGGAAGAAATAAACCAGTGCCGCCGGACAATTTTGGATAACGAACGCGAATTTAACATCAAAAACGAGCAAATCAGCAAGCTGATTGCCGAAAATGAGGATTATGCGCAGAAATGCGAAAAGTATGCGGATATTGCGCGGGATGTCGGTAAAACCATTATGGAGGCCAAACGGATGGCGGCCGAAATTGTGGACCGTGCCAGGGGTCAGGCCGAGGAGATTCGGGAAAACACCCGGCGGGTGGTGGCGGACACGCTGCATCGGATCGATGGGGCGCAAACGGATCTTGAGACGCTGCGCAGCAATGTTGCCGATATGAATCGGGCCTGCGAAAATCGGCTGCATACGATTGATTTAAATTTGAAGGGCTTGTCTGCTGCGGTGCGCGCCGCCGGGGAAGAGCCGGTTGATGCCGAAAGTGTTCCGCCGGTCGACGGCGACGGCGGAGACGATAGCCGTACGTTTTTTTGAACAGCCGCAAGTCGCATACGGCGGCGCAAGCGGCGGAGCAGTTAATCGGCGCGGACGCGGAGCAAAGCCCATTTATTTAAAGCCGATGGTTGTTAATCGGCGGCTGCATAAATCGGTTGGCGCAAAGTGGGGCCCGCGCAAAAGTCGGTTTGAGCGATTCCTTGCCTTTTTGAGGAGCCTGGGGCATTTTTGAGCACAAAGGGGCTGTAAAAAACGCAAGTTTTTTACAGCCCTTTTTTTAAAAGACGGGAAGGCCGTTGGGCACATTCTGCCGAAAAGACGGAAAAGCTGTTTGGTGAAAAGGTGCGGCGTAAAAGGCCGGCTTGTCATTTGAACCCTGCCGGTACGCGCTGGCAGCCCTTTGGGTCGCTCGGCGTATTGGCCGCCCGGACAGAAATTTGTGCGGCCGCAGATTTCATTCTGCGCCGAGTGGCGCGCTCTGCACCGGGGGCGCGCTCTGTGGCGAGGGATGTGTTTTGCGGCGGGAGGTGTGCTCGTTTCGCACCCGGACAATACGGCGGGGTGAGGGGCTGCTGTGTGATTGCGGCCTGTCTGCCCGCGGCTGAAAGGGGCGCTATGTGTTCGGAGATTCTCCGCCCATCGGGTGAGGCGGGCGTGCTCTGCACCGGGGGCGCGCTCTGTGGCGAGGGATGTGTTTTGCGGCGGGAGGTGTGCTCGTTTCGCACCCGGACAATACGGCGGGGTGAGGGGCTGCTGTGTGATTGCGGCCTGTCTGCCCACGCGGGTAACATAGCCGAAAGCGGCTGTTTTTAAAATGAAGTGAAAGGAAGAAGAGGGTGGAGATGATGGTTTGGGTTGCCGCGGCGGCTGCCGCAGCGCTGATTTTCTTTTTGTATCTCCTTTTTCCGGCGCTGCGCCGTCATCCGGATCGGGCTGTGCTGCGGGGCGCCCTGATAGCACATCGCGGGCTGCACGACAGGCGGCAGGAGATCCCGGAAAATTCTCTGCCGGCATTTGAGGCCGCAATTGCACATGGTTATATTATTGAAACGGATTTGCGACTGACGTCGGACGGTCAGGTGATTTTATTCCATGATGATACGCTGCAGCGTCTTTGCGGCATACCGCAGCGTCCGGAGGAGTTGACGCTCAAGCAGCTGCGCGCCCTGCGTATCGACGGCAGCGCATATAAGATCCCGACCCTCGGAGAGCTGCTTGAGCTGGCAGCCGGTCGGGTGCCGCTCCTTTTAGAGCTTAAAAGCAAAAACCCGGCAACCTGCGCCCCGCTTTGCCGCGCGGTGGACGGAATGCTTTCCGGGTACCGTGGAAAATATCTGATCCAATCCTTTTATCCGCCGGCTCTTTTTTGGTATCGCCGGCATCGGCCGGAGATCTGCCGCGGCCAGTTGTCGACCGGGCGCTTTCGACCCCACGTGTTCGGCGCCGGGCTTTTGAGCTGTCTGCTTTGTAATTTTATCAGTCGGCCGGATTTTATCAACTATGATTTCCGGACCCGGCGCCATTTTTGCCGTCGTCTGTGTGTATGGCTCGGGGCGCTCGGCGTCGGCTGGACGTTTCGCTCTCAAGCGGAATTAGCGCATTTCGGCCCGGAATTTTCGGCCTATGTTTTCGAGGGCTTTTTGCCTCGTCTGCCGGCTGATGAAAATGAGAAAAAGTCCGACGCCGGCTTTTGCCGCCCGAGGCCTAAGCGGTAAAACTTTTTAACTTTTGGTTTTTTGCAGTATTCGGCCCCCGAAATCGGGCGATAATTGCTGCTTGAGCCGCTCGTGATGTTGTTCTTTTCCGCAAAAGGACGTTCACGATATTACCCGAAAGAGAGGGACAAAACCACGCGGCAGCACAGCTTATCTAAAAAGGACGTTGCGTGTGGATAAAAAAGGGGCCGGACGGTTATCCGTCCGGCCCCTTTTTAGAAAAGCCCGTGTGAATTATTCGATTTCCAGATGATGCGCCTCGGGCTGCGTCTCGGCTTTTTTGGGCAGCGTCAGATGCAAAACACCGTTGTCGTATTTTGCAGTGATTTTGTCCGCCTCGACGCCGGACAGGTCAAAATCTCTGCTGTAGGAGCCGTAGGAACGCTCGCAGCGGACATATTTGCCCTTTTTGTCCTTTTCCTCATGCTCCGAATGACGCTCGGCGCGCACTGTCAAAAGGTCGCCGCGGATATCCAGATGAATGTCCTTCTTCTGGAAGCCCGGCAAGTCGGCCTCTAACTCATAACGGTCGCCTTCGTCTCGGATGTCGGTCTTAAATTCATCCAGCGCGCCGCCGAAAAAGCCAAACGGCGTTCCGAAAAATTGTTTTTCAAATTCGTCCATTTCACGGAACGGATTGCACAAGGAATTGTTTTTACGAGAATACGGTCTGAGTTCAAACATAATAACACCTCCGAAAATGTTTGTTTTCTTTATTTTTCTCGGCTTTTTTGCAGATATGCGCCGGCTGCCGAATGCCGACTGTTTTGAAACTGCTGCATGGGAACCACCGACCCTTTCTGCTCCCGGATAAGCTTTTTTTCTTTACGAGCACAGTATAGCACAAAGAGCTTGACCTATCAAGGCTCTTGTGGTATAATAATAGCAGTCTTAATTGTGCTAACAGCACAAAGGAGAAGAAAAAAATGAATCGAGAGTTGCTGTTTCAAACTTTTTTGCAGAATCACTCGCTCAATCAGCTGCTGGAGGCTGTCAGCGCTGCATTTTTGTGCCCGGTGATGGTGACCGATAACGGATTTCACATTGTTTCGGCCAGCAGTGCCGTCGGAGAGGAAAACCCCGAGTATCGTCGGGCGGTTTCGCACAGCGCCCTGCCGCTGGCGGTTTGTGCCATGATTGGAGATCGCATGCTGCGCACCGGAGATAGCCGCGTTCAGATTGACACCGGCGCCTGCCGGTATCTTGCCGCAGAGCTGCGCAGCGGAGAGGTGGCGCTGGGGTATATTCTTTATGTGCTGTCATCCGACGTGCAGGCGCCGTGTGAGAAGGACTGCCTTTATGCCGAGGCGTTGGTTGCTAAGCAGTTTTACTGCGAGCGCCATTCCGGCAGCGTGCCGACGGACACAGCCGAAGAGGTTCTGACCGATTTGCTGGACGGCGCGTTTCCGGATGAGCGTTTGTTTGAGCTCAAGGCGGCCGGGACCTTTTTGGCACATTTTCATCCCGAGCGTTTTGCCCTGCTGGATCTGTCCGAGGAGCCGGCGGATCCGGCACGACAGGGACGGCTGCAAAAGAGCTTTTCGGAGAGCTTTCACGCATCTCTGCCGTTTTTCTATCATCGCAGTATGATTGTTTTTTTGCATAAGGATCACGATATTCGGTTGCTGAAGCGGCTGATTGAGGAGTATCGTCTATGCGCGGCGGTTTCCGGGAAAATGCAAGGGCTTTACGAAATGCGTCGGCAGCTGCCGCTTGTGCGGGACACGCTGACGCTGCTGCGGCAAAAAAAGAAAGCGCCGTTTCTTGCCGAAAGTGAGGACTATGCCTTGCTGATGGTGCTGCGGAAAATGATCCGTGAAACCGGGTATATGGAGGAGCGGGTGGCAGCGCTGTATCGCAGTGATGTGCAGAATGACGGTCAGCTTTGCCTGACGCTGTATACCTATCTTATCTGTCACCATTCGCTGCAAAAAACCGGAGAGCGGCTGTTTACCCACCGTAACACTGTGCAGTATCGTCTGCGCCGAATCCGGGAGGAAATGGGCGTGGAGGTGGATGACCCCGAGGACTTTACGGGGCTGCTTTTATCCCTGGCGGCGGCGCTGTGTCGTCTGGGTCGAGCGGATCTTTTTGTCAGCCCGGAGGAACGGGCGATTTTTGCCGACGCCGCAGAGACGAACCCGGGGGATCCCTGCGTTGCCGCAGGATAGAACGATTATTGCCGGGGAAAAGATGAGGGGAAAGGGATGAACTATGGCAACCGAGATTTTTGAACTGGATTTGTCGGACTGTGCACCGGCTGTTTTGCGGCTGGAGCCATTTATCAGCCCGGAACGCCGGGCCCGCGCCGCGCGGGCCCGGCGGGAAAGCGACCGGCTGCTGCAGCTGGGCACCGAGCTATGCGTTGCGGTGGCGCAGGGCGTTCCGCTGCCGCTGTCCCTTTGCTATGAGGAGGGCGGCCGTCCGTTTTTGCCCGGTCACCGGCCGATGAGCCTGTCTCATTCGGGCACTCGGGTGGTTTGTGCTCTTTCGCAGCAAGCAGTCGGGGTGGATCTGGAACAGATTTCCAGAATGCGCCCCTCCGTTGCCGGGCGTTATCTGTCGCCCGAGGAACAGGCGGCAACGGCGCCGCTTCAAGGTGCGGCGCTGCAACAAGCGCTTTGCCGTCTGTGGACCCGTAAGGAGGCCTACCTGAAGTATACGGGAGAGGGTCTTCGCCGTGATCCGCGCAGTATCTGCGTGCTTTCACAAACCCCGGCAGCACAGCCGCCGGCCGTTCTGACAACCCTCCCGCCGCAGCAGGGCTTTTTAATATCGCTGGCAACAGCGCATCCGGACAGCATCCGTCGGCATTCGATAAGTGTTGAGGATCTGCTGCAACTTTTAGACCTCAAAGGGTGAATTGACAATCCGTTTTCGGATAAAAAAGGGGCTCCCCGCCCCGCCCGGAACAAAAATGCCGCCGAAGCGGACAAAGCCTTGCACAAAAACCTAAAAAACTATCCGGCACAAACGGCTTTTCAGCCGCATATGCAGGATAGTTTTTTGTACAACCGAAAAATACGGCGACCGTGGCCGTTTTGCTGCGCTCGATCGGTCGGGGCGCGTTTTGCTGCGCTCGATCGGCCGGGGCGCGTTTTGCTGCGCTCGATCGGCCGCGCCTTTTGTCGAAACAAAAGGTCGTGAAAACAGGTGGCATTTGCGCCGTCCCCTTTTATTTGCGGAGCTTTTCGGCGGCATATCGCTTGATGGCGGAAAAGGACTCGTCGCTGATATCGTGCTCGATTTTGCAAGCGTCTGCCGCCGCAGCGGCAGGGGAAACGCCGATACGAATCAAAAAGTCTGTCAACGCCGTGTGGCGTTCGTATATTTTTTCGGCAAGCGCATAGCCCGTATCGGTCAGGGTGATGTACCCCTCTTTGTTCACCAGAATATAATTGCCTTTTTTTAAAAGACCGACGCCGCGGCTGACGCTCGGCTTGGAAAATCCCATGTAGTTGGCAATATCCAGAGAGCGCACAGCGCCGCTTTTTTTCATCAAAATGTAAATGGTCTCCAGATACATCTGCCCCGATTCCTGAAGCCGCATACTGCACCCTCCTTTTTCGGATTTTCTTTAATATTAGCACAGTTGCCTCAAAAATTCAAGAGGCTTTGCGGCGTGCCTCGCAGTCGGCTCGGCACGCCGGCCGCTTTTCGGGGGCAGCAGGGCAAGGGACTGCCGGCCGGAACACAAAGTGTGAGGCTTTTGCTCGGCGGTACGGGACGGTCGGCCGTCCCGTTTTTTGGGGAAACCGATTTAGCGCCGCCGTCCGGAACCGTTGCTTTGGCACGCTTGTTTTTGCCGCCGGCCGATCGCCACGCCGGTCTTGGCGCTGCCGACGGATGTCGAGCGGACTTGGGAACGGGTCCGGCAATGCGTAGAGCAAGGCGGCTTGGAGCGAGAATCGGCAGTTGTCGCAAAAGCTTTTCGGCGCTCTTGGGCAAATTAAATAAAATAATTAGTTAGCATAGGCTAACTAATTGGTTATGGTGCCGAAATCCTTGAAAAAATCTGCTTTTTTCGGAAAAACTGCTTGACAATTGAGGGCTGGGGCGGTATTATGATTACGGTTAGCACAGGCTAACCGATTTTTCAACGCATTGGTTAGCATATGCTAACACTAAAAACATTTCAAAAGAATCGAGGGAGCGCCATGATGCCATTGTGCTTTGCAACGGTTGGTGAAGAAAACATCATTAAAAAAATCGGCGGAAGCCCCGCGGTGCGCAAGCATCTTGAAAATCTGGGATTTGTGGTCGGCGGCGGGGTGACGGTTATCAGCACGCTGGCCGGCAATGTCATTGTCAACGTAAAAGAAACGCGGGTGGCCGTCAGTGAGGAAATGGCTGAAAAGATTATGGTCTGACAAGATCCGGCGTTCTTTATAAAGGGGGAACAGAAAAATGAAAACGTTGAAAGAGGCTCGAATCGGGCAGACTGTCCGGGTCGTCAAGCTTCACGGAGAGGGTGCGGTCAAGCGCCGTATGATGGACATGGGGCTGACCCGGGGGACCGAGGTTTTTATTCGCAAGGTCGCACCGTTGGGAGATCCCATTGAGATTACGGTGCGCGGCTACGAATTGTCACTGCGGAAGGCGGATTCCGAGATAATTGAGATCGAGTGATTTCGGCGACGACGGTTTGACAGACAAAACAGGACAAAATACCGATCTCAGAAAGAAGGCGTATAAAAAATGGAGAACAAAACCATTCGCATTGCTCTTGCCGGAAACCCCAACAGCGGCAAAACGACACTATTCAACGCACTGACAGGCTCCAACCAGTTTGTCGGAAACTGGCCGGGCGTTACGGTGGAGAAAAAAGAGGGCCGGCTGAAAAAGCGGGACAACGTCATCATCACCGACCTGCCGGGCATTTATTCGCTTTCTCCCTACACACCGGAGGAAGTGGTGGCGCGGAATTATCTCATCGGAGAGCGCCCCGATGTAATTTTAAACATCATTGACGGCACCAATCTTGAGCGCAATCTCTATCTGACCACCCAGCTGACCGAGCTGGGGATCCCGGTGGTGCTGGCTATCAATATGATGGATGTTGTTCGGAAAAACGGCGATAAAATTGATACGGACCGTCTGTCCCGTCAGCTGGGCTGCAGGATCGTTGAAATCTCGGCGCTGCGCGGCACCGGGATCTCGGAGGCGGCCGCGGCGGCCGTTGAAGCGGCAAGCAATGGTAAAACAGTGCCGATGCATACCTTCTCCGGCTGCGTGGAGCACGCAATCGCCCATATCGAGGAGGCGGCGGTTCACGATCTGCCCGAGGAGCAGCAGCGCTGGTATGCAATCAAGATTTTTGAGCGAGACGATAAGGTCTTGAGTCAATTGAAGATCGACGCGGCGACCTTAGCACATATCGAAGAGGATATTCGGTCGGCCGAACGGGAAATGGATGACGACGCCGAGTCGATTATCACCAATGAGCGGTATGTTTACATTGCATCGCTCATCAAGGTCTGCTATAATAAAAAAAATACCGGTAAGCTGTCCCCCTCCGATAAGATTGACCGAGTGGTGACCAATCGATGGCTGGGGCTGCCGATTTTTGTGGCCGTTATGTTCTGTGTGTATTTTTTATCCATGGTGACGGTCGGTCAGTTTGCAACCGATTGGATGAATGACGGTGTGTTCGGCGACGGCTGGCATTTGTTTGGCATCGGCTCCAAGTCCTATGTACAGGCCTCGGATGATTATACGGCGGCTGCCCGGGCAGTGGATGCCTTTGTCGGGCTTTCCGCCGATGCGGCGGATCTTGACGCCGACAAGACGCTGGCGGCGCTTAAGGCGTTTAAGCCCGAATCTAAAACGGCGACCTGTGAGGTCGAGGACGAGGAGACGCTGGCAGTCAGCAAAATGACCGCTTATTACGATGCGATTCCCAAAGGGGTCGAGGGGTCGGAGGATACCGTCGCCATGACCTATTTGGACGCGGTTTCGTATTTTGAAAAAAACGGGTTTGAAGCGCCGGACCCTGCCGCATACGGGGTTTGGGTGCCCGGGATCCCGGTGCTGGTCGGCAAAGGTCTTGAAAATGCAGGCGCAGCCGAGTGGCTCAGCGGGCTTATCAATGACGGGATTGTCGCCGGCGTCGGGGCCGTGCTCGGATTTGTTCCGCAGATGCTGGTGCTGTTTTTGCTGCTGGCGTTTTTGGAGGCCTGCGGTTACATGGCTCGAATTGCTTTTGTGCTGGACCGGGTGTTTCGCAAGTTCGGACTTTCGGGCAAGTCTTTTATCCCAATGCTCATTGGTACCGGCTGCGGTGTTCCCGGAATCATGGCGTCGCGTACCATCGAAAACGAGCGCGACCGCCGCATGACCATCATGACAACCACCTTTATTCCCTGCGGCGCCAAGGTGCCCTTTATTGCCATGATCGCCGGCGCGATTTTCGGCGGCTCCGCATGGGTGGCCACCTCGGCCTACTTTATCGGAATGGCAGCCATTATCGTGTCCGGAATCATCCTTAAAAAGACCCGGATGTTTGCCGGTGAGCCGGCGCCCTTTGTGATGGAGCTGCCGGCGTACCACTGGCCGACGCCGCAAAATGTCCTGCGTTCCATGTGGGAGCGCGGTTGGTCCTTTATTAAAAAGGCGGGCACCATTATTCTGCTGTCTACCATTTTGGTATGGTTTGCGTCCTATTTCGGGTTTGTCGACGGCTCTTTCCGGATGCTTTCGGAGGAGGAGCTGAACAAGTCCCTTCTGGCTGCAATCGGCTCGGCGATCGCGTTTATTTTCCGTCCGCTGGGCTTTGGCACCTGGCAGGCGGCGGTGGCTTCAATTACCGGGCTTGTAGCCAAGGAAAATATTGTGGGCACTATGGGGATCCTGTACGGCGCCGGCGGAAACACCTATGCCGCCATGCGGGAGGCCTTTACCGGAATCGGCGCTTACTCGTTCCTAGTCTTTAACCTGCTGTGCGCTCCTTGTTTTGCTGCCATTGGCGCTATTAAACGGGAAATGAACAGCGCTCGTTGGACGTGGTTTGCCGTTACCTATCAGTGCGGCTTTGCTTACGTGATTGCTTTGATGGTCAATCAGTTTGGAAACGCCTTTTCCGGTAAAATCAATGTGCTGGGATTGGCGGCTGCGCTGGCGCTGTTTGCCGGACTTCTTTATATGCTGTTGCGGCCTTACAAGGAGGCGACACGCCTGACGCAAAAGGCCTTGGTAAAATAAACGTTTGATCTTATGAAAGGAGTGCCCTTTATGCTGTCCGTACTGTGGTCTTTTCTGACAAAGAATATCGCAACCATTATAGGCTGCGTGATTTTGGCCGCGCTGGTAGCACTGATTGTGTGGAAACTGGTTCGGGACCGAAAACGCGGCAAGCGGCTTTGCGGTTCAAACTGTGCACACTGTTCGATGGCCGGGTCCTGTCATAAAAAATAAACTAAACCGGGGAGACAAAGCGTAAATCCTTTGTCTCCCCGGTTTGCTTGTCGGCAAAAGCCCGAATACCATCAAAGAACATGAAAAAACGCAAGCTTGCCGCTTGCGTCGATGAAACAGAGCTTTCGCTCCGAATCCGGACCGAAAAAAGCCGGGACCGTTCGGTGTTTTGTTGTATACCCGAATACGCTTCCGCAAAAGAATAACGCGTTCGGATTATACGCCAATGGTGGAGATTTACTCTCCAAATCCGAACCGTGCGGGTTCGGATTATACGCCAATGGTGGACGATACAGGACTCGAACCTGTGACCCTCCGCACGTCAAGCGGATGCTCTACCAGCTGAGCTAATCGTCCGAAAAGCAGTGTATCTATCTTACAACATTTTTTGGATAAAATCAAGCCCTTTTCGCAAATTTTTTCAATTTTTTGTAATATTTTTGCTTAGGACACGAAAGTGAATATAAAAGGCGCCTTTCCGGCAACGGCGCCGGACAGGGCAAAACCGCGGGGAAAGATTTGGAGCGGGCGGTGCGGGGAGCGCTCGGCAAATCGGGGACGCTTTTCGCGCTTGACCGGCGCGCAAGCCTTTTCGGGGGACTTGCAAGCCCCAAAAAAGCCCGGCGCAAGGGACGGCGGGGCGTGCGCTTGACAAATTGACGGCCGGCCTATTATAATAAGAAAGGAATTGACGTCGGCATGGCCGGTTCGGCGGCGGAAAGACAAAAAGCTGCCAAAAGTCGAGCTGCAAAAAGCCTGTGCGGCGGGAAGCGGAGGAAACGAGATGACGCAACGCGTTCTTTATAAAAAATTGCGGCCGGAGGCCGTTTGTCCGACCTATCAGAGTGCGGACGCTGCCGGTGCGGACCTGTGTGCGGCGCTGCCGGCGCCGGTAACGGTGCAGCCGGGGGAGACGGCTTTTGTGCCGACCGGGTTGTCTCTGGAAATTCCGCAGGGCTTTGTCGGGCTGGTTTGTGCTCGCAGCGGCCTTGCCTGTAAAAAAGGCTTGGCACCGGCCAATAAGGTCGGGGTTATCGATGCCGACTTTCGCGGTGAGCTGATGGTGGCTCTTTTTAACCATGCGCAGCAGGCGGTGCAGGTCTTGCCGGGTGAGCGGGTGGCTCAGCTGCTGCTGGTGCCGTACCTGACGGCGGAGTTTTCGGAAAGCACGGTGCTTTCCGAAACGGCGCGCGGCGCCGGCGGATTTGGCTCAACCGGGAAATAGGTCTTGCATATCGGGCAAAAAATCGGTATAATAAAATCGGCCGTGCACGGCCGACAACAAGATATTTTGGGGCGATTGAAAAATGGAAAACAAGTCTTTTGACGTAATCATCATCGGAGCCGGACCGGGCGGTATTTATTCGGCCTATGAGCTGTTGCGAACGGCGCCGCAGCTTTCGGTTGCCGTTTTTGAGGCGGGCAGTGCCTTGAAGGACCGTCGGTGTCCGATTGACAATAAAAAGGTGAAGTCCTGTATCGGCTGCAAAACCTGCGCCATTATGAACGGCTTCGGCGGCGCCGGTGCGTTTTCCGACGGGAAGTATAATATAACAAACAGCTTTGGCGGCACCCTGCACGAGTACATCGGGCGGGAGCAGGCGGTGGAGCTGATGGAGTATGTGGATCGAATCAATCTGTCTCACGGCGGGAAAGGCACCCGGCTGTACTCCACGACCAACAGCGAGATCAAAACCCTGTGTATGCAAAACGGGCTGCATTTGCTGGACGCTTCGGTGCGGCATCTCGGAACCGACATCAACTATGTGGTGCTGGAAAATCTGTATAAGGAACTGAGCCGTTCGGTGCAGTTTTTCTTCAACACCCGGGTGCAGCGGGTGCAAAAGGCGGATGACGGATTTATCATTCAGGCCGGAGAAGAGACGTATCACTGCAAAAAATGCATTATTTCGGTGGGACGCAGCGGCAGCAAGTGGATGGAGAGCGTTTGTAAAGATCTGTCTTTAAAGACCCGCTCTAATCGGGTGGATATCGGCGTGCGAGTTGAGCTGCCTTATGAGGTTTTCGCGCACTTGACCGAAAAACTCTATGAAAGCAAAATCGTTTACCGAACCCAAAAATTTCAGGACTTGGTGCGCACCTTCTGCATGAATCCGCACGGTGCGGTGGTCAATGAAAACACCAACGGTATTGTTACGGTAAACGGACACAGCTATGAGGACCCTGCCAAGCACACGGCCAACACCAATTTTGCGCTGCTGGTTTCCAAGCATTTTTCCGAGCCGTTTAAGGATAGCAACGGCTACGGTGAAAGCGTTGCGCGCTTGTCCAACATGCTGGGCGGCGGTGTTATCATTCAGCGCTTCGGCGACCTTATTCGCGGACAGCGCAGCACGTATTCGAGGATCGGCGAGAGCTTTGTCCGGCCGACCCTAAGTGCCACGCCGGGCGATTTGAGTCTGGTTATGCCCAAGCGAATTTTGGACGGAATCATTGAAATGCTTTACGCGCTGGACAAAATTGCGCCCGGTACTGCCAATGACGACACCCTGCTTTACGGGGTGGAGGTCAAGTTTTACAATATGGAAGTGGAAATCGACGGCAATTTGGAAACGGCGCTGTCCGGTCTCTATGTCATCGGGGACTGCAGCGGCGTAACACATTCGCTGTCCCACGCATCGGCCAGCGGGATTTATGCGGCGCGGCATATTGCCGGCCGGATGGCATAAAAACGCCCCGGTCGACTGCGTATCGGGGGGCGGTTTTGTGAAAAGGCGGCCGGAGGCGGCCTTGCCTGCCTGCTTTGGACTGCGGCGCCGATTTGCTCGAAGCGAGGCGCTGAAGAAAATCCTCTCTGCAAGTCGAGGATGTTTTGGGAGTTTTGCGGAAAAAGAGGGCGGCCTGTAAGGAAAAATGGCTTACAGGCCGCCCTTTTTTGTTTTCAATTTGGCCGGGATCCCGGAACGCGGAGCCTTAAAGGGCCGCCTTGTCCTTTTTTAAACGATAGTCTGCCATCAGGTCGTGCATAAGAGACCTGGCGGTCGGCGGCGTCCAGGTAATGGCGTTGGCACCGGCGTCTATGACGGAACGAATGGTTTCGTCGGTGGGGCCGCCGGTGGCAATAATCGGAAAATCCGGGAAATCCCGGCGAATTTGCGCAACGACCTGCGCCGTCTGCGCGGCAGCCGAGACGTTAAAAATACTGACGCCGGCCTCAATTCGGGCTGCAAAGTCTTCTTTTTCGGAAATCACGGTGGCAATCAGCGGAATTTCGATTTCTCGGACCACCTGCCGGATGACCTCGTTTTCGGTCGGGGAATTTACAACAATGCCGAGCGCTCCCTGCATTTCGCTGGCCTTTGCAATCTGCAGCACGCGTTTGCCGGTGGTGATGCCGCCGCCGACGCCGCACAATATCGGCATATCCGCCGCCGAGAGAAGTGCGGCGGTGATTTTTGGCTGCGGTGTAAAGGGGTAGACGGCCAGCACTGCGTCGGCATTGACATTGCAGATAATGCTGACGTCGGTTGAAAAGACAAGAGAACGAATCCGCTTGCCAAAGATTGAAATCCCTCCGACCTCCTCGATGATCGAAGGAACTCGCAGAGCATGTTTTCTTAAATTTCCCTGAATTTCGGGAACGGAATTATTCATGTTTCGTCTCCTTTATCGGGCGTTTTTTCTATTATAACATAAAAACGATGCAAAATAAACAGAAATTCGATAGAAGAAATGTGAATTTTTTGAAAAGAAATCCCGCCGATTCGGTTGACTTGTCGAAAACAGAAACGTATAATTGTACTGTAAAGAAAGGGGGTTTGTGCAATGCAGCGAATGCTTTCCTATCTTCGTCGTGCGTGCGATGATTATCGGATGATCGCGGAGGGGGACAAAATTGCCGTCGGGGTCTCCGGCGGGAAGGACTCGGTGCTGCTGCTTTCTGCACTGGCGGCCCTGCGCCGTTTTTATCCGGCCCCCTTTTCGTTGACGGCTGTTTCGCTGGATCTCCGGTTTTCCGGTCGGAACGGAGACTACAGCGCTATTGAAACGCTTTGCCGGGAGCTGGAGGTTCCGTTTGTTTTGAAGCGGACCGATATCGGCTCAATTGTGTTTGAGCAGCGGCAAGAGACAAGCCCTTGCAGTCTTTGCGCACGTATGCGGCGCGGAGCGCTGCATGACGCCGCGCTGGCGGCCGGCTGTAATAAGCTGGCGCTTGGCCATCATTATAATGATGTGGTAGAAACTTTTTTGATGAATTTGTTTGCACAGGGTCGGGTGGGCTGTTTTTCGCCGGTGACTTATTTGTCCCGCAAAAACCTGACCATGATTCGGCCGCTGATTTACACGCCGGAAAATGAAATTTCGGCTGCGGTCAAGCGCTTGGGCTTGCCGGTTTTGAAAAGCTGCTGCCCGGCCGACGGAAAGACGCTGCGACAGGAGGTCAAGGAGCGTCTGGCGGCCGAAGAGCTGCGAAATCCCGGAGTGACCGAACGGGTGTTCGGTGCGCTTTTGCGCAGCGGGGTGGACGGCTGGGGCAAAGAATAAAAGGCGACTGAATAGGTCGCCCGGAATCAAGTTGTCTGAAAGGGCGCCCGAAGGGGCAATCAAAACATTTTGCTAAAACAGGCCGTCCGGCGGCCAACCTCGGTTTTTTGCAAAAAAGCCGGGCAGGAGATAATTTCAAAAGTCGGGCTGCACGACTTTTGTAAACAGAAAAGGGGAGCAAACATGACACTGGATCGTTTGCCGATCGGGAAAACAGCCGTTATCACCAAGGTGGAAGGGGAAGGCGCGCTGCGCTGCCGATTGCTGGATATGGGGCTGACGCCTCGTGCGCAGGTGCGGGTAACACGGATTGCGCCGATGGGAGACCCGATTGAAATCCGGGTGCGCGGCTATGAGCTGACGCTGCGAATTGAAGAGGCACGGAAAATTTCGGTGCGTGAGGAGGCGGCGCAATGATTTTGGCGTTAGTCGGAAATCAAAACTGCGGTAAGACCACGTTGTTTAATCAATTGACCGGCGCCAACCAGCATGTCGGCAATTTTCCGGGCGTTACGGTGGAGCAAAAGAGCGGTGCCGTGCGCGGTCAGAAAAATTGCACGGTGGCGGATCTGCCGGGAATCTATTCGCTGCGTCCTTACACCGGCGAAGAAATCGTGACTCGGGAGTTTATTTTGCGTCAGCGACCGGATGGGATTATCAACATTGTTGACGCCACCAATATCGAGCGCAATTTATATCTGACACTGCAGCTGCTCGAAATGCATATCCCGATGGTGGTCGCGCTGAATATGATGGATGAGGTGCGCGGAAACGGAGGGTCGGTGGACGTTGCCGAAATGTCGCGCTGTCTGGGGGTTCCAGTGATTCCGATATCGGCCGCAAAAAACGAGGGCGTGGAGGATTTGATTTTGAATATCGTCCGCGTTTCCCGGGAAAAGATTTACCCCGGTGTCACCGATTTTTGCTTTTCCGGCCCGGTGCACCGCTGTATTCACGCCGTGTCGCACTTGATTGAGGATCATGCCGAGCGGCTGGGAATATCGGCCCGGTTTGCTGCCGTCAAGCTTATGGAGGGGGACCAGGAAATCATCGATGCACTGGATCTGAACAAAAACGAGCTTGAAATGATGGAGCACAGCATTATTGAGATGGAAAACGGCTGTGGACTGGACCGTAACGCGGCGCTGGCGGATATGCGATATACGTTTATCGAAAGTGTTTGTCAAAAAGCCGTGGTAAAAAGTCACGAAAGTCGGGAACACCGGCGCAGCCTGCGGATTGATCGGATTATGACCGATCGGTTTTTGGCGATACCGCTGTTTCTTGGTATTATGATGCTGATTTTTTGGCTGACCTTTGATGTTATCGGCGCCGGCCTCAGCAATCTGCTGGCGGCGGGGATTGACTGGGTCACGGCGGTGTGCGACAGGGGCCTTGCCGCATTCGGAATGAATCCGGTTGTGCATAGCTTGATTATTGACGGAATTTTTGCCGGCGTCGGCAGCGTGCTGTCTTTTTTGCCGATCATTGTCGTGCTGTTTTTCTTTCTGTCTCTGCTG
>CAKSSH010000005.1 GCA_934488695.1 uncultured Oscillospiraceae bacterium
GTACTCCTCTTGCACTTTTCGGATCTGTACAAGCCGCTCCTCCAATTTCTCAATGCTGTCGATGGGGATTCTTTTTTGCTGCATATAAATTCTCCTCTTTATCGCTTGTTAATAATTTAACAAATAAGAACGGTATCATTATAACATGTTCTTTCCGGGAAGTCAAGCCTTCTAAAAGAAAATCATTATCCGACCGAAAAGCAGATAAAAAATCATTTTTCTGCCGATAAAATTCGGAAGTTGCGCCGATGGACCTCGATTTTACCGCTGCGTGCAAGCTTAGAAATCTCGGCAGACATGGCGCTGCGCTCAACACCCAAATAATCCGCCAGCTGCTGCCGGTCAAACGGGATTTCAAAGTCGATTTTCCCTTGTCGTTCCGACTCATAGCGCAAATACGACATCAGCTTTTCCTGAGTTGTTCGTCCGGATAAAATGGTGATTTTTTGCCGAAGCAGCAAGTTTTTTTTCGCAATAATTCGCACCAGATTCCCAACCGCAATCCGCGCCGCCTGCTCATTACAGCAAAGCAAACGATTACAGTCAAACAACAAAATATTGCTCGGGATTGCCGCCATCACCGTGACCGGCAAGCAATCTGCGCCGGTACAGGAAAGTGCTTCCCCAAACAGCTGACCCGGTTCCAGCGACGTAATAATGCATCGATTTCCGTCCCAATCCTCTCGAATAACTTGGACCGCACCTTCCAGGACAATTCCTGCCAATACACTGCTATCTCCCTCAGACAGAACAATCTCGTCACGGCGGTAGCACCGAATTTCAGCCCGAATTTTATGCAAAAGCCTCTCTGTCTCTACAGCATCTATGCCTTTAAAAAGCGCTGTTTCTCCGATGTTATACATAAAATCACACCTTTAATGTTGGAATTCCAACATACTTTTTTTGTAATTATAGTATAATTATCTCAAGAAATCAAGATAATAAACAAAAGGAGATTCTAAATGAAGCTTGCATTTTTTGACACAAAGCCCTATGACCGTCCGGCTTTTGAAGCGCTATGCGGCGCATACAACATAGAAATTAAATTTTTTGAATCTCGTCTGTCGGCGGACACGGTAGATCTGTGCACCGGCTTTGACGCCGTCTGCATTTTTGTAAACGACATAGCCGACCGTGCGGTCATTGACCGGCTCTGCCGGCTCGGTGTCCGGCTGATCGCCCTGCGCTGTGCCGGTTTTAATAATGTTGACGTCCGCCATGCCTACGGGCGTATTCATGTATTACGAGTGCCGGCTTATTCGCCGCAAGCTGTTGCCGAGCATGCTATGGCGCTTCTTTTGACGTCGGTTCGGCGGATTCACAAGGCTTATAATCGCACTCGGGACTTTAATTTCAGTCTGTCCGGGCTTACCGGGATGAATTTGTACGGAAAAACCGTCGGCATTATCGGAACGGGCCGTATCGGGCTTTGTTTTGCCGATATTTGCCGCGGCTTTGGTATGCGAATTTTGTGTTATGACAAATTTCCGAAAACAGATCGCTCGCTAAACTATGTTTCAACAGATACCCTTTTTTCGGAAAGTGATGTAATTTCCCTACACTGTCCGCTAACTGACGAGACTCGTCATATGATTAACGCGGAAAGCATTGCAAAGCTGAAAAAAGGTGTTGTTCTCATTAACACTTCGCGCGGCGGGCTGATTGACGCCGAGGCACTTCTTTGCGGCATAAAATCCCGTCAAATCGGTGCGGCCTGCCTGGATGTATACGAAGAAGAAAGCGATTTGTTTTTTGAGGACCGATCGGGACATATTTTAGAGGATGACACATTGGCACGTTTGATTTCCATGCCCAATGTTTTGGTGACGGCTCATCAGGCGTTTTTGACCCAAGAGGCACTGCAAAGCATTGCCGAAACGACTTTACAAAACATCCAGGGTTTCTTGATTAACGGAAAATGTGAAAACGAGGTGTGCTACCGCTGCGGAAAAATCGAGGACTGCAAAAAAGTGCGACAAAGTAAATGCTTTTAAATGCTCTTTACCGTAAAAAACGGCGCCGTACCCCTGATGGGTACGGCGCCGTTTAATTTATTCAAGCAAAAAACATGTTTATTCGGCTCGGTTTTCTTGATTTTCGGCAATCACACGCTCGGACAAGGCATCAGGCAACTGCTCATACCGCTCGAAGCTAAGCTCAAAGCTGCCTCGACCCTGCGTCATAGAACGCAAAACCGTTGTAAAATCTCCGGTTTCGGACATCGGTACCTCTGCCTCCACCATCGTCATTCCGTGACCGACAGGACTCATGCCGAGCACACGACCGCGACGTTTATTGAGATCTCCCATTACGTCTCCGGTGTTGCCGTCCGGCACCTGCGCCGTCAGACGAACGATCGGTTCCAAAAGCACCGGTGAAGCCTGTGCCATAGCATTTTTAAATGCCAAGTTTGCAGCCAGCTTAAAGGACATTTCCGAAGAATCGACTGGATGATAGGAGCCGTCCAGCAATGTGGCTTTAACACCGACCATCGGATATCCGGCAAGATAACCTTTTTCCATACTGTCCCGCAAGCCCTTTTCGACTGCCGGGAAAAAGTTTTTCGGGACGGCGCCGCCGAACACCTTTTCTTCAAAGACCATATCGTCCCCTTCGCAGGGCTCAAATTCGATCCAAACATCGCCGTACTGACCGTGTCCGCCGGATTGCTTTTTATAACGCCCCTGCACCTTGACCTTTTTACGAATGGTCTCACGATACGGCACCCGAGCCGGTTCCAGACAAATTTCCAACCCGAACTTTTCCCGAAGCTTGGAAAGCGTAACCTCTAAATGCTGTTCTCCAAGCCCCGAAAGCACCTGCTGGCGTGTTTCCGGATTAACCGTAAAGGACAAGGTTCTGTCCTCCTCGCGCAGCCGCTGAATACTTTGCGAGATTTTCCCTTCATCGCCCTTGTTTTTCGGCACGACGGCGCGTGTCAATGTCGGCCGCGGAAAATCAAGCGGCGGAGCGGAAACAAGCCTTTCTCCGGCGCATAAGCAATCGCCGGTCACGCTGCCGGAAAGCTTTACAACCGCGCCGATATCGCCGGCGCAGACCTCCCGGACGTCACTTTGCTTTTTCCCGAAAACCGAAACCAGCTTGCCGATTTTTTCCTGCTGTCCGTTTGTTGTATTGGTCAAAACACTGTCCGTGCCGACCTTTCCGGACAACACCTTAAAGTAAGAAAGCTTCCCGACAAACGGGTCTGCCACCGTTTTGAAAATTTGAATCAGAGTCGGCTGCGCGCTGTCACACTGTATCGCAGCCTCTTCTCCGTCCTGCGTTTTTACCTTTGTTTCAATGTCCGACGGCGCGGGCGCGTAATCGGCAACCGCATCCATAAACAAATCCACAGCCGACAAAAACAATGCACTGCCGCAAAAAACCGGCGCAATGCTGCCATTGCAAACGCCAAGACGCAGCCCTTTTTCAAGCTCCTCGGGCGAAAACTCTTCCCCACCCAAATACTTTTCCAAAAGTTGCTCGTCGGTTTCGGCTATCGCTTCACAAAGCATTGCGTGCGCCTCACCGAAAAAATCATCCTCCGGCAACGCCACTTCTTTTGCGACGCCGTTCTCATCATAGGCATACGCTTTTCCGGACAAAACCTGAATATAGCAGGCAATGTTTCCTTCCTTACCGTGTGGAATCACCACCGGACACACCGTGCTGCCATACAGCTCCCGCAAACCCGAAAAAACCTTGCGAAAATCCGCGCTTTCACGATCCAGCTTGGAAACAAAAAACATTTTGCTCTTTTTTTGCGCTGTCGCCATATCCCACGCGCGCTGTGCGCCAACGGTAACGCCGGATTTTCCGGATAGCTCAATTACCACCGTGTCGCCGGCGGCAATTCCCTCGGTAACGCCGCCTTCAAAGTCAAAAGCTCCCGGCGTATCAATTAAATTTATCTTGCAATCATGCCACTCAAAAGGGGCAACAGCAGACGAAACCGATGACTTGCGGCGGATTTCTTCTGCGTCAAAGTCGCAAACGGTATTTCCGTCTGTAACCTTGCCGAAACGGTCAACAGCCTTAGAAAGATACAACATAGCCTCAGCAAATGTTGTTTTACCGCTCCCGCCGTGTCCTGCCAGAGCAATATTTCTGATGTTTTGTGTCAGATACGGTTTCATAAATCTACTACGCTCCTCGCAAAATATAATTTCAATAAAAAGTTGCAGAAAATAGAAGAACTTTTATGCACTTTTATAGTTCTTATTATACAATGCTCCACGGCAGATTGCAAGATTTTTTTATAAAAAAGTCCCCGCGAAATTCGACGATTTCGCGGGGCAAAAAACCAACTTAAATTTTGATTCTCCTCGGCGACGGCAACAGGCATACTGCCGCAAGCCAGAACAACTGATACAGTAAAACTGCTCCCGCAGAAAGCTGCAAGCTGCCGGACAGAAAGATAAAAAATGCAGCTAATGCAAAGCCGAGAATACAGCCGACTGTTTGCAGAGAAACCGCCAATGCCGCAATCGATTTAAGTCGAATGGCTGCATATACGGTCTGCACAAAGGACGGGAAGCTTGAAATACAAGCTGTTCCGACATTTTCACGCGCACTCGGGCGCAATATTTGTTCGCTTTCAGCTTGAAGCCGAACCGGGACCGTCCGAATCATGCTTTGGTCTGTTTCAAAAATACGAGCCATTTTTTCGGCGTTAATGTTGGGGTCGGTAGAGCTTACAATTAAGCCGATACCCAGCCGGCTCAACGCCCGCATAGCACGTTTAACCTGTTTTCCGGGCTTATATTGAATCAAAAAGACGGCTGCAAGCTCGCCCGAAGCAGCTAAATAAACCATATCGGTTCCGGCGTTCAAATAGCGGTCCTCATAATCCTTTGAAGGAACAGCGATCCCATGATGCCGAATCAGCTCACGATTTCCGATCAGCACCCGCTTGGAATCAACCCACGCGCTCAGTCCCATTGCTTCCTCGTAGACAATGCTGTCCACCGGTCGCAGCAAATCCGTACGCCCACCGATAACCGACAAAAAGACATCCGAAAGATCGCTTTTCGCCTGAATGGCCACGCTGGCGGCGTCCAAAATAACATCATCAATTTTGCCGGCTGCAAAGGTTTTAATCGCACTGAGCTGAATAGAGCCTTTCGGGAAGAGATCCGAAGAGCGCACCAAAATTGCATTAGTGTCATACAATTCGTTGCAGGCAGCCATGGAAGAAATCATAGCGCCCCGAGAAACAAGTTTTTTGGCGGCCCGTGCCAGCGGGTAGTTGACCGACAACAGCGCCGATGCCGGCGTGCAGATACTGCAAACCACTGCAAAAATCCCGGCAGAGCGCGTTATGTCCCGCTCGACTAAAAAGTTGTAGCCTGCCAGCAAAAGTGCGCCAAAGGCTATCAGCGGCGCCAATATTTTGGCAACTCGGTCAGACGGATCCTCGCGATAAGAATATCCCAAAAATCCACCGATGAAGTCTGTTCTTTTCGGCGCAGAAAGACATGCATACGAGGCCGAAAATTCCTCTTTAACAAACTCCGTCATCTTTTCGTTTTCCGAAGCGCCAACCGCCGTCTTTTCATATCCGCCCGATACAAACCGAAAATTCAGCCGAACCCGCCGAAGCATCAGCAACTTGCCGACGGTGTTCATCAGCAAGCAGAAAATCAATACCACTCCATAGGTATATACCGTTTTTTGCGATGTCGCAATATATTGCGGCGACAAAAACAAAGCTACATACTGAACCACGCATCCCAGCACACCGACTGCCGCCAGTGCGTCTGCATCCGCTTTCAGACGAAACAGCGACGCAACCCCGCCGATAACCGCCGGCAGAGAAACTATCACTGCGGCGACAAAAAGAAGCGCACTGACAAGCAAAAAGGAAACCGGCTGCAAATCTCGCATCAAAAATTCTGGCAGCGGAAGCCGAAAACGACTTGCCAGCTCCAAATAAGCCGAAACCGCCGTTAAAGCAAGCAAAACAATAAGCAGCAGCGTGAGCCCCGCTTTCATGCCGGAAAGGTCCTTGAGAATCGCGGTAGACTCGCTGTAGTCATTAAAGTCCTCCAGCGTTTTTACCTCTGTATCTACCGAAGTCGGCTCCTCCTGCTCCGGGTCGTTATCCTCTTCTTCCTCTCCGAACAGCACAAACTTTTCAATTTTTTGCTTTCGATTTTCCAAAAAAGCCTGCGTTTCTTCCAAACTCCCGGATGACATCTCCGACTCCTGCAGCGGCGCCGAATCACAATTTAATCCAAACGGCTGCATTTGAATCGTTTTATCTTCAAACGGCGCAGGGTGACGCGACGGGGTCTCCGGCTTGTCCGCCCGCGCACCGTCGTCAGCCTTTTCAGGCACCGCCGGCGGACGAGTATTGCTCTCTGAAGGCGCCGCATCTTGCTCAACAGACGCTTCTTCTGATACGGCAGCCGTTCTCTCGCGCCAAACCGGCTGAAAGGGAAGCGTTTTTTCCATGTCCTCCGGGGAAGAGTCCCCGGAAGCAATCCCCTTCGATGTTTCGGACTCTTGCGTCTTTTGAAAAGACAACCCTTCTTGTGCCGTTTTTAAAAAATCGGAGGTTTGTTTTTTATCAATGTTTTTTTCTGCCGGCAAAGTCCCCTGTCGCGCACTGCTGTTTTCAGCCGGCGCAGACACCGGCTCGGCAGCTGCTGCCTTTTGCACAGACGGCGCAGGTCGGCCGAGCACCTCGGCCATGATTTCCTGAAAATCATCCTCCGACACAGCTGATGTGCTTTTTCTGGATTCCAATTCTTTGAGAATATCGTCTACCGAATATTTCGGATCCACTTTCGGTTCCTCCCTTTTTTCATCAGTATCCGAAACGCTGACGGGCAATTTCGTACATCAAAATACCACCCGCCACCGAAGCATTAAGCGAATTGACCTGTCCCCGCATAAACAGCGACACCTTAAAATCGCATTGTTGCAGCAACCGCTGTGAAACACCGTGCCCTTCCGAGCCAACCACCAGGGCAATCGGACCGTCAAACTTCATACGACTGTAACATTCCCCCGCCGCATCGGCGGCATAGACCCACACCCCGTTTTTTTGCAACGTCATGACTGCATCGGTCAGGTTGGGAACCCGAGCGACGGCCAAATGGGAAAGCGCTCCGGCCGAGGTTTTGTAAACAGTTGCATTAGCACCGACTCCGCGGCGCTTTTGAATGATAATGCCATGCACACCGCAAGCCTCCGCTGTTCGGATCAGAGCGCCGAGATTATGCGGATCCTCAATCCGGTCGGCAATCAAAAAGAAAGGCGCCTGACCGCGCTCACGGGAAATTTCAAACAAGTCTGCCAGCTCAACATATGTAGTTGCGGCCGGCTGTGCCACAACGCCCTGATGCGCAAGCCCGCCCGAAAGCTCCGAGAGCTTGCCGGCCTGTGCTTCCTTGAGCACGATATCCCGTTCGCGGCAAAGAGCAAGAATTCGGCTGATACTGCCGTGCAGCTCCCCTTTTTGCACCATCACAAAATCCAGCTCACGGCCTGCTCGAAGCGCCTCTAACACGGCATTGCGCCCGACAATATAGTTGTTTTCAGACGACCTGCCCTGTCGGTTTTCAGGACAGCTCTTTTTTTCTGGTGTCATAACGGTTTTCCTCTTTGTGTAAATCTTATTTTTATTATACCACAGCCGTCGACAAATTCCAACCTTTTTTTCACCGAAGAAAAAAATACACAAGCGCACCGCCCAACAGGGTAAAAAAACAATATTTAATTGCCGAAAGGAGCAGACAAACCCGATCGTTTCGGTAATTTTCCGGCTTGACTTCGTCAACATTTGCCGGTGTCACAGAGCCGATATATTCCTTTGCCTTCCGGTCAAGCCTGCCTTTTTCCCAATCGGCATATTGCTCCGAAACCACTAAGATCGCCCGTTCAAAAAATTCGTTTTCGGTATTTAAAACCTCAATTACCTGTTTTTTAACCCCGCGTACCATCCGGCACCTCCACTCTTTTTTGATTTCATTGTGACCGGAAAATTAAAAGAATATGCAGTTTTGTTTTTCCTTTTAAAAAGAATTTATTGTTTTTTCTTGCCATATTCATTATACCGAATGTAAAAAGATTGTTTACATAATCCCTATCCATAAGGTTTCTTTTTTTGTGGAAAACTCGGTGGAAAATGTGGAAAACTATTGAAAGAGACCCTTTTTAATTTTCAAAACCGAATGAATATATAAAAATTATGTCAAATTACAGCCGGTAAAAAAGGCGCCGCAAAAGCGGCGCCAAACCCTTTCAAAAACATTTCGGTTTCGTAGCACAGACGTTAGGTATCGTTGAAAGCGCGCCGGACAATTTGTCCGGCGCGCTCGACTCGCCGACGGGCACAATGCCGACGGACGACAATTATCTATCGTTTTCCGGATTGCGAGAAGTCAAAAGGCCGATCGTGCGCTCAATCGCGTCTCGCGCGGTGCCAAAGTCGGCATTTTCGCCGGAATTGCGATAATCAAACATTTCGGTAAAATGATGCAGCTCCTGCCGAAGCGCCTGCAGACCTTGCAGCGTCAATCGATCCACTGCGTCTTCAAACTCTCGGCGTCGACGCCCGGAGACTGCCGGCGCGCTGTAGGCAAACAGCTCTCGATAATGCAGATAACAAATTTCCGGCTGTGCGTGAAAGCGTTCCCGAAAATCCTCTTGCTCACTATAAAGCTTTGCAATATTTGCGTACATCCGCTGTTCGGACCAAGCAATCCTTTCACAAACAAAACAGTCATGTGGTGCCACCTGTCCGCTTTTCATTTCATGCTTATCCGGCCGGCTCTTCTTTTTTTGAATATTTTTCATAACTTCATCCAAATGCGTTTCCAAAATCAACGCCATCGGCAAACGACTACGCCGCACAGCCATCTTAAAAAGATGGTCTTTGCAAAAGCCTTTTCGATTGGTTTCGATTCGCACATCCGACTCCATCATAGCAGGCCCCAACACAAAATCCAGCGCCCGCTCCTCCAGTAGGTTTCGCAGCCGGCAAAGCGGACAGCCATCCGCAGTTTCAAAAATTTCCCGGACCGGGATTGTATAAATTCTTTCGCCCAAAAAAGAGGCCTCCTTGCTGCTTTTTAAAGAAATTATACCATTTTATTGTTAAAAAGGAAAGCTTCTTTTGGAATTTTTAAAAAAGCCCTGCCGGACAGCCAATAATCCGCAGCAAGAGACGCTTTTTACTGCGCCTCATATAAATTATAGTAACGAATGATTTTATCCCAGGTTGCGCGATCCAGCTCACCATGTTCGGCAAGGCCGCAGATACGCTGAAACCGACGAATGTTATTTTCGGTTTGTTTATTAAGATGGCCGCAAATTTCCCCTTTTTCATACGCCGAGAACTGTTCGGCCAGCTTTTGAAAAATCAGCTGGACCACATAAATTGACATATCCTTTTCCCCACTTCGGACTCTGTGTCCCGCATTTGGAAAAAAATCCGCTTTTTGCGTTTCGCTCATTTCTTTTTTCAGCATCGAAAATTGACGTGCAATTTCATTAAAGGTCTTTGTATCGGCTTCGCCGGTAACCGGCAACTGATTTTTTGTCTGAAACTGGCGCACCGCCTCCGCAGTTCTCGGACCGAAGATACCGTCCGGGATGACCCGAACGCCATCCCGATGCCGCGCCAGCGTATACAGCATGTTTTGCAAATCATAAACCGCTTTCCTGTATCCCGGACGCAATGCCGCAGGCCGATTTTCCATGTGTCCTCCTCCTTCAGCTCTATTGTTTTAAAACATAAGTGGGCGCCTGCTCGCTGCCGCGCAGCTGCTGCATTCGCAGATCGGTATAAACCGTCGTGATTTCATTAAAGGTTTCTTCATTGACAATCCCGTCCGTTTTCAGGCCAAACTCGTTTTGAAAACGTCGCACCGCCGTTGTCGTGCTGGGTCCGAAATAGCCCGAGGGCGCGACTGTCGGAACATTTTTGAAAAACAGTGCAATATAGTTTAAATATTCCTGAATAGCCTTGACCGAATCCCCCCGCATCCCCTGTTTCAGCTCAAAGCCGGGATAAGTTTGAGTCAGTGGAAAAGCAACCTCGATTGGAATGTTTGCAATAATAGAGCGATAATCGGCATAAATTTCATTCCATGTTTTTTCATCGACAATACCGGTCGCCTCCAGGTTGTGATTTCGCTGAAAAGCCAACACACTTTCGCGCGTCTTTTCACCGAATATACCGTCCACCGTAACATTCGGAATAAATTCATTAAAAGCAGCCACATAGGACAAGAAATACTGCAGCACGCGGACACTTTCCCCGCGCGAGCCCAACTGCAGCGGCTTCGGATACTGTTTAGAAACATCCTCCAGCCGAATTCCCTCGGAGCTGAGCTCAGATATTTTTTTAACGCTGATATAAATCCGAATCAGCTGATACCAAGTATTCCGGTCTACCTGCCCCGTCGGCTCCAAATTAAAAATTTCCTGAAAGATTCGGACTGCCTCAGCCGTTTGCCGACCGTAACGCCCGTCTACCTCCAGTTTCGGGATTCGAGGATAATTCACGGAAATGCGATTGAGCTGAATCTGTGTTCTGCTGACATTTCGGCCGTAATCGCCGATTTCCAGCGGCCTTCCGGGGTATGATTCCGGCAAGTCTGCCACCGGCGCATTTCTCACGATCTCAATATCCTCCCCATAATAATACTGCAAAATCTGATACGGCACCTTGCCCTGCTCGGCTAAATTGACCGTGCCCCATTGAGAAAGGCCGTCGCAAGTGGTGGTAGTTCCGTTACAGTACTGCGAAAAAATCGGCCCGTATGTGCCGACTCGCCGAATATAATCATCATACAAATCATCCACGATTCGGCTGACTACGCCGAAAATATCGCGTCCGTACTGAAACGCTTGGTCGCACTGGGTCGAGTTGGTAATGTCAAAATCCCGCCCCTGGCTGCGATACCATTCGGTAAAAACACGATTCAGGGCAAAGGTCGTCTGTGCATAAATATTGGCACGCAAAGCAGCCTCCGGCCACGTCGGATAAACCTCGCTGCAGGCTACGTTCTTGATGTAGTCAATAAAAGGGACCGTCACATTTTCGGCCGGGTCATTCGGTCGACCAAGATGTACCGTAATGTGCTCCGGAACAATAACTTCAACCATATCGCTCCTCCTTTTGGCTAAAACAACTGCTGCTGCGGAATCATATTTGCCGCTAAAACCGATTCAATACCGCCGAACAGCTGTATTTCCAGATTCGACTGCGGCTCATATCCCTCGGCACGAATATCCGCTCGGTACATAACAAAGGGGTTGGGCGTATCCGGATTTAGCGATAAGGTGCGATCCGGCGCCGGCAGCTCCAGACGAGCCGTGTTGCCGCTTTGATCGGTGCTTAGTACCGAAAGCAAATCATCTCCCGACGCACTGCGCACCCGAATCAGTGCATTCTCAATCGGATAAGCTCGCTGCGCCGCAAAGACTTCAAAATGCAAATAGGCTTTATCCGTCAACGCAGGCGGCGTCTGCTGCATGCAGTCATCCGAATTCCCGGTATTTGCCGGCGGCGAATACATTGCGAATTCTCCGCCGCGCAGACAGGTTTGTCTTGCCACTTGACGTCGGCGCTCCTCCTGCTGCTCGCCCGGCTCTGCCGAGACAATTTCCGCCTCACCTTGCATACCTTCTTGCTCGTTTTTTGTCTTCTCGTCCTGCGCACCGACTTGCTCGCTCGCTTCCTTTTCATCCGGCAGCAGGATGCTTTGTTCGCTTTCCGCCTTTACGGCGCTTTTTTGCATACTGTCGCCCGCACCGTTCAAGGCTTCTTGTGTAGTTGACATCAATTCGGGCGACTTTTCAAGGCCGCTCGCCGCACCCGTCGTTCTTCCGAAAACGCCCTGCACAGATTTCTGTGACGCAACCGACGCCGAAATTTTTCCATCCTCGTCCGCCGGCTTCTTTTGCATAGGCTCCGCAACCGTTTCTGTCGCTGTTTTTGCCGGTTTGTCAACGCTGTTTTGCTGCGCTGATATTACAGAGCGATCACTCGGCTGCGGCGGCTCAACGGCATTTTCATTCAAGCCGCCATGCGATGCCGGCATCGAAGATATCGTTTCTCGATCTTTCATGGATGATAAA
Organism: uncultured Oscillospiraceae bacterium; assembly: GCA_934488695.1. Taxonomy (GTDB): domain Bacteria; phylum Bacillota; class Clostridia; order Oscillospirales; family Ruminococcaceae; genus SIG578. Next base: position 12,100 of record CAKSSH010000005.1, read on the forward strand.
GCCAAATCCTCATAGGAAGCCTCACGACGCTTTGAAAATGCTGAGGCCGGCTCATCTCCTGCCTGTACAACCTGTCGATTCTGCGCCAATATTTCCTCAATCTTTTTTTGCAGCGCCGTGCGACTATCCGGTGAAAATTGCGGAAAACGCAGCTCGCGTGACTCATTTTGCAGCCGGCTTTTGCTTTCATTTGTCCGCTCTTCCCGGCGTTTTTCTTCCATAGCATTAGACGTTTGCTGCTGCATTTTGACAGGGTGCTCCGGTGAAATCGCCTTTTTCTCATCTTCGGCCGACAAATCATCATGATCGACCGGCGCTGCCTTTTGCGCTTTTTCCATCATTTGGCGCATTTGCGCTTTATAGTGTTCAATTAGTTGTTCTGTCGTCGGCATAGCGTTGTTCCCCCGTTCTTTCGGTGAATATCACTTTGACTATTATGTATGCGCATACGGATTCTAAAATGCCTTTTTTCGCCGCCACATCGTATCCATTTTTTCATTTCGTGCAAATCCCTTGCCATCGCGCCGCCGGAAAACATCAAACCTGTTAAAAACAACAGCAGTGACAAGCTCAGCTGCAAACCGAGCGCTATTGCAGGCGGTAGCTTTAAAAAAATTGACTCGGTTACGATACGCACCGTACCAATCGACAACAAGGCCGCCAAAAACGGCAGCAAAACATCCTGCCGGAATTGAAGCTTGTTTTGCGAAAGCTTTAAGGTTCGCCGGATTCCGAGACAGGCGTTAAGCATAGTTGAAACGTAAACAACCGAAATATAGCCGTAAAGCCCAAAACGCGGCACTAAAAAATAAATCATAATAATACTAACTACAGTGTCAATACTGCTATAGCACAAAACCCGCTTATACTCGCCGAGACCTTTTAAAATACCGTCCGAGATTTGGTCAATATACCAAAAAGGTATCAGCGGCGCCATCATTTCCATCATAGCGCCGGCCTGTGCATCATGATACAAAAACTTGCCGAGTCTGCGCCCGTATAAAATAAAAGCAGTTGATACAAACAGTGAAAACAGCATAGAAAGCCGGATGCTTAATCCAGCCGAACGCCGAATTTGGGCTTGTCGCCCTCGTTCCTGTGCCTCGGTAAACTCCGGGATCAGCAAGCCGGCAAGCGAAAGCGGCACAATAGAAGGAAACATTAAAATCGGCAAGACCATAGAGCACAGGGTTCCGTACCCGCTCAGCGCGCCGCTCTCAGAAGCACCATACCGTCGAAATCCAGCAGGAATCATCACATTTTCAACCGTTTGCAGTCCCGATTTTAAATATGCCCCGGCTGCCGCCGAAAAGGCAATGGAAACAACTTTCCCGAAAATTCCGACGCTTTTTTTGCGAAAATTTTCTTCTCGACGAAAAAAATAAAAGCAGAGCAGAAAAAGAGCGCTTACAATTTCCGAGCAAGCAGTCGACGCAACAAGAGCACAACAAGACAACTCCACCGTTTTTTCCGTTATGCGAGCCATCATAGCAAAGAACGACGCAATTTGAACAAGCTGCTCCAGCACTCGTGCCACAACCGTCAAAGAAACCTTACGGATCGCATAAAAATAGCCCGAAACAGCCGAAGAGGCCGCAATAAACGGCAAACTGACGGAAAACGCCCGCAGTGAGGCGACCGTTCGACGGTCTGACAGCAATCGGACGCCGATCGGCTCTGAAAAAGCATAAACCAACACCATGGACAGGCTGCCGAAGGCAACGCTGTAAAGCAGACAGCAGCGCATAACATCACCGCAGCTTCGAGCACCGTCGTGAGCAAATTTTTGCGCCACCAGCCGGGTTGCCGCAAATTGAACGCCGGAGGTAGCTAACGTCACCGAAACATTATAAACTGCAAAGGTCAGCTGATACAGTCCCATACACTCTGCGCCAACGCGATTAGAAACCGACACACGAAACGCCGTAAAGACAAGCCGCAGCAAAAGTGTTACAGTAATTGTCAGCAACGCATTTTGCAGAAAAACCCTGCGCTTTTCCATAAGTTTCCGCCTTTTCATTGAAAACGCTTGAAATTTAACCCAAAAACGAATATACTGAAAATAAAAAAGGAGGCTGTGAAATGGATAAATATCCCGAAGCTATTTTAAATATGCAGCTTGAACGAACAGCACATGCGCTTGAACACAACGGCATACAGTCCTTTGTTGTATCCGACTCCGCACAGGTCTCGCCGCTAATCCAAACTCTGCTGAAGCCCGGCGACACCGTTTCTTTCGGCGGTTCCGAAACCCTACGTCAATGCGGTGTTCTGTCTCTGCTGCGAAGCGGATCCTACCGGTTGTTAGACCGTTCCGAGCCGGGACTGACGTCTGAGCAAATTGAGGAAATCTACAGGAATTCCTTTTCGGCGGACGCCTATTTCTGCAGCGCCAATGCCATCACCGAGCAGGGCGAGATCTATAATGTGGATGGATACGGAAACCGCATTGCAGCCATAGCTTTCGGCCCGAAGTCGGTTATTATGGTGGTCGGCGCCAATAAAATTGTCCGAAACTTAAAAGAGGCTCAGCTTCGGGTTAAATCCATAGCAGCGCCGGCAAACTGTCTTCGCTTGTCTAAGGAAACCTATTGCAGCAAGTGCGGTCAATGCTCCTCTTTGGTGACCGGAAATCGCGAAATGACCGCCGGATGCGACAGCGCAGACCGTATTTGCAGCAGCTACCTTATCTTAGGAAAACAACAAAGGAAAGGCCGCATCAAGGTCATCCTGGTTGCGCAAACGCTCGGATTTTAAATTTGCAAAAAAATAAAACTTTTTAAAGTAATTATATTGAATTTTTGTTTTTGTTATGCTATAATTATAAGGTCGGCGGGAAATATCCCGTCGATTTGCCCCTGTAGCTCAGTGGATAGAGCATTGGCCTCCGACGCCATGTGCGCTGGTTCGACTCCAGTCAGGGGTACCACAAAGCCGCGAGCGCGTTTGCGCTCGCGGCTTTTAGCTTGCATTTTTTCGCCCCACACTATGAAAAGGCCGACTTTTTCTCTAAAATCGCTGACAAACTACGGAGGCCTACACACAAAGAACCGAAAAAGCGGCCCGGCAATTGCCGGGCCGCTTTTTATCCGTTTTGTTTCAAAAATGAAAATCCTGTTTGAATCGCGTCAGGAGAGGCCTCCGGCCCTTCAAATTCTAATGAAATCCAGCCGTCATACCCGGATTTTTTCAAAATTGAAAGACATTGCCGCACCGGCACAACGCCGTGTCCGACAATCGTCCCGCGCAAATGATTTCCGCCAAGGGTGTCAAAAAAGCCCGGCGGGCACGGAAGCTGACCGCTTTTCAACAAAAAGTCCTTCACATGCACATGCATTGTATAGGGCGCTGCGACAGCAACCGCTTTAACCGGATTCACATCTGCACACAAGAAATTGCCGATATCGCAAAGCCAGCCGTAATTTTCCTCGCCGACCGCTAATATCAATGCTTCCATCCGCTCCGGCGCCTGAAAAATAAACCCGTGGTTCTCGCTGCAGGTCCGGATCCCCTTTTGTTTGGCGTAACGCGAAACCTGCGCAACCGCCGGCGCAACCTTTTCGATCGCATTACGCCACGTGTACAGCGGCTCTTTCGGCAAAGACCAGCAAACATCATGCCGCAGCACCGACGCTCCCAATTTTTGTGCAACATCTACGCAGCTAAACAGGCGTTCGATTTCCCGATCGGTGTCATTCATCAAATTGGCAGAGACGGTATAAGCCGGGATTTCCAGCCCGAGCTTATCACAATGCTCGCGAATTTTTTCGGCGCATGCCATGGGTTCCTCGGTCAAGTGCCAGTCGGATTTATCAAGCTCGATAAACTCGATCCCATCAAAACCGATTTTATGGGCAATATCGCAAATCTCCAAGTAATCGCAATGCGAATGGCGGAGAAACGAATCAAAGCTATAGCTGGACACACCGTATTTCATCCTGAGCACCCCCTCACGCACCGGTTTTTTTGCCGTTTTCTCGCTTGGGGTCTCGCATGATCTTCACCGCGCTTTTATCCGCAACCCCGGCACGATTGACAATGATTTTCTCAATAGAGGGGTCGGACGGCGTTTCAAACATCACACCGGTCAAAATATCTTCCATGATGGCCCGCAGACCGCGCGCGCCGGTTTTGTTTTCAATCGCCTTTTGCGCAATCGCCTGCAACGCATCCCTTGTGAATTGAATTTCAACATGGTCCATAGAGAAAAGGTGCGTATACTGCCGGACTAAGCTGTTTTTAGTTTCGGTCAGCACACGAATCAGCGCCGCCTCGTCCAAGCTTTCCAACGTTGTAATACAAGGGATTCGCCCAATCAGCTCCGGAATAATACCGAATTTGATAAGATCCTGCGGGATTACTTTGGACAGAATATTTTCCGCCTCGGTTTCAGCACGGCTCTTCACCTCTGCCCCAAAGCCGAGACTGGAGGCCGAAACGCGTTTCTCAATGATTTTTTCCAGTCCGTCAAAAGCACCGCCGCAGATAAACAAGATGTTTTTCGTATTAATTTGCAAAAACTCCTGCTGCGGATGCTTTCTGCCGCCACCCGGCGGCACATTAGAAACCGTGCCCTCAATAATTTTAAGAAGGGCCTGCTGAACGCCCTCTCCGCTGACATCCCGCGTAATCGAACGGTTTTCGGAGCGGCGTGCAATTTTGTCAATTTCATCGATATAGATAATCCCGCACTCGGCGCGAGCAATATCATAATCTGCAGCCTGGATCAGCCGAAGCAGGATGTTTTCAACATCCTCGCCAACATAGCCGGCCTCGGTCAACGTCGTAGCATCGGCAATAGCAAATGGGACATCCAGTGTTTTTGCCAGCGTTTGCGCCAGCAGCGTTTTACCGACACCGGTTGGCCCCAACAGCAGCACATTGCTCTTTTGCAATTCCACATCCGACTGTTCCGACTGTGCCATATTATTGGTAATGCGCTTATAATGATTATAAACAGCAACCGAAAGCGCAATTTTGGCTTTTTCCTGGCCAATCACATACTGATCCAGCACTGCTTTGATCTGAGCAGGCTTCATCATGTGGATTTCCGGGATTTTTTTGCGCCCTCCCCGTTTAGGGGCCGCCTTTTCCTCCGGATACAGCATGCTGCAGCAAAGGTCTACACACTCGTTGCAAATAGCGGCATGCGGCCCGGTAATTAAAGTATCTACCTGGTCCTGTGTCTTGCCGCAGAACACACAACGCGGAGTTGAAACGTTATCATTTGTGTTTGCCATGACAGCTCTCCTTTTTAAGACCTTGTCCGGGCGTTTACCGGCGGTCAATCACCTTGTCAATAATCCCGTAGTCACAGGCCTGCTGCGCCGTCATAAAATTATCGCGTTCGGTATCGCGGACAATGACATCTAACGGCTTGCCGGTCCGTTCGGACAGGATTTGATTCAGGCGAGACTTGATTTGAATAATATGCTCGGCATGAATCATTACATCGGTAGCCTGTCCCTGTGCGCCACCCAGCGGTTGATGAATCATAATTTCACTGTTGGGCAATGCAAAACGCTTACCGGGCGCACCAGCTGTCAGCAAAAAGGCACCCATGCTTGCCGCCATGCCAACGCAAATTGTTGAAACATCCGGCTTAATATAATTCATCGTATCAAAAATGGCCATGCCCGCCGTCACAGAGCCGCCGGGGCTGTTGATATACAAATGAATATCCTTGTCCGGGTCCTGCGCTTCCAAATACAACAGCTGTGCCACAACCAAACTGGCGGTTGCGTCATTTACCTCGTCACACAGCATGACGATTCGGTCATTGAGCAAACGAGAAAAAATGTCGTATGACCGTTCTCCATGGCTTGTTTGTTCCACGACAATCGGGACTAAACTCATATAGCTCGCTCCTTTTTTGTGAAAAATGTCGAAAAACCTGTCTATACAAGCGTTCCGAAGCACCCCGGTACTCAGAGCCGCTTCGGAACATATTGACATCCTATTTTAGACGTTCCTGCGCCGTTTTATTCGGCGTCCGCCTTTTTTGCCGTTGATTTTTTGGCAGTCGTGCTTTTTGCGGCAGGCTTTTTGGCCGCAGCACTTTTGGCAGCCGGCCGTTTTTCCGTCGCAGGCTTATCGGCTGTTTTGGCAGCTGTGCTCTTTGCGGTCGTCTTTTTGGCGGCAGGTTTTTTTTCGGCGGTCTTTGCCGCTGCTTTTTTAGCCGGCTTTGCCGCTGCCTTTGCCGGCTTTTCACCGGTGTAGGTCTTGACCGTCAAATCGGCGTTGTCACGGACAAAGTCAATCGCCTTATGCATGGCAAGATCCTTGCGGATATCCTCTTCAGGGATAAATTGCCGAATTTTATCAACCTCAATGTGGTAGTTTTCAGCAAGCTTCTGATACTCGTCCTGCAGCTCTTGATCGGTTGCGGAAAGACCTTCAAGCTCTGCGATCTTCTCAAGTGCCAAACGAATCTTCACCTGACGCTCTGCCTGCTCTCTGAAGCTCTTGCGGAATGCATCCATATCCATGCCGGTATACTGCAGATACAGCTGAAGATTCATCCCCTGAGACTCCAGGCGGCTTGAAAAATCACGAACCATTTCATCCACGCTATTTTCATACATGCACTCGGGAATCTCAGCCTTCATGCCGTCAATGACCCGATCAATGAGCTGATCCTCCACCTCTCCGGTGGCGGTGTTTTCAAAGCGCTCGCCAAGTTTTTTCTCGGCGTCGGCACGAAACTCGTCCAACGTGTCAAACTCAGTAACATCCTTAATGAAGTCATCATTGACCTCGGGCAGCTCCCGTACCTTGATCTCATGGAGCTTACATTTAAAGGTCGCCGCTTTGCCGGCCAGCTCCGGCGCATGGTATTCCTCAGGGAAAGTCACATTAACATCAAACTCATCCCCGATTTTATGGCCGACAATTTGCTCTTCAAAGCCCGGAATAAAGGAGTGAGAGCCCAACGTCAACGGCTGTTTCTCGCCCTTTCCGCCCTCAAACGCAACCCCGTCGCAAAAGCCTTCATAATCGATCACCGTATTATCGCCGTCCTGTGCGGCACGATCATCCACATTGATAATACGACCGTTACGATTTCTCAGGTTTTCAATCTCGGCCTGAATGTCCTCCTCGGTCACCTTTTTGACATTTTTATTGGCCTTGATCCCTTTATAGTCTTTGACCTCAACCTCCGGCTTTACCGTAACCTTTGCTTTAAAAGTAAAACCGTCCTTATCAATTTTGGTAATCTCAATATCAGCACGGTCCACCGGCTCAAGTCCCGCCTGCTCCACAGCTTCTCCGTATGCTGCGGGATAAAGCTCGTTAACGGCATCCTCAAAAAAGATTTCCTTGCCATACATTTTCTCAATGATGGCACGAGGAGCCTTCCCGGGACGGAAGCCGGGCACATTCATTTTGCGGACGTTTTTACGGTATGCCTTTGCACAGGCATCCTCAAATTCCGCTGCGCCGACCGAAATCTCCAGCTCGACCTTATTGGTCTCGATCTTGTTGTTAGAAACTAACGTCATTTTACTTCCTCCTGAATTATGCGCTTTGCGCCTTGTAAATAAAGGATCTCTTTCCTTATCCAATTGATTATACCATAGCCTTTTCAAAAAAGCCACCATTTTTTTGCTTTTTTTGAAAAATTATTCATTTTCCGGCGGCAAAATGCGCACAGGTCTAAATTCCAAATAGTCGCAGGAAACAAGGCGAAAATCAATGCCGTCAAATACCCCGTCGATGGCGTACCGATAGCCGCTGCCGTGAATATGGCCGTAAAAGCATTTGCGTACATCGTACTTTTTCAGCACATCAACAATTTCGTGGCAAACCTCCTGACCGTAAACCGGCGGATAGTGTAAAAACACGATCGGCTCCCGCCCGCTTTCAACACAGGGACGGATTGAAGCCTCCAAACGCATCGCTTCTCGATCCAAAATCTTTTTATCCTGTTCCTTGCCCGCCTCGTTAATCCAGCCTCTGGAGCCGCAAAGGCCAAAGGCATCTTGATACGGAAAAAAATTGTTATGCAGCAAAAACAAATCATCAAAGCCGTTTTGCGCAAAAAAGCTTTCCATTTTACTGCGAGAGGTCCACCAATAATCATGGTTCCCCTTTAAGAGAATTTTCCGGCGGCCCGGCAGTCTGTGCAGAAATTCAAAATCCAGCCGCGCCTGTTCCAGACTCATTCCCCAGGAAATATCTCCCGGCAGCACCACGGTGTCCTCCGGCCCGATTCGTTGACGCCAGTTTTGTTCAAAGCGCGGCACATAATCCTGCCAACGGTCTCCGAAAACATCCATCGGCTTGTCTGAGGAAAAGGATAAGTGCGGATCTGAAATACAAAAAAGAGCCATTTCTTCCTCCGTTTAAAAGCGCATTACAGGTGAAGACTCCGACGAACCACCTGTGCCATCTCTTCCTTTTCACATACCTGCGAAAAACGCACCGGCTTTTCCCGAAGCTCTTTGAGCTGCCGCGGTGCCGCAAGGCCGGTTTTCTCCTCCAGCCGGTCAAGCACTGCAAAGGCGTCGTCCGCCGTTTCCTGCGGTGCCAAAGCCTTGAGCACGTCACCCGAAAACTTATACGGACTTGCCGTGGACACAATAACGGTTTTCGTAAGGTCGCCGGTCTGACGGTAATAGTCGGTATAGACCTTCACCGCAACTGCCGTATGAGGATCGCACAGATAGTTGAATTTCGAGAACGTGTCGGCAATAGTTTCAGCCGTTTCCCGATCATCGGCACACCCGGCGACAAAATGCTGCTGTAAACGCTGCAGCACCGCCTCCGAAACGGCATAACGCCCATCGCGGGCAAGCTCCTGCATGAGCTGCCGCACTGCCGCATCGTCTCGATCATACAAATCAAACAGCAACCGCTCCAAATTGCTGGAAATCAAAATATCCATCGACGGAGAGGTGGTGGTGTAAAACGGACGATTTTTGTCATAAACACCGGTGTTGATAAAATCGGTCAGAACATTATTGGCATTGGACGCACAAATCAGCTTTCCGACCGGAAGGCCCATCTTCATGGCATAATAACCCGCCAGAATATCTCCGAAATTTCCGGTCGGCACCACGAAGTTCACCTTGTCCCCTGCCTTGATCTCTTCATTTTTCAGCAGACGGCAGTAAGAAGCGATATAGTACACAATCTGCGGCACCAGACGCCCCCAGTTAATCGAGTTTGCGCTGGAAAAAATCATCTTATTGCTTGCAAGCTGCGCACGCATATCGGGGTCGGTAAAAATCGCCTTAACAGCGCTTTGCGCATGGTCAAAGTTTCCGTGAATACCGCAAACGGAAACATTTTTACCCTCTTGGGTGTTCATTTGCAGCTTTTGCACCTGACTGACGCCGTCCTCCGGATAAAAGACCATGATTCGGGTGCCGTCCACATCGCGAAATCCTTCCAGTGCCGCTTTTCCGGTATCACCGGAAGTTGCTACCAAGATAACGATTTCCTTGCCGTCCAACACGCTTCGAGCCGCCGTCATCATCAAATGCGGTAAAATTTGCAGCGCCATGTCCTTAAACGCGCAGGTCGGACCATGCCACAATTCCAGCACCGAAGCTGTTCCGCTGAGTCGGTGCAGCGGAGCAATTTCATCGCTTTCAAACTTGCGAGAGGTGTACGCCGCATCCACACAGGCGCCTAATTCCTCGGCGCTGTAATCCGTTAAAAACCCGGACAGCACTGTTTTGGCAATGGTACGATAGCCGGCGTTTTTCAGATTTTCAAGCTGTGCAGGCGTAAAAGTCGGCAAATTTTCTGGGACAAACAGCCCCCCCTCTTGCGAAATGCCATGTGCAATAGCTGTCTTGGCAGAAACCTTTACACCCTTATCTCTTGTGCTGATGTAGTTCATTCTTCTCGTCCTCTTTCCAGTTTTTCTCAAAAAAGTAATATGCATTTTCAAAAAGAATTTTTTCAATCAATTTTTCCGAATAACCATGACTTGAAAACAGCGTTTGCAAGCCCGCGAGCCTTCGGTCGTTTTCAAATTCAGTCAACACCTGCGCACCGTCAAAATCCGTTCCGAGGCAAAGCACATCCTGACCGCCCAGGGACAAAATATGGTCCGCGTGCCGCAAAATATCCTCCGGCCCGGCTTTTTCTCCGTCTGGATTTAAAAAGTTGCGGTAAAAATTGAGACCGATAAGACCACCTCGTCGGATAATTTCCGAAATCTGCTCATTGGTTAAATTTCGGCGGCAGTCACAGACAGCGCGCGCATTGGAATGGCTGGCTGCAAAGGGGCGATTTGTCTCGCTGCATACATCCTCAAATCCCCGATCCGACAAATGAGAAACATCCACCGTAATATTCAGTCGCTCCATTTCACGCACACAAGCTCGCCCAAACGACTTAAGCCCGCGGTTACAGCGTTGACCGTAGCCCAATTCGTTCTCACCGTTCCATGTCAAGGTCATAAGCTTGACACCTCGTTTAGCCAAGACAGCCAGTCGATCAATTTCTCCGCCGAGAACAGCGCCGCTTTCTACCGATAAAATACCTCCGATTTTGGCCCTTTCCAAATCTTGCGATCCATCAATCGCCGTCAGCATACCGTTTGTGAGGTGCAGAAAGTGTGCATACAGCGCTTCAAAGTGCTTCCAAGCGTGCCGTCCGCGCAGCTCGTCCGGCACAAAAACCGCAAACAACCGAATAAATCGTTCGTACCCGGCCATTTGGTCAATTGAAACAGCTAAAGAGGCCTGATCGGCACCTTTTTCAAGCTCAAGCAGCGTATCACAATGCAAATCAAAAACGCGCATTGTCTTGCCTCACACCTCTCCGAAAGCATTTTCAAGATAGCGATGCTCCACAACTGTTTGTCTTTTGTCGTCCCGTTCATCCAGCAGAATTTCAGAAACATCAAAGCGCGGCTGCCAATTTCCGGGGTGAAGCAGCAGATAGTACTCTGCTGTTTTAATGCATTTTCGCATTTTATAAAAATCCACAGCCTCTCGCGGAGAATAAAGCGCCCCGCGTGTTCGGGTTTTAACCTCGACAAAAGCTATTATTTCGTGCCGCTGCACAATCAGATCAATTTCACCGAAACGGGAATGAAAATTACGTTCTAAAATGTGATAGTGCTGTTTTTTTAGATAATTCGCAGTGAAATCCTCGCCGAACCGACCGATTTTTTGACGCTCAGTCTTCATGGGCTTTTGCCTCAAAATACTTTTTTAGAAAGCTTTGTCGATGAATGGAAGACGGCCCGTAACGATCCAGCATTTCATAATGCAGCCGCGTCCCATAGCCCTTATGCTTTTCAAAAGCATACTGCGGGTACTGCTTTGCAAGCTCATACATTTTCCGGTCTCGCGAAACCTTTGCAAGAACAGAAGCCGCAGCAATGCTTTTGACCCTTGCATCCCCTCCGACAATTGCTCGGCCGGGAACAGAAAGCCGCGGAAGACGATTGCCGTCGATCAGCGCAAATGACGCCGCGGGACAAAGCCCTTCGACCGCTTGCTGCATTGCCTGCATGGTCGCATTCAAAATATTGATTTCATCAATGACATCTTCACCGACCGAAACAATTTGATAAGCAATGCTTTGCGCACAGATTTGATCAAAAAGCGCTTCCCGCGTCTTTTCGGAAAGCTTTTTGGAATCGTTAAGACCCGGAAAATCTGCTTCGGGGCGCAAGATTACCGCAGCGGCATAAACCGGACCTGCTAACGGGCCGCGCCCGGCCTCATCCACACCGCAAACATATGGAAAGCCCTGCTGGGCATAGTACTGTTCTTGCGGTTCAAAAATCACCGTAAAGGTCACGCCCTTTCCATATCCTCCGGGGCCTCCAGGGAAATTCTGCCGATTTTACAGCCGCGAAATTCATCTACGACTGCAATAGCCGCCCGACGCTCGTCAACCGCGCCGCCGCTTATCAGCATACCACGTTGTCTGCCGATTTTTTCAAGCAGGCTGTGGCCATCCTCCTGAGACGAAAGCTCAATATGATAGCGCTGCACCAGCAGCGGAGCGTAGCGGCTGTAAAGGCACTCCAAAAGCCTTGCTGCCAGCAGCTCGATATCCATAATGTCATCTTTAACAGCGCCTGTAAAGGCTAAATGCTCCGCCACGCTTTGGCTTTCAAACTTCGGCCAAAGCATCCCGGGCATATCCAGCAGATCTAAGGTGCTGTCCACCTCTACCCATTGTGCGCCGCGCGTCACGCCGGGGCGATCCTCCACACGAGTTTTTTTGCTTTTGGACAGCCGGTTAATCAATGAGGATTTGCCGACATTGGGAATTCCGATCACCATGACCCGAAGCTTTTTGCCGCCCATTCCCTTTTGAGAAAGCTGCTGCAGCCGCGGCGCCAACACACGGCGGACTGCCGATCCAAAGCCGGAAACTCCTTTTCCGCTGCGACTGTCGGTCACAAGCGTTTCCAAATTCTGCCGCTGAAAATACGCGCACCACCGTTGTGTCGTTGCCGGATCGGCAAAATCCGATTTGTTTAAAATAAGCAAACGCGGCTTTTGACCGATCAGCTTATCGATTTCGGGGTTTTGACTGCTGATGACAATCCTGGCGTCCCGAATCTCGGCCACCGCATCCACCAAGGAAAGGCTTTCCCGAATCAATCGGCGGGTTTTCGCCATATGCCCCGGAAACCACTGAATGGACAGAAGGCTGCTCATATCTGTTGCTCCTTCCTCAGGAAAGCGTCCCGGCGTTTTTGAGCGGAAAAAGCCGGAAAACAGCCTTTCCCATAATGTAACGAGTGTCAATTTCGCCGACGCCTTCGTTCCGGCTATCTGTCGAAGCGTTCCGATTGTCTCCCATTACAAACACCTTGCCCGGCCCGACTGTAATCGGAAACTTCCTACAATCACTGGTCTGTTTGCGGATACGATCCTTAATATAACTTTCCTCCAGCAGGATATCGTCGACATAAACTCCGCCAGTCTCAAAATTGATATTAACAACCTGTCCCTCGGTCGCAATCACTCGTTTGATAATCGGATGTCCCACCGCTGTCGGCTGCGTGATGACCACAATGTCCCCCGCAGACACACCGCTGACCGCTGTATTGAGCAAAACAAGACGGTCACCGTCTTGAAGCGTCGGCAACATAGAATTACCATCCACCTGTGCCGAACGGAAGAAGAAGGTGAAAATCAAAATCACGACCACGATGGAAAAGCCCACTGCCTCAAACCAGTCAAAAATTTCCGCTTTCAGAGAAAATTTTTCTTTTTCAGCCATACGCACACCCACTTACCTTGATGAAATGATAGCAAAAAAGGGACAGCGAAGTCCCTTTTTCCGTTTAAATATTTAGTTGATCTGCTCCTTGACCTTAGCCGCCTTGCCGACTCTGCCGCGCAGATAATACAGCTTGCCTCTGCGTGCCTTACCCTTACGGATAATTTCAAGCTTGGCAATATTGGGCGAATGAATCGGGAATACCCGCTCTACGCCGACGCCGTAGGAAACGCGACGAACGGTGAAGGTTTCGGAAACACCGCTGTGCTTGCGGGCAATAACGGTTCCTTCAAAGGTTTGGATTCTTTCTCTGTCGCCTTCTTTAATCTTCACGTGCACACGGACCGTGTCACCGATTGAAAATTCAGGCGCATTTTCTTTCAGGCAATCATTTACCATTAACTTAAGAGCATCCATTGATGTTCTCCTCCTTAGATTTCAGACATTCATACCAACCGGTGGCAGAGGACTATCCGCTTTAATGTCGTGACTTTCGTCAAGCATTAACCCCCACGCAATGCGCGGAAACTCAAATGCCTTTATATTTTAGCACGCTTCGTTATAAAAATCAAGTGTTTTTGTAAGTTTTTTTGCTTTTTCTTTATCCCCGCCGCAACGCAACAGCCGGTCGCAGACGTGCGGCGCGTATTGCCGGATAAATGCCGAATAAAAGCCCTGATATGCCGGTCACCGAAAGACACAGAAGCACCTGACGACGGGTCAGAAAAAAGGTGGCCCCAAGCACTCGGCACAAAACGGTTCCCCCGAGCACCCCAAACGCAAGCCCCATCAAAAAGCCCAAAGAAGTCATCAGCAGCGCCTGTGCTAAAAAGGAAAACAAAATATCCCCCGACCCGGCACCGAGAGCCTTCCGAAGCCCGATTTCCCGCGTGCGCTCTCCGACCGAAAACAGCATGACCGTCATGACCGAAATCCCCGAAACCAACAGCGATACGCCGGCCAGCACCGACAAAATATCGGTAATTTTTTCCACAACCCCTTGAAGCTGTCTGCTTTGCTGCTCAGTGTTCCGGATCCAAAAGCTGTCCTTCCCGCATTGCCGGGAAAGAGCACCCGACAGCACCGCCCGCGCTTTTTGCACCTCGACCCCGGGTGCAACCTGCACGGCAATACTGCAAAACGCATCCTCCCCGTCGGCTCGGCGCAAAAGTGAGTATGGCAAATAAAGCTGCGTTTGCTGCTCCTCGGAAAACCAACGCCTGAGCGGACTTGCGTCAACATCGATTACCCCTACAACCGTCAAAAAAAGCTGCCCTTGTGAGAGGGTCAGGGAGATTTTTTTGCCGACAATGTTTTTTCGTCCGTAAGTCGCCGTTGCATATCGGCTATCCACGAGACAAACCGGGCGCGCACCGACAAGATCGCTCTTTTGAAAAAACCGGCCGCAGCAAACTGACAAATAAAGTTGTTCCGCACCGGTTTCGTCAACGCCGTTGACGATGCAATTTTTGTCCCCTCGAATCGAAAAGATCGTCCCGTTTGTCTGAATCAAGGGAGAAGCAGTTTGCACCACATTGCTTTGTCGGATATGCTCAAGCTCACGGGCGGTTAAGGCTGTTTCGTCTTGCGGCGTGACGAGCAGCTGGCCGAGCCCCAATCGTCGCATTTCATCACAGACCGTTTGTTTTCCGACCGAGCCGGCTGCAAAAACCATTAGTACCGACGCTGCTCCGATGGCAACACTGATTGCCGGAAACAAAATTCTTGCGGGACGGCGCCATAATCCCCGAAAAGTTGCCTGTAAAAACCGCATTTTACACCTCCTTTTGCAAGGAGACCGGACTGCCGTTTTTTTGAACGTCGGCGGCGTTTAATATAACACGATCCTCCGGCTCAAACTCGGTCAGCAGTTCAAAGCCGCTTAAAAGCTCGTCTCCGGTTTCAATATTGACCCGACGCGCCCGCCCGTCCTCATACAAATAAACATATTCCCCGTTTTCATCCTGCAAAACAGCACTGTATGGCACTACAGAAACCGGACTTTCGTCCTCAGTCAAAATCTGCACTCGCGCCGTAAAGCCGGATTTCAAGGCCGCATCCGCCTCATTGATTCTCAGCCGCACCTCCACCGCAACCGCTTTCGTCCCGCCGAGGGTCGTTTTTTTTGCGCTGTCGCCAATTGTCATGACAACGGCGCTATAGCTGCGCCCCGGAAAAGCACCGCCGGTCACCATTGCCTGCTGACCGACCCGAAGCCGGCTGATATTGTCCTCGCTGACCCATGCCGTCACCAGCATTTGTCTGCCGCCGCTTGTTTTTGCGCCGTACATTGCCGCTGCGGTCTCTTTTTGTTCCTCCAAAGTCCCACTGACATACACAGCCGGAGCGTAGTTTTCCGTTGTAAGACGACACACCGTGACAGCGGTCACACTGTCAGAAAAGATATTGGCGGCGGCAGTAACAGCCGCCGCCAGCATTAAAATTCCCAAAAGAACCCTTCCGGCACGCATTTCAATCCCGCCCTTTCTTTTTTATTTTGGAAGAAAAGCGGGCTATTATGAATTTTTTTCAGGATTTACCGTCGAATTTTCATCATGCATAAACCACATATCGGCGCAAAAGATAAAAAGGGGGTGAATACCGTGAATCTCATTTCCTGCAATTATCCGTGTAAATACCAAAAAGAGGGGTGCTGCTGTCTCTGCGACACCTCCAAAGCAAAGCACTGCGGCAATTTGCAGTGCATTTACTTTACGCCGATCGTCGAAGAAGAGGAGCCGGCTTTTTTTAATTCTTCAGATGAGACAGAGCTTCTTTAAGATTGGAAACGCCGACGATCTCGATTTTATCGGGCCGGTGCAGCAGCGTTTTCTCGTTCTGCGCAGGAATAATACACTTGTGAAACCCAAGCCGAACCGCCTCCCGAATCCGTTCCTCGGCGTTCATCACCGAACGGATTTCGCCCGCCAGGCCGATTTCGCCGAACACCAGCGCATTTTCATCCACAGGTCGATCCACCAGACTGGAAACCAGCGCAGCGGCAACCGCCAAGTCCGCCGCCGGCTCATCCAGCCGCAGACCTCCGATGACATTGACATAACTGTCCAAATTTCCAAAAAAGTATCCGACTCTCTTTTCAAGCACCGCAAGCAGCATTGCCACTCGATTATAATCAAAACCGGTTGAGACTCTGCGCGGCGCAGCCAAGCCGCTTTTGCTTACAAGAGCCTGCACCTCAGCTAAGATCGGCCGAGTCCCCTCCATCACTGCAACCACACAAGTTCCGGAAACGCCGATCGGCCGCTCCGACAATAGCATTTTGGAGGGATTCGGCACCTCGTGCAGACCATCGCTGCGCATTTCAAAAACGCCGATTTCATTGGTGGAGCCAAACCGATTTTTGGTGGCGCGCAGCAGTCGAAACGACATATTGCGATCGCCCTCAAAATACAATACCGTGTCCACAATATGTTCAAGCACCTTCGGGCCGGCAATTGCCCCGTCCTTGTTGACATGCCCGACCACAAACATTGATATACCGGCTGTTTTTGCAACACGCAACAAAACGCCGGTACACTCCCGCACCTGTGTAATGCTGCCGCTGGAGGAATTCACAGAAGGCAGGTTCATTGTTTGAATAGAATCGATCATAACTACATCAGGCGTAAATTTCGCAATGGTATTGATAATAGTTTCAACGTTGGTTTGAGAAACCAAAAACAGATTTTCGCTGTCGACCCCAAGCCGACCGGCGCGCAGCTTGATTTGACGAGCCGATTCCTCGCCGGATACATAAAGCACCCGAAGACCCTCGCACAAATAACGACAAATTTGCAACAACAGCGTTGATTTTCCGATACCGGGGTCTCCGCTGAGCAGCACAAGCGAACCCTTCACCAGACCGCCGCCGAGAACACGATCCAGTTCTCCGACACCGGTATGGTAGCGTTCTTCATCCTCAGAGCTGATTTCCCGAATATTCTGCGGCTCGCAGTACTCCCCCAAAGCCGTTTCAACCGCCGCTGCCGCCGTTTTTCCGCTGCCGGAGGACACCACCTCTTCCTCAAAGGTGTTCCAGCGCCCGCAGGACGGACATTTCCCGTTCCATTTCGGCGATTGATATCCGCACTCACTGCAAACATAAACGGTTTTAAACTTCTGCTGTGCCATATTTTACTTCCTTTCTGCCGGGGGCTGCGCCTGAAATTCAAAAACAGCCTGTGCAATCGTAAACGCAATTTGCCCCTGATAATCCGGATTCACAAGCAGCTTTGCCTCCTCCGGGTTGGATAAAAAGCCGCACTCGACCAACACACAAGGCTGCGGCGCATTTTTAAAAAGATACAGATCCGCCGGTGCCGGTTTGATTTGACGGTTGTTTTGCATATTGAGATTTTCTCGAAACCGATCCTGCAACACCGCAGCCAGCTGCCGACTTTCCTGTTCGCGGCGGCTGCCGTAAAACATCTGAGCGCCAAAATATTTTTGTTCCGTAAAATGATTTTGATGAATACTTAAAAAAACCGCATCCGGCTCCCGACGGATAATCTCCAGCCTGCGATGCATATCCTGCTTTTTATCGGCAGCAAGAGCCGTGTCCTCACTGCGGGTCAGCACAACCCGAAATCCGAAAAGCTGTAAAAAGCGACAGGAGGCAAGCGCAACGGCCAGATTAACTTCTTTTTCCGGCGTACCGTACAGCGAGACCGTCCCGCCGTCAAATCCGCCGTGTCCTGCGTCCAGAACGACCGTCGGACGCAGCTCTCCGACCGACGTCCGCACCAATGCGTCGGCAAGCCTTGCCGGCCGAAAAATATTGCCGAAAACAGCAACCAAGCCCAGCGTCAGCAACAGCGCCGCTATCTTTTTTCCGAATAAACGCATACGGCAAGAAAAAAATCTTTTCACGCCCAGCCCTCCCGTTCTCTTTACAGAAGGTTATGAGGCAGGCCGGACAAATATGCGCCAAAGCGGCTCGCAAACGAAAACCCACGCCGAATGCGTCGTTTTTATCTGTCTGTTCATATTTTCAGGAAGAAAGCCGGCATTTTACGCAAAAATCGAAAGCCGCTTTTTTTCTTTTTATAAAGGCCGAAAAGCCGCGTTTTTTACACTTTTTATTAGGAAAAGGGCTTGTCTCCGCACAGGATTTCGGTTCTGAGAATCTGCGCCGCGTCGCAGGAAAATGCAGTTTTTTCCGAAAAAACCCGAAGCAATAGCTGCGGATTTAATGTGCCGGCGTCTCCGGAAGCCAACAGCAAATCCAAAACCAAATCGTCTTGCGCACTTTTGATTTCCGCAGCATAAATCAGCGGCCGGATATTGATCTCCCGTTCCCCCGCCTTTCCTTTTTTCACCGCCGGTATTTCCTCCTGTGCAAGAAAGCTTTTCATTTCTTGCTGTGCGCAGGCAAGACTCGGCAGCACGATTCGGTAGCGCGAAGCCGTTATTTCCGAAGCTTTGCAATGCGGCTCGTCAACCTGCCAAACCTGCACCGACGGCGGCAGCGCTTCATTGAGGCGTTGGCGAACTGTTTCCGGCGTCAAATCCTCTAAAAGCCGCATATCGACGCTCTCGCAGTCACTTTCTATGCCGAGCGAAAGCGGCAGTGCAAAGGTCAAATACAGGTGCGGATGAAATCCCTCGGTATACCACATTTCAATTCCGCTGCGGCGCACCGCACGCTGAAATAAACGTGTCATATCCAGATGAGAAATATATTTGGCACGTCCACGCTTACTAAAAAAGATTCGGATACTATGCACGGCACTGCCCTCCCTCAAACGAATCGGCACCGCAGCCGGCGCAGGCCTGCCGACAGTTGTGCGTTGTCTGCCCGGCATAGGCCTTGCGGCTCTCCCGCATTAAAAACGCCTGCGAAACGCCGTAATCAATGTGCGCCCAGGGAAGCAGCTCATCGTAGGGGCGACGGCGACCTTGATAAAAGGCCATGTCCAAGCCGCACTGTGCAAAAGCGCGTTGCCACTTTTCAAAGTCAAAGCCCTCGCTCCAGCTGTCAAAAATACTGCCCTGCCGGTATGCCGCGAGCAGCACGGCGCCAAGCCGCCGGTCACCGCGTGCAAACGCGCCCTCCAAAATACTGGTGTTGCTTGCATGGTAATTCAAGGTGATTTTTTTGCTGTGAGGCACCGAACACAACACCCGATGTTTCCGAATGACGGTTTCCAAGGAATCCTGTGCCTCCCATTGAAACGGTGTGTGCGGCTTTGGAACAAAGGTGGCTACGCTGGCCGTCACCGTGACCCCTCTGCCACGGGGGCGATTTTCCATTCGGTAAAACAAATCCACAACGCTTTGAGCCGTGTGCACGATCCCTTCAATATCCTCATCTGTCTCGGTCGGTAAGCCAATCATAAAGTACAGCTTAATCCCGGTATACCCGCCTTCAAAAGCAATACGGCAGGTGTTTTCAAGCTCCTGCGCGGTAACGTTTTTGTTAATAACATCGCGCAGTCGCTGCGTTCCGGCCTCCGGTGCAAAGGTTAGGCCGCTTTTACGAATCCCGCTGATTTTATCAAGCACCTCGCGAGAGAAGTTGTCCACCCGCAGCGACGGCAGAGAAAGGCTGATTTTCTCCTGATCCGACCATTCCGTCAACGACGATAAAAGCTGTTCGATTTGAGTGTGGTCGCTGGTGCTTAGAGAGCAAAGAGACAATTCGTCATACCCGGTGCTGCTGCATAAGGCCTTGGCCTGTCGGCAAAGCGTTTCAACGCTTTTTTCCCGATACGGCCGGTAAATAAACCCGGCCTGACAAAACCGACACCCGCGAATACATCCCCGCAACACCTCCAGCACGGCACGATCATGCACCGTTTCGATATACGGCACAACAAACCGATCCGGGTACGCGGTGGCGTCAAAATCCGGCACAACGCGCTTGCGCACATTCGCCGGGACGCCGGGGCGGTTCGGACAAAAGGATTTCAGCGTTCCGTCTTCATGATAAGCCACGTCATAAAAGGACGGCACGTACACGCCCTCCAGCCGGGCAGCCTCCATTAAAAACGCCTCCTTGGTGCTTCCGCGTTTTTTGTGCTCCCGGTACAGATCACAAACCTCTAAAATCAGATCCTCGCCGTCCCCCAACATAAACAAATCAATAAAATCCGAGACCGGCTCCGGATTGCAGACGCAAGGGCCGCCCGCCACCACCAAATTCTTAAGCGAATGACGGTCCCGCGCAAGCAGCGGGATTCCGGCCGATTCCAGCATATACAAAATGTTGGTATAACAAAGCTCGTATTGCAATGTAAATCCGATAATATCGAATTCCGAAACCGGACTGAGACTTTCCAGCGCGTAAAGCGGAATATCGTTTTCCCGCATCAGCTCCTTCATGTCGAACCACGGGGCAAACACCCGCTCGCACCAGATTTCCGGCCGACTGTTTAAAATATGATACAGGATCTTCAGCCCAAGATGCGACATCCCGATTTCGTAAGTATCCGGAAAGCAAAAGGCGAATCGAACATCCACCTCGTCTTTTTGCTTTACAACGCTGTTTACCTCGCCGCCGATATAACGCGCCGGCTTTTGCACCCGCATTAAAACACTTTCCAGCTTTTGCCGAAGATCCATGCACTTCCCACCGTTTCTTTTTTATTTATTCATTATACCATACATTTCCCGGCAGTTCAACTTTTTTGTCGCACAATGACCGTCACGGCAAGGTAGGCCGCCGTAATCAACAGACTGACATTATACCCGCTGACGCGCAGCAGCGCAACCCCTGCCAAAAAGAGCAGTGCTGCGCAGCCCATTGATAAAACATCCAACAGTCTTGGGCAACCCGGCAGCAAGACCTCCAATGCTCGTCCGCCGTCCAACGTGCCGGACGGCAGCATATTAAAAAGCCCCGTTGCCAAATGCACCGTGCAAGGCGTCGTCCACCGACCGCATCCCCAAAAAAGAATGAGACAAACTGCAAAATTTGTTGCACAGCCGGCCAGTAAAATAAGCAGCTGCCGCGATATCGGCAAAAGCGACAGCGGACGGGTCAGTTTTAATTTTATGCCACAGGGCAGCAGCTCCAGTGACTGCACCCGGCAGGCACAAGCCAGAACAGCAATCAAATGACCGCCCTCATGCAAAAGCGCCGCTGTAAATGCACAAAGGAACAGCCCCTGCTTGTCGGTAAAAGCAAAAAAAGCAAGCAGTGCGATAAGCAAAAAGCTGACCGTAACACGGGCTCCAAAAATATTAAACTGCAATTTGCTCAAGCCCTCTCAATGCATAAGCAGGATCCACGCGACGATTGTCAATTTGAATTTCAAAATGCAAATGCGGTCCCGTAGACCAGCCGGTGCTTCCCATAAATCCGATTATTTCCCCGGCTCGCAGTCGCATACCGGACCTCGCCTGCACCCGCTCACAGTGACCGTAAAAGGTCTTCAACCCGTCGGAATGGCGTAGCAGCACAAAATTGCCGTATACTGCATCCTGCCCAACCATTTCTACCTCGCCGCAGAACGCAGCATAAATCGGCGTACCGACGGCATTTGCTATATCCAATCCGGTGTGAAAGCTGCTTTTCCCGGTTAACGGATGCACTCGTTGCCCAAAGGCGGAGGTTACACTGCCACAGGTCGGCGCATGAATCGGCACGGTCAACAGATACGCATTGAGCGAAACACGCTTCATCGCCGCCCCGTCCTCTCCGCCCATCCCACCTTGATACGGCGCGGATTTGTCTGCGGCTTTTTGGACTAATTTGTTTGCTTTGCCCGCCTTTGTTACGCTTTTTTCTTCTCTGTTCGCTCCAAGCTCGTCCTTCACGGTTTTCCCGGTTGTTTTTATGCTCTCCGCCTCGTCCGAGCCGCCTTCTTCCATCCCGTCCGCAGTGCCCGGCGCCGCTGGCCCCTTTGTTCCGGAAACACTCTCCGATTCCGCACCGGCGGCGCCGGAGGATGCAGATCCCGCATTTTCCGAGGACGATGAAAACAAAAAGCGACCGATATTATAAAAAAAGCCTTGCACATCCGTCCATGCAATGTCCTTTTCGGTGACGGCGGCAAGATATCCGCCGTGAAACCGGGCATAGGCTTTCGGCGCCACCGTGCGCAAAAGAAAGGCGGTCAGCAATAGGACCGTAAAAAGCGCCGTCTGTATCAGCACAAGCCGAAAACAGCCCTCGGCACGTGTCTCTCTTTCAGAAAACGAGTCCGGCTCGTCCTGCGGCAAAACAGGTTCCCCGTCTGTCTTTTTCTCCGCCTCGGGCGGACTTTCCAAAAACGTCTCTTGAAATCGGTAAGAATCCATAAGCGTTCCTCCTTTTTAAAAAAACCGTTTTTTTCGACGGGGCGGCGGCTTACAGCCACAGGTTTTTTTAACCAAAATCGTATCCTCGCCGATAAGCTCAATATCCTCCCAGCGAATTAACAGGTCGTCCTCACGACCAAACAGTCCGAAAAAACGGAGCCTGCCGAAGATGACAATCGTACAGACCTTTTGCTCTCGAACCTCTATTTCCACATCACCGACGCGTCCCAGACACTGCCCGCTGTCGAGACTGATAACATCCTTTTCCATAAGCTCACACAAACGGATCACGCGCCTCTCCCCTTTCTTTGTATTTTATGCAGAGACGAAAAATAAATATGAATGAAAAGCTTGAAAAAAGCCCCATTTTGTGATAAAATAGAAAAAATTCGACGCAAAAAATATTGCAAAAAGCGTCGTTCTATGAGGAGGATTTTTCATGAAAACCAATAAACATAATTTACTGCGTTACGTGTCCGTCTTGCTTCTTTGCCTAAGCGTCTTTTCGTTTGCTGCCTGCAACAAAAAGAGTGCGGAATCCTCCTCACTGCCTCAAAGCACAGCTGCCGCAGCGTCTCTTTGGGATAGTGCTGTTTATACTGCCGACAAAACCTTTGGAGACGGCAAAAAAACCTTGAAGGTTACCGTGAAAGCGGATGACAAGTCCGTCACCTTTACATTAAAAACCGACGCCGAAACAGTCGGTGAGGCACTGCTTGCAGAAAACCTAATTGCGGGCGATCAAAGCAGCTACGGTCTTTACGTAAAAGTCGTCAACGGTATCCGCGCCGATTATGATACCGACAAGGCGTACTGGGCATTTTTCCAAAATGGCGCCTATATGAACACCGGGGTGGACGCAACTAAATTTGCCGACGGTGATGCTTATGAGTTGGTTTACACAAAATAAGCTGACCCTGTTTGAACTTGCACTGTTCCCGATGTACGGAGCGCTGATGTACGCCTCTAAAATACTGATGGAGGTTTTTCCGAATGTACATCTGATTGCAATGTTCACGGTGCTGCTGACGGTGGTATATCGCAAAAAAGCGCTGATTCCTGTCCTGGTTTTTGTGTTTCTGACCGGATTGTTTTCCGGATTTTCCCTTTGGTGGGTCCCCTACCTATACCTCTGGCCGCTGCTTTGGGCTGCTGCCCTGCTGATTCCGCAAAACATTTCCAAAAAGGCTGCTTTTTTTCTTTACCCATCGCTGTGTGCATTGCATGGATTTCTGTACGGCAGTCTTTATGCGCCTTTTCAAGCGCTGGCATTCGGGCTGACGCTGCCTCAAATGTTTGCCTGGATTGTCGCCGGTCTGCCGTGGGACGTGCTGCACGGTATTTCCAACTTTGCTCTCGGGTTTCTTGTTTTGCCGCTGTCAAAGGTAATACAGCGGGTTGAAGGCCTCCGTTCGTAAAAGATTAATGGTCAGTGCATAAAAACGGTTTGTACTCCCGTAGGTTTGCTCGGCGCGGTCTATCACAGGCCGTAGGCAGTGTCCTCGGGGCAAACATTTTTGAGACAAAAAAGGTGCAGGTCCGATATCCGGGCCTGCACCTTTTGACGTGCGGCTGCTGTTTGTCAACCGAATAAGCCGTTATCCCCATGCGGGATCTGCTACGTTGACACGCCTATTGTCCGACAGCTTTGCAATATTATTTTTTGACGTTCTTATCCGAATTTTTCGTAGAACCCGACGCTTTTTTTATTTCATCCCAATACCGCCGAGCCGCCTGTTCATTTTTGTTTTCACCGTAATGATAGTACACCCGATCCACAAGATTATCCGGCAGATACTGCTGCGCAACATAATGATTTTCAAAATCGTGCGCATACCGGTAGCCCTGGCCGTGCTGCATTTTGGCAGCCCCGGCATAATGAGAGTCCCGCAAATGTGCCGGAACATCCATGGCCTTTCCGGATGAGACATCCTGCATAGCTGCGTCAATCGCACAAATGACCGAATTGGATTTCGGCGCCGTTGCCAGCAAAATCACCGCCTGTGCAAGCGGCAGTCGCGCCTCAGGCAGTCCTAACTGCAAGGCGCTGTCTACGCAAGCCTTCACAATGGAAACTGCCTGTGGATAGGCAAGTCCGATGTCCTCACTGGCAGTCACCAAAAGCCGCCGACAGGCCGAGAGCAAATCTCCGGCCGTCAACAAGCGGGCCAGGTAATGCAAGCCGGCATTTTCATCCGAACCGCGAATTGACTTTTGAAAGGCCGAAAGAATATCAAAATGCTCGTCACCATCCCGGTCATACTTCATACTGCTTCGCTGGCACAGCTCCTCCACAGATGCCAAAGAAACGCACAGCTTCCCCTCCGGGTCACTGGGGGCAGCCAGCACCGAAAGCTCCACACAGTTCATAGCCTTTCGCACATCGCCGCCACAGTGCTGTGCAATATAAGGCACAACCCCATCCTCTGATGAAACACGCGCCGACAGGCGATCTCCGGCTTTTTGAAAAGCACGCAGCACCGCCTTTTCGACATCCGCCGGCGTCACCGGGCGAAACTCAAAAACAGTACAGCGGCTGAGCACAGCGTTATATACGTAAAAATACGGGTTTTCGGTCGTAGAGGCAATCAAGGTAATACGGCCGTTTTCAATATATTCCAACAGCGACTGCTGTTGTTTTTTATTAAGGTACTGAATTTCATCCAGATATAAAAGGACGCCATCCTGCCCGTCAAACCCGTCCAGTGACGCAATAATTTCCTTTATATCGCCGACCGAGGTGGCTGTTCCGTTGAGCTTATACAGCCGGCGCCGTGTTTTTTTGGCGATGATGGAGGCTACCGTCGTCTTCCCGACGCCGCTCGGTCCGTAAAAAATCATATTGGGAATGGTTCCCGAATCAATAATGCGGCGCAGCGTTTTTCCTTCTCCCAGCAAATGCTGCTGACCGACCACCTCATCAAGGCTTTCCGGACGAATCGCGTCCGCCAACGGTACCTGCTGCAAAGCTTTCCACCCCCTTTTTTTTCGGTCTTGAAATTTACGCGTATAGAGGATACCGTTGCGTCAGTGCGCAAACAGTGTCGCGAATTTCCTCGATGTGCTGTGCAAAATCCTCTCGGGCCGCGCGATCAATACACTGTGCAATCAGATCCATATCCGCCTCCTGCATGCCGCGAGTCGTCACCGCCGGCGTTCCGATGCGCACCCCGCTTGTGACAAACGGGCTTTGCGGGTCATTGGGGATTGCATTCTTATTTAAGGTGATATACACCTCATCCAGCCGTGTTTCCAGCTCCTTGCCGGTAATTTCGCGGCTGCGAAGATCCAATAGCATTAAATGGTTGTCGGTTCCGCCCGAAACCAAGTCAAATCCGCGCGCCGTCAACGCCGCGGCCAAAGCCTTGGCATTATTCAAAACCTGCTGCTGGTATACCTTAAACTCCGGACGGAGCGCTTCACCGAAGCAGACTGCCTTTGCCGCAATAATATGCTCCAGCGGTCCGCCCTGCGTCCCCGGGAAAATAGCTTTATTGATTTTTGCACCGAGCTCTTCACGGCAAAGAATCATGCCGCCGCGCGGTCCGCGCAGGGTTTTATGTGTGGTTGATGTCACAACATCGGCATACGGCACCGGATTTTGATGCAGTCCGGCGGCAACCAGACCGGCAATATGCGCCATGTCCACCATAAAATACGCGCCGACTTCATGGGCAATTGCGGCGATCCTTTCAAAGTCAATTGCCCGCGGATAGGCACTGGCGCCGGCAACAATCAGACGCGGTTTACATTCACGCGCTTTTTCGGCAAGAGCGTCATAATCAATTTGCTGCGTATCCTCCGTGAGACCGTAAGAAACGAAGTGATAGTATTTACCGGAAAGATTCACAGGCGAGCCGTGTGTAAGGTGACCGCCGTCTGCAAGGCTCATGCCCAGAACCGTATCCCCCGGTTCCAGAAGCGCAAAATAAACAGCCAAATTTG
The DNA here is from genome assembly GCA_934488695.1 of uncultured Oscillospiraceae bacterium. Taxonomy (GTDB): domain Bacteria; phylum Bacillota; class Clostridia; order Oscillospirales; family Ruminococcaceae; genus SIG578. Next base: position 38,497 of record CAKSSH010000005.1, read on the forward strand.
CCTGAGCGCCCGAGTGTGGTTGCACGTTGGCAAACTGCGCTCCAAACAGCTTTTTAGCGCGCTCGATTGCCAGCGTCTCAATTTCGTCGATATGAACGCAGCCACCGTAATAGCGCTTGCCGCTGTAACCCTCGGCATATTTATTGGTCAGGATACTGCCCATAGCGGCCAGCACTGCCGGCGAAACAATGTTTTCTGAAGCAATCAACTCAATATTCCGTCTTTGACGCACAAGTTCACGCTGCATCATTTCCGAAAGCGTCGGATCGCTTTCCTTTAAAAAATCGATTGAATCCAGCATTTTGCGGTACATACAATCCCTCCGTTTGTTCAGATGTTTTTATTATACCTTTTTTGCCTGTCGGTTGCAAGATATTTTCACAAAAACTCTTGGCGCTTACGACAATTTATGCTAAAATAAAAGAAACTTCACAAAAAGGAGCTTCTCCATGACCCGAAAAGAGCTTGCCCTTTGCACAAATGAAGCCTTAAAGCAGCTTTACCCGGACGCCGTTTGCTCTCTGCAGGCGGATGAGCCCTATCGCCTTTTAATGGCCACCCGGTTGTCGGCGCAGTGTACCGACGCACGGGTCAATCTGGTTACCCGAGAGCTGTTTGCCCAATATCCGACCCTTATATCCATTGCGCAGGCGGAGCTTGCCGACCTTGAGAAATGCATTCGCTCCTGCGGGCTTTATAAAACCAAGGCACGTGACCTTAAGGCTATGGCACAGCAGCTGCTGACCCGTTTTAACGGACAGGTTCCCGATACACTGGAGCAGTTGATCACCCTGCCCGGCGTCGGCCGAAAAACGGCAAATCTGATTTTGGGCGACGTCTATGGAAAACCTGCTGTTGTCGTTGATACACATTGCATCCGCATTTCCGGCCGAATCGGTCTTACAGCACAACATGACCCCGAAAAAATCGAGATGGAATTAAAGCGACTGCTGCCACCGGAGGATTCCAGCGATTTTTGCCACCGCATTGTCCTGCACGGCCGCGCCCTTTGTACCGCACGCGCGCCGAAATGCGATCGCTGCCCGCTCAGCAGCTTTTGTAAATATGCCAAAGCACAGCAGCGCAGCGCCAAATCGCGGCAGCGGGATACCTAAGGCCGCGCGGTACAAAAAACGGCTTTACAGCCACATTGCAGCGAAAGCATTTTCCAATAAAACAAAAATGTTTTGCAACAAAAAATCGGGCGCAGGGATTTTCCCTGCGCCCGGTCTTTTTACTGCTCGTCTGCAGGCTGTTCTTCGGCCTGCTGCGCCTCATAAGCTTCGACAATTTCTTTTTCTTCCGCGGCTGCCTCCTGGTCCAAAAGTGCCCGGATTGACAGACTTACACGCTGATTTTCATAGTCGATGCCGATAATCTTGGCGTCGACCTCGTCTCCGATTTTCAGCACATCACTCGGCTTGTTGATCCGCTGGTTAGCGATCTGAGAGATGTGCACCAATCCGTCGATTCCGTCGATCACGGTGACAAAAGCACCGAAAGCAGGAAGCGAAACCACCTTGCCGTGAATCACATCCCCGACGTTATAGGTGTTCTTCAGAATTTCCCAAGGATTGTCCTCGGTTTTTTTATAGCCCAGCGAAATCTTTTTCGTCTCGGGATCGAAGGCCTTAACATAAACCTCCACCACATCGCCAACCGAAACCACCTGTGCCGGATTCTTAATGCGCTTCCAGGAAAGCTCGGAAACATGAATCATACCGTCTGCGCCGCCAATATCGACAAAAGCGCCATAGCTGGTCAACGACTTCACCGTACCGGTGTAGGTGTTGCCGACAGCCAAAGTCTCGAAAAGCTTTGCAGCCTTTTCCTTGCGCTCTGCATTGGCAACCGCTTTAATAGAGCCGACAACGCGCTTTCTGCCGCGCTTGTCCTCGGTCTCCAACACCTTGAATCCAACCTTTTGATGAAGCAGGATGTTCATATCGCCGTCACGGGGAATACCGGTCTGGCTGGCAGGGATAAAAACGCGCGTTCCTTTGGCATTAACGAGCACGCCGCCGTTAATGACCTCAAAAACCACACCCTCAAGCGTTGCGTCATTTTCCTTAGCAGCCAGAATATCCTCATAGCCCTTGTAAGAATCGATTTTCTGCTTAGAGAGCAGAACATAGCCCTCCTGGTCGTTCACCTTGGTTACCTCAAGCTCAATCTCGTCGCCAATCTTGACGGCGTCCTCCAGCCGGACAGTTCCGTTCGCGGTAAACTCATCGGCAGGTACGAAGCCAGCATGCTTGGTACCCAAATCTATTTGCAGTTCCGAAGGGTTAATGCCAACGACAATGCCCTTCACACGCTGTCCCCTATGTACTTTTTTAAAGGTATCGTCGATTGCTTTTTCAAAATCGAACGCTCCCTCATCTCCCGCCTGCACTGCTGCGGTTTCGGCCTCATTGACTTCGGCCTCGTTTTTGTTGTTTTCCAGAATCTCAGTCATGGTATTCTGTACCTCCTTAATTATATACGACGGTGTCGAGGCGCCGGCCGTGACACCGATAGTATCTGCACAAAGGATACGCTCCGGAGGAATCTCCTCAGCGCTTTCCACATGCACCGTCGGACAGTGCTGTGCACAAACCCGACACAGCTTGGCAGTGTTAGAGCTGTCCTTTCCGCCGACAACGATCATCAAATCGCTTTTTTGCGAAAGCTCCTCCGCCTCTTGCTGCCTTTTATCGGTTGCAATGCATATTGTATCAAAAATGATTGAATTTGTACATAGTTTTTTGAATATTTCTTTACATTTTTTCCATTCAGACACCTGAAATGTGGTTTGTGCGACTAAAATTAGTCTTTTTTGACAATATTCCGGCCGGTTTTTCAAAAAATTTTCCAAATCGACCCGGCTGCCGAAAACATGGCTTTCCCCAGAAAAATGACCTAAAATACCCTGCACCTCCGGGTGCTGCTCGTTGCCTGCCAGAAAAAGAATCCCCTCACCATCCGACTGTTCGGACACAATACGATGAATTTTGGCAACAAACGGGCAGGTCGCGTCGGCAAAAGCGGTGTTTTCCCGTTGTAGCTGTTCATAAACTGCCCGGCCGACACCATGAGAGCGAATCACCACTGTCTCTCCCGGCTGCGCCTGACCGGGAGACTCAATAATCCGAACCCCGCGTTTTGCAAGCCGGTCTACCATCTGACGATTGTGAATGATCGGCCCGAGCGTACAAACCTTTTTTCCCTCATCAAGCAGCTGCTCCACCAGCCGAACCGCACGGTCAACCCCGAAACAGAAACCGGCCGTTTTTGCAACCGAAATTTGCAATCTTTTCATCGGGAATCCTCCCGATCTTCCGGCAGCGTTACCGGTTTTTCCAAGTGCCGATTCATCAGCAACACAATCTTCTCCATAATAAGGTCACCGAAACGGCGGATATCCTCATTTCGGCTGTTTTCCTCAAGGACGACGGGGTGGTCGGTTATCGGCGGGCCGAAGCAAACCGTCACCCGACTGCGAAAGCCGAGCCTGTGCCTGTCACAGCAAATGGCCGCGGGGATCACCGGAGCCCCGGTATCTGCGGCAATGCGTGCCGCGCCCGGCTTTCCCCGGCGCGGCTGACCGTTTTTACTCCGGGTTCCCTCCGGAAAAATCAACAGCACTTTTTTTTCGCTTAAAATATTTTCGGCATACCGGACCGCGCCGACATCTCCCCGCCCTCTCGACACCGGAAAAGCACCGAGACTCGTAATCAGCGCACCAAACAGCTTGTTGCGAAACAGCTCTTTTTTGGCCATGAAATTCAGCCGATGTCGCCGAACACCGAGAGCAATAAGCACCGGATCCCAAAAAGACCGATGATTGCAGCAAATAATATATCCGCCCTGCTGCGGCAGGTTTTCGACTCCGACATACCGCAGCCGAAACATGCCGTACACAATCGGCGTTATCAGCGCACGGGCAATTCTGTAAAAAAACATAGCGTCTTCCTTTCAGGGCTTAAACATGATTTCCGACTGCCACACCGGTGGAAAAGGCAATTTGCAAATTGTATCCGCCCGTCACGGCGTCTACATCCAAAACTTCACCTGCAAAGTAAACTCCCTTTACAAGCTTGGATTGCATGGTCTTGGGGTCGACCTCCTCCACGCAAACACCTCCGGCCGTTACAATAGCACGCTCAACAGGCTCGGTACCGCAAAGTGAAAACGGCATAGCCTTGAGAAGCGAGCAAAGCTCCGTCCGCTCTTGACGGGTTATCTGGTGAACCTTTTTATGCGGCGGGATTCCACTCATTTCGACGATAACCGGGATCATAAGCCGTGGCAAAAGCGCTCCCAGCGAATTGATAAAATCTCGGTTCAGATTTTCCCGAAAATCACGTTCCAGACGCAACGAAAGCATTTCGTGGGAAAGACCCGGTTTTAAATCCAAAACGATTTCAAAATCCTGCGGACGCTGCGTTAAATAGGAGCTCGCACTGAGCGGCGTAGGGCCGGACAGCCCGAAATGGGTAAACAACACTTCCCCTTGATCTCTGTAAAGGCCTTTGCCATCACACTTGCGCAGGAGCTGTAATCCGGTGTTTCGCAAAGAAAGACCTTGCATTCGGCGGTGCCTGTCGCCGGTGCAGCAAAGACCGACCAGTGCCGGCCGTGTCGGTACAATCCGATGGCCGAAAGCTTTTGCAAAAACGTACCCGTCTCCGGTTGATCCGGTGCGCGGATAGGATAAACCGCCGGTTGCGATCAACACCTGACGGGCAGCCGCTCCTTCGCCGGAAGCCGTTCGTACCCAAAAACCGTTTTCCTGCTGTTTCACCGCTGCAACTGTATCGTGCAGCAGCGATACTCCGGTTAATTGAAGAAACCTGCGTAATGCAGAAACAATATCCTCGGAACGATCCGAAGCCGGGAAAACCCGTCCGCCGCGTTCGGTTTTAAGCGCTACGCCAAGCTCTTCAAAAAAGCTTATCGTATCCTGCGGTGAAAAGGCAAACAAAGCGCTGTACAAAAAACGCGGATTGGAAACCACATGATCCAGCACCTGCTGTGCCGAGCAATGATTGGTCAGATTGCAGCGGCCCTTTCCGGTAATCATGATCTTACGGCCGGGCTCTTTCTTCTTTTCAATCAAAAGGACTGATTTTCCGCGCCTTGCAGCTGTTCCGGCCGCCATCATCCCGGCAGCGCCGCCGCCGACAACAATCAAGTCCCAAGCTTGTTCTTGTCTTTTTGTCAAATTCCGTGACGCCCCTTATAAACCGCGTTTTCCTGCCACAGCTGCTCCAGCCGCTGCAATTTTTGCGATACCTCGTCCTTACACCGAAGTCCCAGTGCAACAATCAGTGCATTGATAAGGCTCAGCGGTGCAACCAGAGAATCCGCAAAGGATACCATATCGCTGCAGGCAAGCAGCAAATGATCCGCGGACTCGGCAATCGGCGAATCCAGGCTGTCCGTAATGGCAATCACAGTCGCTCGACAGCTGCTGGCATACTGCATAGCCTTCACCGTCCGGCTGGAATAGCGCGGAAAGCTCAGGCCGATCAACACATCCCCCTGTCCGATGGACAGAATGTTTTCAAACACATCGTTTCCCGATGCGCCGACAGGACGGACATTATCAAAAATATGATTGAGATAAAAAGCTAAAAAATTCATCAGCACCGCGGCACTGCCGGTTCCGATCAAAAAGATACGGCGCGCCCGGATAATTGCATCCACTGCCCGGTCAAAAGCGCCCTTGTCCATTTCGTCCAGGGTTTTACGGATTTTGGCAATGTCGGCGTGCAGCACCTTTTCCAGCACCTGGTTGACATCCATCTGGTCACTGGCAACCTCCATGCGCTGTGCAGCTGTCAACATATTGCGGCTAACCTCCTGCAAGGCTCTTTGCAGCTGCGGATAACCTTCAAAGCCGAGCTCTCCGGCAAAACGAACCACAGTCGACTCACTGACGCCGGCTGCTTGTCCGAGCTGTGCAGCCGTCAAGTAAGCCGCCTTGTCGAAATGTTCCGTTAAATAACCGGCTATTTTTTTCTGACCCTTGGAAAAGGTCGGCATGCCGTTTTGCAGCACCGACAGTAAATCCGGTTTCATTCCGCCGCCCCCTTACTTATTTACAGATTCCCGATATGCATCCAAAACCTGATTGGCCTCTCCCTGCATTACCAATTGCCCGTCATGAATCCAAATAACGTGATCGCAGAGCGTACGCAGTTGTTCTGTACTGTGTGAAACAATCATCACCGTTCGCCGTTTATCCGAGATCAATTCCTTAATTTTATTAAAGCTCTTTTTCTTAAATTTTTCATCACCGACGCTGAGAACCTCATCAATCAGCATAATATCGGTTTCCATAACGGCGGTAATGGAAAAGGCTAATTTTGAATACATTCCGCTGGAATAGGTTTTAACCGGCTTGTCAATAAATTTCTCAAGCTCGGAAAAGGCAATGATCTCGTCTATTTTTTCTTGAATTTCATGGCGACGAAATCCCATTAAAAGGCCGGACAGATAAATGTTTTCCCTTCCCGAAAGGTTGGCACGAAATCCAACGCCGATTGACAGCAGCGAAACAGTTTTTCCGTAGAGGTCAATGCTGCCGCGGTCGGGGGAAAAAATACCGGCGATAGAGCGCAGTAAGGTTGATTTTCCGCTGCCGTTGCGCCCAATCAAGCCGACAACCTGCCCTTCTTCAATATCAAAGGAAACATCCCGAATTGCCTCAAATGTTTCTAATTTGTTTTTTCCGAAGGAAAAAATGGCGCGTTTGGAAGAAACCGCCTTCAGGCTGCGATAAACGATCCATAAATTCCGAACAGAAATCGCTTTACTCATTCAGATCACCTTTGTGTAGCTGTTTTCGTATTTATAAACCGTGTGCAATCCCACTGCCGACACCAGTATACCAACCAGCAGCCAAACCAGCAGCATTCTGAGATTCGGCGCCTGACCGTATAGCATTACCCGACGCATAGAGGAAATAATCAAAGCCATCGGGTTTAGATTGGTAAGCAGCCGTCCGGCCAATGCACTGACATTGCTGATTCTTTTTTCAATGGAATAAAAAACGCCGGACATATAGAATAAAAGCCGCAGCAGCACCGTCACCACGTTAGACAGATCCTCGATAAACACGCCGAAATGCATAAAAATAGTTGCAAACCCGAAAGTTACCGTGAACAGTACTATCAAAATCAGCGGAATGTATAAAAGATTCCAGGTGACCGGAATCCGATCCAGAATCATACAAAAAATAACCAGCCCGAAAGAAATCAGCATTTTAAAAAAATTGACATACATTTTTATCAGAACCAGGGCATATTTGGGTAAATATATCTTGGTGACTGTGCTCTTGTTGGCTCGTACCAGCTTAACGCTGTTCGTCAAGGTGCGGTTGAAAAAATCCCAAGCCGTCAATCCGATAAAGACAAAAACGGCAAAATTATCTTCTTTTGTATGAAAAACTATCTGAACCACAAAGGCGTAAACCAGCATAAAAAGAATCGGATCCAAAATCCACCAAAGCCAATTCAGATAAGAATCCGCCACGCTGGATTTCAGTTCTGCCTTAGCGGCATAAACGGCGTACGGATTATACCGCCGAATGTCTCGGAAAAACTTTTTCATGGGTCTGCTCCTGTTCCTTGAGATTAAACAAATCTTCAAACTGGGCAAGTGCCTGCCGATTGTATTTTTCAAAATCAATACCCATCGGCCGAACACAGCCCTCCTCAAACGCTTGTATTCCCTGCAAAATCCCTTGTTTGCTGTTTTGAACCAACGTCCCGCCAAAGCGACCGAGCAGCTCGGCCGGACCCGGCATATCGGTACAGATTGCCGGAACACCGAGAGCGTCCGCTTCAAAGATCACAATCGGCTGAGCCTCATATTTCGAGCTTAAAATGAACAAATCGCACTGCCGCAAAATCGGCATGGGGTTTTCAACAGAGCGAATCACGGCAATATGCCGACTGCAGGGCTGCGCATTGGCGTAGGCCACTGTTTTTCCGTACAGTCCGCCCGGGCCGCCGATTAATATCAAGTATGCGTCGGGGTGCGACTCCCAGTAGGTTTCAAAAGCATCGATCAGCATAAAATGCTGTTTTTCGGGAGAAAATCGACCAACCGTGATAAACTTGCGCCCCGGCTCGCGAAGAATACCCTCAATTCCGCCCGGATGAAGAATACTGCACCGGGTTTCGCGCTGAAAAACAATGGGCTTGTTGGCATTATGAATGATTTGCCGAGCATTGATACTGTTTTCGACCTCCACAATGTTATCCCGGCGGCCGCTGATACGCGCCGTAACCTCTGCCATTGCAGGCGTGACAACCGCCACCCTGTCATAATTACGGTAAGCACGACGCAGCGTGAGACGGTGCTGATTATGACGTTGTGTCATTTCGCGTTCCATATCGCTATGGACAAAAACCGTCCTGTTCGCGGGCCACTGCTCAAAAAGACGCAGAATATATTTATCGTAGCCACTGAAATGGATCACGTCCTGCATTTCAAGACCGGTGAAGTGCTTGCAAAAATCGCGGCGATAGGCTCGATCCGCAAGGCGACGAATCAGCCGGGTTTCCCAGCCGAGATAATAATAAAACGCCAATGCAAGCCCTTCCAGCGGCGTAAAAGACAAGGGGCTGGCCATGCTGTACAGTCGCAGCTGCTCCGGCAGGCCGTCCAGCCGCTCCGGGTGCGCTGTAAAGGCAGATTGCTTGATAGCGAGATAATATTCGCGCTGCTGCAAATCAATTTGACTGAGCAGGTTTTTAAAAGAAGCTGTCAGGCCGTTTTGCAAAAGGCCGCCGCAATAAAACAGCACTCTTCTTTTACCGCTCGGCCGACAACGCACCACCTTGCAGGTGTCCTCCCCGTTCAAAACATGCCGTAGGATACGATCGGCACTGTCGGGGCCGTCATACGTGCAAAAGCGCTGCTGAAACGCCGCAGCGTCATACGAAACAGGCAGCTCCAACGCCGCAGTCAGCTCCGCCGGCGTCACCACACGGCGAAAGGGAAGCTGAGACAGCTCAAAATAAAAACCGCGCTGCGCGTCATACTCTCGTTCGTCCGGCGTAAAAAGCAAAATTTGCTTACCGGAACAGGCGAAATCGAAAAACACGCTGGAATAATCGGTAATCAGCACATCGCAAGCTGCGAGGACCTCATATGCCTCCAGCTGTTTCGGAAAAGGCCTGATATGCGCAAAGCCGGAAAGATCCGCCGATGCGCCGACCAGCGGGTGCAGACGGACGAGCAGCAGCTGGTCGTCCTGCAACAGAGCATCGATCTCCGAAAGCGTCTTGCGCAACGCACGCAGCGAGCTGTCCAGCGTTTCTCCCATGTTTTCGGCTTTCCAGGTCGGCATATAAACCGCAACACGGCGCTTTTTCGGAAACAGCTGTTCCCGTAACTGCTGTGCCTGCTGCGGACGGAAGAAAACGCTGTTACGCGGGTAACCGGCGCACAGAGCTTCTCCTCGAAAAGAGGTGTCGATATTATAAGATTCCAGCATGGTCTCCCGCATATAATCATTGGGAAAAACAAGATAATCCGAAAAGAGCAAATTGCGTTGAATATTGCCCATGGAATGACGCTCTGTCAGATTATACTTCCCCATTTTTTTAAGCGGGGTGCCATGCCAGGTATTAACGAGGATCTGTCCGTCCTTTTTAATATAAGCTCGCGGCAGCGACGTGTCCGTAAACAGATACCGAACCTGCGCCAACAGGCGATAATATCGTAAGGAGCCCTGCCGCACCAAAGAAACACCCCTCAGGCGATACTGCGCAATAAGCGCCTCGGCGCGACTGCGCACCTGCGGGCAGACCGAAAGGTACAGCTTGCGTTTTCCGTAACGGCCGCTTTGCATTGCCTGCATCAAATAAAAAATGTTGCCGGCAACGTCCAATCCGTTGCGAGATTCCAGCAGCACAGCCCGATCCCGCAGGCGGCTGTGAACATAAAAATGCCGATACCATCCCGTTTTCATGGAACGGTGCAACACCTTTCCCGTTTTTCGGATAAGTTTCCCGACCGATCTCATCGTATACACGCTCCCAATGCTCTCATGCTGCTGTTTCGGTCATTATATGTATTAAACCGCCGATTAAAGGCCTTGTATTTCTCATCCAAGACAAAATCGCGCGCTGTTTGGCGAATCATGTCGCACACATCCTCATTTCGATAAACAATAGGGCCGGGCAATTCGCTCATCTCCAGGTAAAAATCTCGCAGCCGGTCCTTATAGTCCTCAAAATCGTACATAAAAAACATAATCGGTCGGCACAAATTGGCGTAATCAAAGAAAACACTGGAATAATCGGTCAACAACATATCGCTGACAAGATACAGATCGTTGATATCGTCATAATGCGAAACATTCCGCACAAAACCACCGTATTTTTCAAAATCAAACCCGTTTATAATGAAGTAATGTGCGCGGAACAAGACGATATAATCCGCGGAAAGCTCCCGATACAGCCGATCAAAATCAATGCCGACTTCATATAAAAAGCCCTTTCCGCGTTCATGGTGATCATCCCGAAAGGTCGGTGCATAGAGCAGGATTTTTTTATCCGGCGGCAGCTCAAGACGTTGTTTCAGACGCTCGATTTCCTGCGGCGTGCAGGAAAACAGCCGATCGTTTCGCGGATATCCGCAGGGAATGATTTTTTGGGCACGTTCCTCATCGGTGAGTGCGAAAGCCGACGCAATTTTTTCGGTATAAAAGACAGACGGAGACAAAAAGCAGGTGATTTTTTTGCCCTGCTGCCGATATTGTGCGTGCACCTGAGAAAGCTTTTGGGATTTGTTGGGTGATAGCTTTAAATCACATCCCAAACGCTTAAGCGGCGTCCCATGCCAGGTTTGAACAAAAACCTGACCGCGGCGCGGCGTCAAATAGGGCTGCATGGTAGAATTGGTAACCCAGTATTTTGCGCAGGCGGCGATTTTGAGATAGCCGCGGCTTCCGTATCGAATCAATCGGGTCCTGGGGTCTTCTTTCAGAAATGAATGTGCTTTCAGATCCCGCAGAGACCAGACAAAGGTGTAATCCGAAAAGCGCTCGTCGCCAAGCGCAGCCAAATACATGGCCTTCGGACTGCAGGTGTACTGCCGTCCCTGAAAAGACTCGAACAGAATCGTTTTTTCTTCGATGGGATTTTGACGGCAAAAGCGCTGAAATGTACGCGTCCGCCGGCGTACTATCAGCCATTTGTAAAGCCCGTAAAGCACTTTGCTGTTTTGCATAAAATGCTTAATCGTTTTTTTCATGCGTTTCAATCTGCCGCGCTCCCCGCCTCAGTTTTTGAGGTCCTTTTTAATTTGTGTTGTCGATATTTCGGGCGTTCTGGAAAGGTAAACAACCTCGCAGGCGTCCTTCAGAAAATCAAATTTCCCTTTCCAATCGTCCCCGATAACAAAGGTATCCACCCGAAACTCCTTGACGTCCCGCTCTTTTTGCTCCCAGCTTTCCTCCGGAATCACCAAGTCTACATAACGAATAGCCTCCAGCATCCGTTTTCTTTCTTCATAGGAAAAATAGCACTTTTTTTGTTTACAGTTCCAATTGAATTCATCTGTGGACAGTGCAACAATTAAATAATCGCCCAATTCCCTGGCACGCTGCAGCAGATTGATATGCCCGTAATGCAATAAGTCAAAAGTCCCGTATGTGATTACCTTTTTCATGTTTTCTCCTCAATTTCCTCAAAATCAATTGCCCGTAAAACGCCGCGGCAGCCGGCATCCGGTCCCGTATCGGGATGACAGCAGCGCTGGCGCACCCGGCGCCGCGCCGTTTGAAATGAATCCCGACCCGCCGACAAATCCGTTAAAAACGCTTCCAATTGCTCAGGAC